>PHFO01000043.1 GCA_002861535.1 Cyanobacteria bacterium M5B4 | reverse complement strand
TCAGCTCTACGGCGTTCTTGCTCTGTGCGTTGCTGTTCCAGGGCAATTCTTTCACTGCCCCACAATAGTAGATTGCCTTCCCGATCCCACCATCTGAGCCAGTAGGCATCTTGCCCCAGCCTTTTTCCTTGCCATACTCCCAAAAATAACCCCAGGCTTTCGACCCAATAATGCCCAGACTCATTGGGGCGGGCTAGTTGGTACTGACTTCTCTCCAGGACACGCACTTCTAGGAGTCCATCGGCGGGATCGAAGATGATATACATCAACGCCCCAATCACCTGCTCATAAAACCAAAACTTGCCATAGGGCGGTGTAGGACGGCTAGAATACTCCCCTCCATCGCTCTCAGACAAAAACTCCATCACGATCGCGGGGATGTCGCCCTCTTGGTGGGGGGTGTAACTGCGGCGGATAACCCCCTGTCCTACGGGCAGGACGCGGGGCACAAAAAACCAGTCGGGGGCTTTAACTACGGTCTTGCCATTGATACGGACAGCTAACGCCATATTAGAAGCAATCAGCATAGGAGGGCTGATCATTCCCGCTAACTCAAGGGCTTCGGTGAGGGCGGCGGCAAGGAGGGGTTGCAGGATACTTTCCACGGGATCATCAGGGAGAATAAAATCGGCAGGTAAGGACTCCCAGATAATTTCTGGTGATTGAACCGATCGCAGCTGCACCATTTTTTGACCTCTAACCAGGGAGTGTTTTTATTTTAACCTAAAAACTAATATCTTTTTATAATAGCGGATAAGGGAGGTCTTTTTTGTTCTCTTTAGCATTTGGTCTTAGAGAATACTAAGTAATTTGTAATTCTTAACGTCCTTAAATTGCAAACTAGAGTAGTAAGGCTTATTCCAGGACGATCAAATATATCTAAAATATCACCATCATATCCAGACTAAAATTCAAATCAGCCTTTGGTTAGATATAATAGAACTTACGCCAAGCAAAATTGCCCCTCAATCCCTTCTCCCTTTTTAGGTGAGGGTTTCCGAAAAAGCACCGTAAGTCCTGATATAAATCATCCCCGATCGTTCTCATAAATTCATAAAATGTGGTTAAACATACAGACCGATCGGTTATGGCAAACTTTAGAGATGTAATCAGTTACTACCAGTCCTACAAAGGCATGGCACTATTTAGCATTTTCATGTCTTGTCTATTTGAAGTAATTGATTTAGTTGTACCCTACACGATCGGGCAAATTTTGAATGTCCTTTCTGATCAACCCATTGATCCTATAATTAGTTCACTTACTGATGCTGTTGAAAGTTGGTGGCAGACCGATCGCCGTTCCTTGACCTTGGGCGTATTATTAGCAATTACTTTTTTGGTAACGGTTGTCCGTGCGCCAATTCAGCCCTGGGTTGGACCGTGGTTTCATTGGCTAATTGCCCTGGGTTCCCGTAGGGAACAAACCGATCGGACGATCGCTAAGATTTTATCTTTACCCCTAGAATTTTATGAAGAAAACAACCCTGGTAGAATTGCGGGGAGAGTGGCAAGGGGACTTTCTAATCATACCTGGAGCTATCCTGATGTGGCGGGGCAGTTAATTCCCAAGACTGTGAGGGTGCTGGCAATTTTTGTGATGATCTTAGTTTTGTCTCCGGCTACGGCTTTGTTGTTTTTAGCGTTCTTCATCTTTATTCTTCATTTTTCCGTGAGGGATTTGTATAAACTAATTAGCAAAGAAGACTTGCTAGAAAAGCACCAAGAAAATACAGAAAGTCGTACTTCCGAAATAATCACCAACATTAAAACTGTCAAAGCATTTGCTACCGAAGGCATGGAGTGGAAACGACAGCACGATCGGTTACGCAGAGAATTTAAGTCTGTCATTCAGGGTATTCATTTAGGCTATGTAATTTTGGGGACAAAGCAAAGAACATTGGTGCAAATTGGCGAATTTCTAGTATTAGTTTTAACCTTGAGAGCTACTCTAGGAGGACAGATTACCCTCGGACAATTTATCACAACCTTGACAGTTTCTAATATGGCTTATTCTGAGTTAGAGCCGATTAGTACCTTCATGGAAATTTTTGCCCGCCGTTACTCTTCTATGGTGCGATTCCATGAATTTATGCAATTGCCCCTAGGAGAAGACAGCCCTAATATTTTTGCCCAACCTGTTCCCTATAAGTTTGAAGGCAAAATTGAATTTAGTAACGTCAGCTTTAGTTATGACGGCAAACGATCGGTTTTAGAAGATATAAATTTTGTGATCGAGCCCTATCAAACGGTAGCTTTAGTGGGTAAATCCGGATCGGGGAAATCGACATTAGTTAAGTTGTTATTGCGTTATTTCTCTCCTTCTAGTGGCGCAATTTATCTGGATGGCAAACCGATCGATGCTTTTGAGATTTTAGGTTATCGTAAACGCCTAGCGATCGTGCATCAAGAGGTAGATGTCTTTAACGGCACTCTATTAGAAAATCTAGTTTATGGTAATCCTAAAGCTACTTTACAAGAGGTAGAAGCTGCCTGCGCTACTGCTAAAGTAGATGACTTTTTACCCCTCTTACCGCAAGGACTTTACACGATCGTAGGAGAGCGGGGACTGCGCCTATCAGGCGGACAAAGGCAACGGTTAGGTATTGCCAGAGCGCTATTAGTTAACCCAGATATTTTAATTTTTGATGAAGCTACTTCCAGCCTAGACTACGAATCAGAACGAGCAATTCAAGTGGCAATGCAACAAATTCAAGGCACAAGAACAACGATCGTGATTGCTCACCGCCTCAGTACAGTTAGAGAAGCCGATCAAATTCTTGTCCTCGATCGGGGTAGAATTTTAGAGCGGGGCACCCATCAGGATTTACTCAAACACCAAGGAATTTACTATCGTCTCAATCAAATTCAAGAAGTCATAACTCATTAGAGTGATCCACTCCTTTTCTTTTTTGAGTTCAGTGATTGCCTTTTGGATAGCAAAACGACCAAGCCCTTTTCCTGTTTCTTTGTAAGTTTCATTGACGAGATTCAGAGCATAGTTATACGCAAAACGACAGCATCCAAAACTACGTCGAGGAGGTCAACACCCTCTTCATTAATTTCAATTTGATCTAGTAAAAACAAATCTTTCTTAGTTATAAAATACGATAAACTACAGTTGACTCATTTGACCCTAGAAGGGATATTATGTATCTAAATCATTGGCAGAGTTAAGAGCAAAGTGGAAGAAACCTTAAGGGCTAGGAAAAGTACAGGAGTGGAATGGCGGCGGGGAGACTCGAACTCCCGACCTAAGGATTATGAGACCTTCGCTCTAACCAACTGAGCTACGCTGCCTGTTGCTTCGTTCATTATAGCACATCTCCCCCGATCGATTACGATCGTTTTTCTGTGGAATCAAGCATTGTCAAATCCCAATTACGATCAATGGTCAACATTGTTGAGTTGTCTAAGGGGTAAAGTAATCCTAATCCAAGCTCCTAAAGTTTCAGGATGGTTTGCTGCTTTGATGGTGCCGTGATGCAGTAAAACGCTCTGCCGCACGATCGCTAATCCTAAGCCACTGCCCCCTGCCCCAGCATCAGGGCGAGAACGGGAGGGGTCAGCCCGATAAAACCGATCGAAGACAAAGGGCAGGGATGCCTCACTAAAACCGGAACCGTAGTCAATCACATCGATCGTTACCTGTTCTTCTTGGCACAAAACTTCCAGGCGCACCCTCTGGAAGGGAGGGCTAAATTTGATGGCGTTATCTAATAAGTTCAAAAATAGGCGGTGCAGTCTAGCTTCATCGCCGTTGATGATCAACCGATCGGGTCCCTGATACAGTAAATCAATTTGCTTGCGATTGGCGAGGGGTTCTAGAGTCTGCCACACCCGTTGGATTAGGCGGGGCAAATCTATATCTGTCAGGGTGAGGCTGGGTTCTTTCCCCATGTCCTGTTGTCCCAGATCGAGGAGGTCTTCCACGATGTTGCTCAGGCGAATCACCTCCCGCAGTAACCGATCGAGCCAGGGGCGGATGTCAGGGGGAGAACGATCCTGGAGGGTTTCCACTACTAGGCGCATGGAGGTAAGGGGGGTTTTCAGTTCATGGGCAACATCCGCCGTCCACCGATCGCGTTGCTCGGAAAGCTGCACTGCTTCGCAACGATCCTCTAAAAATACTCCTACATGACCCTGGTTGAGGGGGATACTAAAAGCCCGTAAATGCAAGCTAGGCTGGGACTGGAGCGGATCTGCAGAAACGGGATGATACACCCAGGATTTTTCCTTAGTAGCTTGCTCTGTCCGTGTTTCTTGGATAATTTGGTCTAACTCGTAGGAACGTACTAGTTGTAACAACAGCCGGGAGGGGACGGGCGTAATACCTAAAAGTTTGGCAACGAGAGGATTTGCCCAGTACAGTCGATTTTCCCTGTCTACTTGTAAATAACCGATCGGGGCGCACTGGAGCACATACTGCCAAGGATTAAACTCCCTGGGCAAGGGAATGGTGGCATCGGCGGCAAGACCCTCCCGATAACGTTGCCATCCCCAAACTAAGCCAATCCCTAGCAATAGCCCCAGGATAAACGCCATTAGCCCAAGCGATAGCCAAAGCCCCGTACGGTTAAGAGATATTTGGGTTCGCTGGGGTCAGATTCCAGCTTTTCCCTGAGCCAGCGGATATGCACATCTACGGTTTTGCTGTCACCGACAAAATCGGTGCCCCAGATTTTTTCTAGGAGTTGTTCCCGTGACCAGACGCGGCGGGGATGCCCCATAAACAACTCCAGGATGCGAAACTCCTTGGGGGATAGGTTAATTTCTTCTCCCCTAACCAGGACGCGGCATTCATGGGGATACATGATAATATCGCCGAATCTGAGAATGTTCCCCTGCAATTGGGTATCAAAACGGCAACGGCGCATCAATGCCCGACACCGCGCCACTAATTCCCCCATGCCGAAGGGTTTGGTGAGATAGTCGTCTGCCCCTACTTCTAAGCCGACAATCCGATCGGATTCACTGCCCTTGGCACTCAACATGATCACCGGTACATTGTTCCCTTCGTGGCGTAACATCCGGCAAAAATCTAAGCCGTTGATGTAGGGTAACATGATATCTAAGACAATCAAATCGATCGGGATTGAGCGGTGAGCAATACTGAGGGCGGAATAACCATCTTCAGCCAGTAAAACATCGTAGCCTTCTTCTTCTAATGCCAGACCGATCGTTTCGCGGATGGTATCTTCATCTTCAACAACCAAAATACTACCCAGGGCATACTCTGGTTGAGGAATTTTTAGAGCCTCAGTAGAAAGCATAATCAAAATCAGTTATCTTAGCAAATCCAGACCGATCCTAACATTATTTAGATCACAGGTATCTATCCCCCAATTATCTTTAGAATTTCGTGAACTACCAGGCACTGACCGCTAGGCGGTACGGTGCTAGCTTCCCTCTTCACAGGCAACAGTCGCCCATAACGCTCTGACATTGCCTCCAAGGGCAGAAGCACTGGTTCCCAATGCCAAAATTCGCAAGCCTTCATTTCTGATATTGATCGCCCCATTCACATCCCGATCATGTCTCTGCCCACAGTGAGGACGCTTCAATCCATCTTGGGCAAAAGATGTGAACTTGGCAAGAATAGCCCTACTTCCAGGTAAATCTTGCCTCCCCTTTCAGCCTTGTACATCCCGACACTTAGAGTACGGGGCTTTCGCTACATTAGCTAAAATATGAACAAGCTCCATCTGAGTTATGCGCCCTATCTATCTAGATAATCATGCCACTACAGCCCTCGATCCCCTGGTACTAGAGGCAATGATGCCTTATTTTACCGATCGGTTTGGTAATCCCAGTAGCAAAACCCATCTCTACGGCTGGGAGGCAGAAGCGGCGGTGGAGCAGGCAAGGGAGCAAATTGCCCAAATTTTTGGGGCAGAGCCTGGGGAGATCATTTTTACTAGCGGGGCAACGGAGGCAAATAATTTAGCGATTAAGGGGGTTGCCGAGGCTTATCTAAACCAGGGCAGGCATTTGATTACGGTGCAGACGGAGCACCGAGCGGTTCTAGAGCCGATGGCGTACCTGGCTGGTCTGGGGTTTGAGGTGACCTATTTGCCTGTAGACAGCATGGGTTTGCTTGATCCTGAAGATTTAATTAGGGCAATCCGCCCAGATACGGTCTTGGTATCGGTGATGGCTGCCAATAACGAGATTGGGGTGTTGCAGGACTTAGCCCCGATCGGGCGCATCTGTAAGGAACGAGGGGTGTTATTCCACTGTGATGGCGCGCAGGCAGTGGGTAAAATCCCCCTGCATGTGAACCAAATGGGAATTGATTTACTTTCCTTTACTGCCCATAAGTGTCATGGTCCCAAGGGCATCGGCGGTTTGTATGTGCGGCGGCGTAACCCCAGGGTGAAACTTATGCCCCAACTGCACGGCGGCGGGCAGGAGGGGGCACTGCGGGCGGGCACTCTCTATCCTCCCCAGATTGTGGGCATGGCGAAGGCATTGACTCTAGCGGTAGAACAGCAGCCAGAGGAGCAAGCACGGATTAAATCTCTACGGGAGCGGCTGTGGGCACAACTGGCAACTATTTCTGGTATTTGTTTGAATGGTCATCCCCAGCAACGGTTGGCGGGCAATTTGAATGTTTCCTTTACTGGGCTAGATGGGTCTGCTTTAGTTAGTTCCTTGCGCCACGAAGTCGCTGTCTCTTCCGGTTCTGCCTGTAGTTCTGGTTCTTTGCAACCCTCCCACGTCCTAAAAGCGATCGGACGATCGGAGCAACTAGCCCTTGCGTCTTTGCGGTTTGGCATCGGTCGGTTTAACACCTTAGCAGAAATCGATCGGGTGGCAGAGGTTATTTTACTTAAAACTAGGCAGTTGTTAGGTAGATAAGATGATCACTTTGATTAAAACGGTCAAAATAAAAGAAACAGGACATCCCTCAATCTCTTCTCCCTTTTGGGCAGAGGTTTTCAGAAAAAGCAACGTAAAACAAAACATTGTTTGGGGATGAAAAACTTTATCATAGATGATGCTACTGCAGAGGATGTCAAAGAGATTCTCCTGATCGATCGGGCTTGTCTGGATGGCTTTTGGTCGGAGATTTCCTATTTGAACGAGTTAGATAATAAAAATACTGACATGATCGTCATTCGCTCGCAGGGAGAAGTCCTGGGGGTGGGGGCAACCTGGCTCTATTTTGATGAAGCCCATATCATCATGTTAGCCGTTAAACCAGAGTATCAAAACCAAGGTTTAGGCAGCGCCATCATTTGGCAGATGTTACGAGGTGCCCATCAATTTGGGGCAGAGTGGGTAGTCCTAGAGGTAAGGGCGAGTAATACCAAAGCGATCGATTTATATAAAAAGTTTGATTTTGTCGAGGTCGGTAGAAGGAAAGAATATTATTCTAATAACAGAGAAGATGCCCTCGTTTTGTGGTGTAAAGGAGTTAACACCCTAAAGTTTGCCCAAAAACTAGCAGTCAAACAAAGACAAATCATAGCTAAATTAAACGATCGGGGATGGCATTGGTTAAACACGAAAGATGAAAAATACCACTAATGATAGCAGCACTAAGAGATTATTACAGAATTAGAAATTAGGCTGAATCAAAACTCCCCTCTCCCATTTTTTGTGCGGGCTTCAGAAAACGCTAAGTAACCAAGTCCTGCTATAATTGGGGAGCAACACGGGATGTAGCGCAGTTTGGTAGCGCACCTCGTTCGGGACGAGGGGGTCGGAGGTTCAAATCCTCTCATCCCGATATACTGAAACTCTCTCTAAAAGCACTAGAACTAGTGAACAAGAGCAAAGTTTATACTGGAATTTAGCCCGACGATTTAGAATAGGTCTTTCATCCCCCTGATTTTAGCAAAGACTCGATCGGCTTCTGTCTGTTTTGTCACTCTTTGGAGGGCGGGGCTATCCCAGCGCAAAAACGGATTGGTGGCTTTTTCTACCCCGATCGTGGAGGGAATTGTCGGGATGTGGTCGGTGCGCATCTGTTTGACTATCTCAAACCGATCGGCTAGGGCTGCGTTATCGGGATCGATCGTTACAGCAAACTTGAGGTTATTGAGGGTATATTCATGGGCACACCATACCTTGGTGTCATCGGGCAGCTGGCGCAACTGGCTCAAGGACTGTACCATCTGGCTGGGAGTACCCTCAAATAGTCTGCCACAGCCCCCACTAAACAGCGTGTCACCACAAAAAAGGTGACCAGGAAAATGGTAGGCAATGTGCGCCCTAGTGTGCCCAGGAACAAATAAAACTTCCCCCGTAATGCCGCCAAAGGTAACCCGATCGTGGTGTTGTAAAAATACCGTCTGCCCTGGAATCCTTCCCTCGTCTGCGGCACCGCCGTAAACGATCGCTTCGGGATAGGCTGCCAATAGCTCCCGATTGCCGCCTACATGGTCGTGGTGGTGGTGGGTATTAAAAATGGCGACTAACCTAGCCCCCAGTTCTCGCAGTTTATCGATTACGGGGGCTGCCACAGCAGGGTCAACTACGGCTGCCTCCCCCCGGTCATGGAGAACAAACACGTAGTTATCCTGCAAAACCGCCAGACGATGAACAACAAACGCCATACCTAAGAAGCCTTAGCCATATCATTTAGGATACGTTGCACAATTTCTACCCCCGTGGTTGCCTGCCATAGAAAAATGCCCACGAGAATGGTGTTGAGGGAGATGTGGGTGACTCGCGCCCATTCCTTGCCCTGTTGCATTAGAGGCGCTAGACCCGCACTGAGTGCGCCTAGACCCGCAACTCCTAAACCTGCGATTAGGTGAGGACCCACAAACAGCTTGCCGTTGTTAATGTAGGTGACTGCCATGCCGCCGATGCTTCCCATCACTAAACCGATCAGCAGCAGAGAACCCATACTGAAGTGCTTGTCTTTTAGAGCTTTGAGGGTGCTACCGGCTTCTTCCTGGATTGCTTTTCTTTCTTCTGCCTTAGCCGTGCGCAGACGCTTGACTTGTACGCCTAAGTAGCCGGCATAAAGCGCTAGGGCGAGGGTAGCCCACATTAAGGTCGGATGGATAAAGGTAAGAACAGGACGTAGATTGTCGGGAATGGGTAGGTTCATAGAGTAGGACTAATTCAACTTTCTTCATATTACTTCATGATCCTTCCGGCACAGAAGTAAGTTTGGGGAAGGGGGGGATTTCTGCCGATCGTTGGAGGGCGCTGAGTAAATTTTTGCTGGCAATCACTAAGGCGGCCAAATCCAAGTCCAGATAACGATCGGGGTATTTTTTAACCGATAGATGCCCTCTCCGATTAGAATTTTGGCACCGTTTTCATTGTTTTGTTGCAAGTGATAGAAACCGGCGGCAATCTGCAATAACCCTTGGTAGAAGTTGCGTTCTTCCTGGGGAGCCTCCTGCCACAATAGTTCTAGGATTTCATGGGCATCATAAAACTTCTGATCGTTAAACTCAATAACCGCTAGGTCTAGTTCAGGCATTGTTGCGACTTACTAAATAGATACTAGCTAAAGTTACTACTACGCCGATCCATTGCACCCAAGCTAAATGTTCGTCTAAAAACAGGCTAGAAAATAATAGGGCAAACATGGGTGTAGAAAACGTAAGGGCACTGAGGGAGGTCAAGTTGCCCCTAGAGGCAAAGTAAAAAAATAAACCGTAGGCAACGGCGCTACCCATCACGCTCATGTAGAGCATTCCCCCCCACTCGATCGGGGTCAAACTTGCCCAGGGTGTGCCCTCCTGTAGAGCCAAAAACGCCAGGGGGACGCCCCCCAAAATCATATGCCAGCCCGTCGCCACGATCGGGTCGGCTAGCGCCACTACCGGACGAATCAGAATAGTGCCTACTGCCATAGAAAGGGAGGCTGCCAACATAAACCATTCTCCCCGCGCGAATACTCCTCTCAGCATTGCTCCTTGCCAATCGCCGCTGAGGAGGAGGGAGCGCACCTCTGCTGGTAAGCCCACTAGCACGATTCCCACAATTCCCAACGCCAGACCTAAGACACAGTAACGATCGATTTTTTCTTGATAGATCAAAGATGCTAATACTGCCACCGCGATCGGTTGGGAATCGATTAACAGAGAACCTAAACCCGCCCCCGTCTCTGTCAAGCCCAGGGCTAAAAAACCTTGGAATAAAAAAGCATCAAAGAAGGCAAATATGGCAATCCAGCCCCAAGCCCGCCATCCCACTGGTTGGGGGCGTTTTAATGCCATTGCTACGCAGAGCAAAATTAGACCCGCTGGCAGGAGGCGCAGCGCTGCCATAAATAAGGGAGTGGTATGCGGTAACACAGATTTCATTACTACCATCGCTGTTCCCCATAACAGGAACGGCAGTAACAGTAGAGGTTTGGGCATAGGGAAATTAGGATTTGTTAAGTCATCTTAACATTTTGGCGCATGAGCAGATGGGAACCTTCTAAACCTGTAATCATGCGGTAGTGACTTGCCGTTACCAAGGTGGGGAGATTTGCAGTCAGCCGCAGTTTCACCCGATCGATAAATTCCAGCCCTTTAACGGGGGGCAATGCTGTCCACTCAGTAATAAGGGTATCGACAATAGCTAACTCGATCGTAGGGGTTTCGTAGTCAGCAAATAGGTGTTCAAGGCGTTGGTTAAACTGAGCAGGATCATTACCCCGTAAGTGATAGGAATCGATGATATGGTGTATTCGTTGGTGTAAAATTCGCTCTTGTAGTTCCATAATATGAAGAGGGAGGGTTTATATTTTACTATTAACATATATTGGGTGTAAGTGATGATACCGCAGAAATTAGTCCTGAAAAATTTTTTAAGTCATCCCCATACTGTCCTCAATTTTGAGGGATTACATACTGCTTGTATTTGTGGGGAAAATGGCGCGGGTAAATCTTCTTTATTGGAGGCGATCACCTGGGTATTGTGGGGAAAATCGCGGGTAGAAACAGAGGATGATCTGATTCATACAGGTGCAGCAGAAGTACAGGTAGATTTTGTTTTGCTCAATCGCGGCGACTGCTACCGTGTTATTCGCACCCGATCGCGGGGGCACGCTAGTAGCCTAGAGGTACAGGTTTTAAGGGCAGGGAAATTTCTCTCATTGACGGAGCGGGGGCTAAGGGCGACGCAACAATTGTTAATTGAGCATCTGAAATTAGACTACGAAACTTTCATTCATTCTGCCTATTTGCGTCAGGGAAAAGCTGACGCTTTTATGCTCAAACGTCCCCAGGAACGCAAACAAGTCTTAGCGGAAATTTTACAGTTAGAACAATATGACCGCCTCGCTGAAAAAGCAAAGGAGGTCGCCCGTCTCACAAAGGGAGAACTTAGTGCTATTAACCAACAAATTTATGGACTGCAACAGCAAATTAGCCAATCCGATCGGGTAGATGCAGACTTAAATAGGGTGCGAAGCCAGCAATTACAATGCAAACAATTTTTAGAAGAACAAGAGCAGCAACAGCAACGGTGGCAACAGCAACAACAACAGCGATCGGTCTTAACGCAAAGACTAGAATGGTTACAAAATCAGGAACAACAGCTCAATCAAGACATTGATAAATTGACTTTGCAAGCTAGATTACAGTATCAGCAATGTCAGCAGTTAGAAGCAATTATTAAGCAACGATCGGTAATTATAGAAAACTATCATAAATATGAACAAATCACAGCCCAGTTAGTAGTCATGAATCAAAAATATAGCCAGTTTCAGTTACTAACCGATCGCAAACAAAAGTTGTTACAACAACTGAGCAAAATAGAAACAGAAATTAAATTACAAATCTGTCAGTATCAAACTCAGTTAGAGAATTTAGTTAGTCAACAAAAGCAACTACAAAAAATTATCGATCGGCAGAAAGAAATTACAGAAGCACAACAGCAATACCAGGCGGCTAAATCCCAACTAATTGCCTACGATCGGATGCATGCTCAGGTTGCTCCCCTACAACAGCGTCTGCATGTCTTACAGCGTACGATCGATCAAGCCAAGGGGAATTTAACTGCCAAAAAAGAGAACTTATACCAAACCTATGAACAACTACAACAACAATTAGAACAACAAGCACCCCTACAACAACAACTAAAGGACATCGATCAACAAATTACTCTCCTGCAAAAGAAACAAGTTTATCAACAGCGTGTCCATGAAAAAGGATTAGAAAGAAGAGACTTTCTGGAGAGACTAAAAGTAAGAATGAACGACTGTGAAGAGAAGCTCAGACAAACCCAAGTAAATATCCAACAGATTCAGTCTCCCCAATCCAATTGTCCCCTCTGTGACCAGCCCCTTAATCTACACCACCGCGATCACGTCCACCATAAACATCAACAAATGCTCCAGGAATTGCAGTCTGAAATATGGTTAATTAAAGAACAACAATCGACCTCAGAAACAGAAATTAAAATTCTGCGGGAAGAGTATGTAAAACTCCGTCACGAATTGCAGCCCTACAATAAACTACTAGAACAAAAAGGTAGTCTCCAATCCCAACTGCAAAACCTAATCCAGATTACCGATCGGTTGACTACAATTGAGCAGGAGATCATTAGAATTGAAGACCAGTTATCCCAGCAATCCTTTGCCCCAGAGGCGCAGCAAGAGGTTAAACTATTGACTGCAAGTTTAGAACAACTGGGCTATGACGAAAAAGACCACGCCCTCCTGAGAAATGAAGTTGAGCGCTGGCGTTGGGCAGAAATAAAATCAGCAGAACTAAAACAAGCCCAACAACAGTGGCACAGTTTGTCTGAGCAAATACCTAAAATTACCACCCAGATTAAGCAGTTGACCGATCGGTTACAACGGCAACAATTCGATCGAGATTTGCAAAACCAAATTAATAGTTGTGAACAAGAATTACAGGATTTAGGCTATAGCTACCAACTCCATCAACAGCTGACTAAAACTAAAGATGACTACGGCAGATACCAATTGCAATACCAGGAATTACTCTTAGCCGAACAGCAATTCCCCCAACTGCAACAACAGTACCTCCACACCCAACAAAATCTACAATATAAGCAAGAAACTCTACAACAACTACAACAAGAACAACAACAATGTCATAGGGAGATAGCTAATTACCCCGATCGATCGCTGGAGTTACAAAATATCACGATCGGGATTAAACGCCACCGCCAACAACTGGAACAATACCTGTCAGAAATTGGCAGATTAGAGCAACTCGTTCATCAAATTCAACTATATCAATCCCAACTACAAGAAATAAAAGCAAAACAACAGGCACTGGAATATAAACAGAAAATCCATCAAGAGTTAGCCATCTCCTTCGGCAAAGATGGTATTCAAACCCTAGTAATCGAGACAATTATACCCCAGATTGAAGCGGAGGCGAATCAAATTTTAGGACAGTTGAGTAACTATCAGCTTAACTTACGCTTCATTACTCAAAAGTCTGGCAAACGATCGGATAAATTCATCGATACCCTAGAAATTGAAATTGCTGACAATCAAGGCACTAGAGCCTATGAAACCTACTCCGGTGGCGAGGCTTTTCGCATTAACTTTGCTGTAAGGTTAGCCCTATCCCGCATCCTTGCCCAGCGTACTGGAGGCACTTTACAAACTCTAATCATCGATGAAGGTTTTGGCAGCCAAGATGAAGTTGGCTGTGAAAGATTGGTAGCCGCGATCGAGACAGTTTCCCCAGATTTTGCCTGTATTTTAGTTATTACCCACATACCCAAATTAAAGGAAGCATTTAGCACAATAATTGAAGTTTCTAAAACTAATCAGGGTTCCCATGTCCACTTAGTTCTTTAATAAAACTGTGAACGGTTTAGTTACTAAAATTAAAGCCCATTTTTGCTGACATAAGTAAAAATTACCGACCTGGAGTCCCAAAACCGATCGGGATTTACAAATGTTAAAATCAATTCACTTTAGAGCAACCATCCATGCGGACAATTTTAATGACAGGGAAAGGCGGGGTCGGCAAAACTTCTATGGCAGCAGCTACAGGCTTACGCTGTGCTGAGTTGGGCTACAAAACCCTAGTTCTGAGTACCGATCCTGCCCACTCCCTCGCCGATAGCTTCGATCGGGAACTCTCCCACGACCCCGTAGCAATACAGCCCAACCTATGGGGCGCCGAACTCGATGCCCTCAAAGAACTAGAAGGCAATTGGGGAGCCGTGAAACGCTACATCAGTGATGTCTTACAAGCCAGAGGTTTAGATGGGGTACAAGCGGAGGAGCTGGCAATCTTACCAGGCATGGATGAAATTTTCGGCTTGGTGCGGGTCAAACGTCACTACGATGAAGGCGTGTTTGATGTCCTAATTATCGACTCTGCCCCTACCGGCACTGCTTTACGGCTTCTCTCTTTACCGGAAGTAGCGGGATGGTATATGCGTCGCTTTTACAAACCCCTCCAGGCGGTTTCCGCTGCTCTGCGTCCTTTAGTAGAACCTCTATTCCGACCGATCGCGGGCTTCTCCCTCCCCAACCAGGACGTAATGAATGCACCCTACGAATTTTATGAAGAACTAGAAGCCCTAGAAAAAATCCTAGTTGACAACACCAAAACCACAGTGCGTCTGGTCACTAACCCCGAAAAAATGGTGATCAAAGAATCCCTCCGCGCCCACGCCTATCTCAGTCTTTACAATGTCGCCACCGATCTAGTTGTTGCCAATCGCATTATTCCAGAAACTGTGCAAGACCCCTTCTTTCAGACATGGAAGAAGATGCAGAAGCAGTATTGTGACCAAATTAGAGACGACTTCCATCCTCTTCCCATCAAACAAGTACCCCTCTACGAAGAAGAGATGTGTGGTTTAGAAGCTCTCCATCGCCTAAAAGACACTCTCTATGGCGATGAAGACCCTGCCCAAGTCTATTACAAAGAAACTACTATCCGCATAGTAGAACAAAACAACGAATATCGGTTAGACCTCTATCTGCCAGGGATTCCCAAAGAGAAGATCGAACTCTCTAAAACCGGCGATGAACTCAATATCCGCATCGGCAACCACCGCCGCAACCTGGTTTTACCCCAAGCCTTGTCTCTCCTCCAGCCGGTCGGTGCCAAGATGGAAGAAGACTTCCTAAAAATTCGCTTTGCGGCGAGCTAGGTTATTCCACTTCGTTGAGGACTTCGATCAGGGCATCGGCTTCTGCTACTGCCATTCTTGCCTTTTGATAGATGTCCTCAAATTCGACATTGCTGGCGTTGAACCCCTGCATCAGCATCAAGGCGAAGTACTCCCTTTTGGTCATACCAGCGGCAAAGGTATCACCTTCGGGGTGGTAGCTATAGGGAAAGGCGCTGTCGGTGGGTTTGGTATCCACAGTGTGACTTCCTGATCAAAACTGCTCAAATTATACCGGAGACCTCGAAGAAGCGTGAAGCTCTCTCTGTATTGCGCAGCAATCGGAGTCGGGTACTTCACTCGATGGAAATACTCTGGGGGCGTTTTTTCTGTTTCAGGAGCGCTGGCTGTGGGGGTGGCTCCCTGTTGATTAAGCCAGGATTTGAGGGGGTCTTGGTTGGGGTCAAGGCGCAAAAATCCCGCAAACAAGCCACCAAAGAAGGCGACTGGTTGCAGGGTCATGGCTTCAAGGATAGGTTTAATTTCGTCCATAAAACTTAATACTCTCTATACTCTATGGTAAAGCCTGTTTCCGTTTTTGTTGGATTTGGGGTTAAACTGGAAAACAATTTTATTTTATTTGATCCGATCGTTTATGGTACAAGCTGTTGCAAATTCCCTAGCCCTAACTAGCGCTGAAGCTCTAACCCTCTATGAAGATATGGTATTGGGACGGACTTTTGAGGATAAGTGCGCTGAGATGTATTATCGGGGGAAGATGTTTGGCTTTGTTCACCTCTATAACGGTCAGGAGGCAGTATCTACGGGAGTAATTAAGGCATTACGGCGGGATGACTATGTGTGTAGCACCTATCGGGATCATGTCCATGCTTTGAGTGCGGGGGTGCCAGCGCGGGAGATTATGGCGGAATTGTTTGGCAAGGCGACGGGCTGTAGTAAGGGCAGGGGCGGCTCTATGCACTTGTTTTCGGCTAAGCATAACTTTTTGGGGGGCTTTGCCTTTGTGGCGGAGGGGATTCCTGTGGCTTCTGGGGCTGCCTTCCAATCTAAGTATCGCCGCGAGGTGATGGGGGATGAAGATGCTGACCAGGTAACGGCTTGCTTTTTTGGCGATGGCGCAACCAATAACGGGCAGTTTTATGAAACTTTGAATATGGCTGCTTTGTGGAAGTTGCCGATGTTATTTATTGTCGAAAATAATAATTGGGCGATCGGGATGGCTCACCCCAGGGCGACTTCTAATATTAGTATTCATAAAAAAGCAGCGGTGTTTGATCTGCCTGGTTATGAGGTGGATGGTATGGATGTGTTGGCGGTGCACCAGGCGGCAAGGGAAGCGATCGCCCGTGCCCGATCGGGGGAGGGACCTACCCTATTGGAATGTATGACCTATCGTTTTCGGGGGCATTCTTTGGCTGATCCCGATGAATTGCGCTCCCAAGAAGAGAAGGATTTCTGGTTTGCCCGCGACCCGATCAAGCTCTTAAAAAATACTATACTCGATCGTAATCTTGTTACAGAAGCAGAATTGACTGCCATCGATCGAAAGGTTCAACTATTAGTAGAAGAGGCAGTCAAATTTGCGGAAGAGTCCCCTGAACCCCATCCCAGTGAGCTTTACCGCTTCCAATTTGCAGAAGATGAGTAGTTTGTTCGTCTACATACTCAGCCCTGGGGACAATTCCTTTGCTTGCCAACTAGGCAAAGAAAATGATAGTTAACTTAACCTGAGTTCAATATTTCTGGGGATGAGGGGTAATACTCAATAGGACTTACGCTAAGGAAAAATTCCCCTCAATCCCTTCTCCCTTTTGTGGGAGAGGGCTAGGGTGAGGGTTGCAGAAAAAGCAACGTAAGTCCTGACTCAAATTTTTGTCGCACTCAGGTTAACTTAGTCGCGGGA
>PHFO01000042.1 GCA_002861535.1 Cyanobacteria bacterium M5B4 | reverse complement strand
CTTTAGCCTTATCCCCTATCACTGCCAGCATCGCAATTTCGGCGGTAAGTTTATGAAACTGAGCATGGATACTTCTCACTTCTTGGTATTCTGATAACTGCTTAACAGAGGTGGGAATGGTTTCACTGTATAGCCACTTGCCAAATACACACTGATTATCCAGGGCAATCACTGAGGGAGGAGGATCAATTATCCCAGCATCGATCGCTTGATCTAAGCGTTGCTTCCAAGCTGTATGGGCAATCAGGGCAGCCATTATTTGTTCCTTCATGTTTAGGGTTTTAGTCGATCGGTTGATACAGAGATATTAAAACAATTCCCGTAGCATAGGAAAACTAATTTTATAGAGATCACTAGATAATAAATAATAAGTTTTGAGGAGGATCACTAGCCAATCACCTAAAATTTCTTAATGGTAAATCTATCGACCTAATTTAGTTTAGAAATAATAGGAACTAAACGCACTAATTGAAACATACAAATGCCCACACCCCAACTCAAAAAAACGATCGTGGCTAACAGCAGAGGCATTACATCTCCCTGGGAAAATAAATAGACCAAAATTATGATGACTCCTAATTCCCAGGGCGGCAGACTGACAATAACTGGAGGAGGAATACTACCGGGTACGACTAATAAAAATAAGCAACTAGCTAGTATCGGACTGAGGATAAAACTACTCCCCAACAACCAAGTAATAGCGTAACTCTGACTTTCAGGTATCCTGATTATTGTCCATAGAATAGTGCCCAGTACTAAGCAGCTAACGCCCACAAAAATTCCCATCGCTTGGGGTAACAGAATTCCCATCATTTGCAGACTATCCCGCGTAGTAACTTGACGGACAAGGGGATAGTGCTGACTTAAAATCTCGCTGATGTCGTCTTTGCCTACCGTACTTTCTAATAGTATGCTCGGCAGGGTTAACTCTTCTTGCGGATTAGTTAGTTGTAACCAAGAAATCCCTCCTTCTTGGAGTTTAACTAATAGCAATCTTTGAAACCGATCGAGGTTAAATTGATAGGAAATATTGATAACTCCCTTGAACCCGATCGTTAGTTCCTTCCCCTCAATGCCCAACTGCCAATTGCCCACACTCATCAAGCCCAGGGTAACAAATAAAATTGCCAGGGGTGCCCGCCACCCGATCGGTATTGAGGGAATTGACCAGATCAACCATCCCCACAGAATACTTAAAAGGCGGTTGACTCTTATGGGGTAGTGAACCGATGGCTCTGGAGTAATTAAGTCGGAGTTGGACAGCAACCTCAGCTCAGGAAGCGACCACCCCAAACCTAGCAAGCCACCGCCGATCGTGAGCCAAAAAATTTCTAACCACAGCCGATCGGAATAACACAAACCCAAAATTAGACCCAGTGCTAGTCCCCCCAGCCCCAGAGCAGAAAACCGATCGGTGAAAAAATCCCGCCACAGATGACTGCCGTAGCGACGCCCCAGCAACAAAGCTCCTACAGGGAACAGCCATAACAGACCTGAATCCGTGGGGAAGCTCAAAAATAACACCAACAAGCCCGTAGTAAAAACATTTCCCGCCATGACTGCCAGGGAGCGGGACAGATTCATCCTATACAGCAATGGCTTCGGGACGGGCAAAGATCATCTTCCCAGCTGAAGTCTGCAGAGCACTGGTCACCACCACATCCAGTTGTTTACCCAGAAAACCCCTGCCTTCTTCCACCACTACCATGGTGCCGTCATCTAGGTAACCTACCCCCTGGGTAGCTTCTTTGCCTTCACGAATAATTTTCAGATGGAGACAATCCCCAGGCAAGTAACTTGGACGTAGGCACTGGGCAAGATCATTGACATTTAATACCGTCACCTGGTGCAAACTGGCAACTTTGTTGAGATTAAAGTCCGTAGTAATCAAAGTGGCATTGAGGTCTTGGGCAAGGCGCACCAGTTTGGCATCAACCGTAGCAATTTCCTCATAGTCGGCGGGATGGATCACCACCCGATCGCGGTAAAGCCCCCGCAGATTGTTCAGAATGTCTAAGCCCCTGCGCCCCCTAATGCGTTTTTGATCATTACTGCTGTCAGCGATCGTTTGTAACTCTTGAATCACAAATTGGGGTACTAGCAACTGACCCTCTAAAAAACCCGTACTGACCAAGCCTTCAATGCGCCCATCAATTACACAGCTCGTATCTAAAATTTTGCTGGTGGCAGATTTGAGGGTACCTTCTGCCACCAGAGTACTTTCTAAGCTGCCCGGATTGATCAAGCGCAACAAAGAGCGACCATGGGCATCGGAGAGAGTCATACCCGTGTAGGCAAACACAATACTGACCAAGATCGCTGCTAGAGGCTTAAAGAAGTCAAATCCCTCCGGGATCGGTAACAGAAACAGGGGAGCTAACATCAAGTTGGCTAGCAGTAGTCCCACCACCAAACCGATCGCACGGCTGATCAGCATATCCACCGGCATCGATCGGATTTGCATCTCTAGCTTGCGGTAGGCATTCTGGGTCAACAGACCGAAAATCAGCCCTACAAAGGAGCCAAAGCCCAGGGCTACCCACCTTAAACCCTGAATATTGACATCCACTAGAACCTGCCAGGGGAGCAGGTCGATGCCATGAAAGCCCGTCCCTGCACCAGCTAAGATAAAAGAAACAATAATGACAGTATCAATCATAAAAAATAGCGGTTAACCGCAGGAATGAATTAGGTCTAGGTTAAAGCATAAAGACTGACTTTTCGCTAGACTTTAGCCTTTCTCAAGAAGACTTACTCGTACTATCTTACACTACCTTAATTCTTCTTTGCAGATCAGGGGGCAGGATTGCCAAAAATCCGCCTAAAAACCTATGGAGTCATCTGCGGCGGGACTCCAGCACTTGATATACATCGGATAAGTCCACCCCATAGAAAGCGAGGGCAACCAACAAATGGTATAAAACATCGACGGTCTCTGCCGCGATTTCAGCACTGTTGCGGTCTTTACAAGCCATGACTAACTCAACAATTTCCTCCCCTAACTTTTTGAGGATGGTATTTTCTCCCTTTTGTAATAATTTGCAAGTGTAGGAGCCTTCCTGGGGATTAGTTTGGCGCTCTTTTATGGTTAAAAATAATTCCTGTAACGGATCGTGGCTCATTGGTTTACTCCGGTGCCACGCTAGCTGAATTAAAAATACTCATGGCTTTATCTATCCCTTCTTTCTGCACCATTTGCAAACATTTTCCCACCAGATCAAGAACTGACAAGAGAATTGCGCTCTCCTGGGGGGTAAATTTCCCTAGAACATAGTCTACCGTTTCCTGTTGTGCCCGATCGCTGGTGCCGATGCCAATGCGCAGGCGGGGAAAATCTTGAGTATGGAGATGGGAAATAATCGAGCGCATACCGTTGTGCCCCCCCGCCGAGCCAGATTTGCGCAGCCTAATTTTGCCCAGGGGGAGGTCGAGATCGTCGTAGATCACCATCACATCTTCGGGGGCGAGCTTATACCAGTTGACTACTGCGCCCACCGACTGCCCGGACAGATTCATGAACGTAGAAGGCTTGAGCAGACGCAGTTGCCCCCCTTCCCCAAAATCACCCTGAAATTTTTTGTGGGGACTCAGACTGATCTTTTCTATCAGGGACAGATGATCGACCGCCATGAACCCCACATTGTGCCGCGTCCGATCGTATTTGGGTCCAGGGTTGCCCAGACCCACGATCAGTAGCCCTTTAGGCATCAGGGGTGGGTCTAGATTCCTGGGGGGCGCTAGCCTCTGCCTCTAGGGAACTGACCTCTTTGCGGAACTCTGTTTCAAATTCCCGCGAAGCCTCCTTAAAGCTTTTGAGAGCCTTACCAACACTTTTGCCAATTTCGGGTAGTTTTTTAGGACCAAATACGAGGAGGGCGACTACTAAAATTACCGCCACTTCTGGTAAACCCAAGCCAAATATATTCATGGTGCTTCCTGTTACAAGTTTGAACTAGGGCAGAGTTTCACCCCTGCCTCTTTTATTATGCGCCCCAATTCAGTTCTACCCCTTCCAAGATCAGGGAAGAATTGTAGAGTTGCAAAATAATCAACAAAAATACTAAAAATAGCGCCATGAAAATTGCCATGAGGGGGGTAGTACCCCAGCCGCGGGAGACTTTACCGTATTCGGCGTTGAGGGGGCGGAGAATGTCCCCTAACCAAGTGCGTTGTGACATAGGAATTACCTGTAATGTTATTGACAAAATTATTGATACTATAATCGTAGCAGTTACTTAACAAATTAAACCGTGATTATGGGAAACGCCACTTCCATTGCTCTGACCCTTGCTGCTTTTGTAGTTTGCTTGACTGGTCTGTCTATTTATACTGCTTTTGGTCCTCCTAACAAGCAATTGGGCGACCCCTACGAAGACCACGAAGATTGATGCCGATCGTTCCTGTAACTCTGCCCCACTATAGCTACGATATTGTGATTGAGCCAGGGAGCTTAACTGCTGTTGGGGGTGCTCTCCGCGCTAGGGGTCTGGGAAAAAAAGCCCCAAGGTGCTGGTTGTCTCCCACCCGATCGTGTTTGCTCATTACGGCGGTGCTCTCTCCCAGGGATTGGTGGGGGAGGATTTTGAGGTGAGGGAATTACTCTTGGCTCCTGGGGAAAGGTTCAAAACGGCTAGGACGCTCCACAAAATCTATGATTGTGCCCAGGAGTTTCATTTAGAACGATCGTCTTTAATGGTGGCTTTAGGGGGCGGTGTCATTGGGGATATGACGGGTTTTGCGGCGGCGACATGGCTGCGGGGCATTGATTTCATTCAAGTACCGACCTCTTTGTTGGCTATGGTAGATGCCGCGATCGGGGGGAAGACGGCGATCAATCATGCCCAGGGGAAGAATTTAATTGGCGCTTTTCATCAACCGCGCCTGGTGTGGATCGATCCCCAGGTTTTGTCAACCCTGCCGGGGCGGGAGTTCCGATCGGCGATGGCGGAAGTAATTAAGTATGGGGTCATCTGGGATGAGGAACTGTTTTGCCTACTGGAACAGTCTCCCCGTCTGGATCAGTTGCGCTATATTCCCCCAGACTTGCTCCAGGAAATTTTGCGCCGTTGCGCCCAAGCTAAGGCAGCGATCGTAATGCAGGATGAAAAGGAAAAGGGGCTGAGAGCCTTACTTAATTTTGGGCACACGATCGGGCATGGTATTGAAACCGCGACCCACTACCAAGTCAACCACGGGGAAGCGGTAGGGATCGGTATGGTTTTAGCCAGCCAGATTGCCCTACATCTGCAACTTTGGTCTGAGGATTGCCACCAGAGATTGTTAAATTTAATTGCCAAGGCGAAACTACCCCTTACAATTCCCGCCACCGCCGATCGGGGAGAAATTGTGCAGGCATTGATGAGTGATAAAAAGGTGGAAGGGGGCAAACTAAGATTTGTCCTGCCCAGGGCAATCGGTGAAGCCGATATTTTTGATACTGTTTCCCTAGATTTAGTCAAGCAAATTTTAACGATCGGTTACACTAAAAACTAATGCCGTTTATCTAACTATTGCATGGAAAAAAACACTGCCAAAGACATTCCCATGATTAACGAACGCATCCGCTTCCCGAAAATTCGGGTCATTAGTGATGACGGTGAACAATTAGGCATAATGACCCCCAGGGAAGCCATGGCAGTTGCCGATGAAAAGGAGTTAGATTTAGTTTTAGTAGGGGAAAAATCTGACCCCCCCGTGTGCCGCATCATGGACTATGGCAAGTTCAAATTTGAGAAGGACAAACGGGCAAAAGAGGCAAGGAAAAAACAGCATACTGCCGATGTCAAAGAGGTAAAGATGCGCTACAAAATTGAAGAGCACGACTATCAAGTGCGCATTAGTAGTGCCCAGCGTTTCCTTAAAGACGGGGACAAAGTCAAGGCGACGGTAATGTTTCGCGGTCGAGAAATTCAACACGCCGATCTTGCTGAAGAGTTACTAAACCGCATGGCAAATGACCTCAAGGATGTGGGCGAAATTCAGCAGGCACCAAAACGGGAGGGGCGCAACATGACCATGGTAATGGGTCCGAAGCGCTAGGTATGCAGGGGAAACTCCTGGTTTTAGGATTACTAGCTTGGAGTTGGGGCAAAAGTTTAGCCGCCGCCGAGTGGCAACAAATCCTCGATCGGGGTTTTTTAATTGTCGGAGTGCAGGAAAATAATCCCCCATTAGCTTCCAGAAATAAAAGTAATGAATTAGTAGGCTTTGAAATTGATCTGGCCCAAGAATTAGCCCGCCAATTGTTAGGCAGCAGGGATAAAGTTAAACTGATTCCCCTCAAAAATACCGATCGTTTAGAAGCTCTCTGGCACGATCGCGTCGATATGCTTATAGCCCAAATGACCGTAACTGGTAATCGCAGTCGTTTAGTAGTGTTTTCCCCCAGCTACTACACCGATCGGGCTGTAATTATTTACCCCAAAACTAAGCTCCTCAAATCCCTAGCTCGCCCCCAAATTGCCGTCCTGCACCAGTCCAGTAATATCAGTGTCTTACAAACTGAGTTGCCCCAAGCCCGACCGATCGGGGTGTCTTCCTACCAAGAAGGCTTTACCGCTCTGCTCCAAGGCAAAATTGATGGCATGATCCTCGATGGTTTAGCCGCCCGTTCCTGGCTCCAAACCCATCCCCAAATTGCCCTACAAACCACAGCCCATTTTTCCAGCCTAGCCGTCGCCCTGCCCCAAGGAATCCAATACGCAGAACTGAGACAAAAAACCACCAAAGCGATCGAAGTCCTCAAAAGCGAACAATGGCTCACCGATCGGGTCAAATTTTGGCAATTAAACCCTGTAGAATACAAATAAAATAACCTGGTTGAGACTATGGTCGCCGAAGTTGGACAAAAAGCCCCAGATTTTACCCTCCCCAGTGGACAGGGGGACATCTCCCTCAGCCGCTACGCCGGTAAACAAACTGTCCTCCTTGCCTTTTACCCAGGAGACTTCACCCCCGTCTGCACCAACGAAATGCAGTGCTTTGCCGATGACTGGAGCAAATTTAGGGAATTAGGAGCAGAAATTTTAGGTATTAGTACTGATCCGATCGAGAAACACATCGAATTTTCCCGCAAATTGGGTCTGCAATTTCCCCTCCTGAGCGATCGCAATCAAGAAGTAAGCAAAATGTACGGTGTTGCTGGTTTATTTGGCAGCAAACGTGCCTACTTTATTATTGACATCCAGGGCATCATCCGCTACAAACATGTAGAATTTTTACCCGTCTTTAAGCGAGAAGACAGCGAACTTTTAACCGTACTACGCACCCTTAAAACCGCATAGTGCTAACATAATTACAAATCATAAACTAAACTTAAGACGAGGATTTTTATGGCAGGAACTACAGGAGAACGTCCTTTTGCTGACATTGTTACGAGTGTGCGCTATTGGGTAATCCATGCTTTTACCATTCCGGCTTTGTTTTTGGCAGGATGGTTGTTTGTCAGCACCGGACTAGCTTACGATGTCTTTGGTACACCCCGACCCAGTGAATATTATACCGACACCCGTCAGACTGCCCCTGTGATTCAGGAGCGGTTTGAAGCAGCCAAAGAAATTCCCCAAGTACAGAAATAAGGAGACGAAATTTTATGGCAACTAAAAATCCCAACGAGCCCGTACAGTACCCTGTTTTTACAGTGCGCTGGCTCTCTGTGCATGCCCTGGGCATTCCCACCGTATTTTTTATCGGTGCGATCTCGGCGATGCAATTCCTCTCCCGTTAACCCTACCAGGTACTTTTATGGCAGAAAAAACCCCAATTCCCAGCCCGTCGAGCTTAACCGCACTTCCCTCTTCTTGGGGCTGTTGCTGGTTTTGGTTACAGTTCTATTGTTTTCGAGTTATTTCTTTAACTAGGAGGTTCATGCAATGTTACAAGATGGTAGATTGCCCCTGTGGCTAGTAGGCACGATCGCCGGTCTTTCTGTGCTGGCAGTCGTAGGCTTGTTTTTTTACGGTTCCTACGTTGGACTTGGCTCTAGCAACTAGTTAAATTACTGGCATGAGGGGGATACGTTTGATTAGATGGAATCTCCCTCCACTACTCAAAATATGTACCCGCAGGTTATGGATTGTCAGGGGGGTAGTACCGCTGGCATAGGGTTGGTTAGAATAACTGACTTCCTGTGGATCGATGATGGTGACGGTGCCGCTCCCCTGGACATCAATGATTTCGCTTTGTTCATAGGGGAAAATTGCCGCCGTGTCTTCGTCAATGCCGATACCCAACCGATCGGGGTGGGCAGAAATTGCCGTGATTAGCCGTGCCATGCGATTGCGGTTTTGGAAATGCTGGTCTACCAGAATGCCGGGCAGAATACCTAGACCAATCCCCATGGACACCATTTCTTTGTGGGGGGGTTCGCCACTGATACCGCTGGCGATCATGTGATGCCCCATGACTGCCGCCCCCGCACTGGTACCAGCAAGGGTCAGCCTGCCACTGTGGACTCTTTCTCTAATTTCCTGGGCGAGGGGTGTATCGCCGATCAGGGCACAGAGTCGGACTTGATCCCCCCCTGTCAAGAATACGCCACTGACTTCTTCTAACACCTTGGGGTCTTGGGCGTGGTCCCGATCGCGGATATCGAGTACTTTTATGGCACTGGCTCCCAGTTCTTGGAAAATATCGGTATAAATTTTGCCTATGATGTGAGGCTCCCTGGAAGCAGAAGGGATGATAGCAATACGGGCATCTGTGGCTCCAGCGTAGGATACAAATAGTTTGAGTACCTTGCGTTCTTGGACTTTGTCCTCGCCGCCCCCAATTACGATTACGGCAGGTTTGTTAGGTTGCGTCATGCTCACTCTAATAACTTAAGTTCTGCATACTAGCAGATTTTTGTAGGGGGCATTAGTTCACTAGGCACAAGGTTAATCCCAAGTCCACTCTTCCCTGCCCACGAGGTCGCTGATGCGATCCCGCAAAAGGTATTGGTTTAATTCTAGTTCTTGCTCAATCATTAACCACTCGCGATGGGTGTAAAATCGGCTCAGGGCATAGATCGGTTGGTCACGCCTGAGAGAACCTTTTGCCACTAAGTCCAGGGTCTCTTCGCGGATAGCATGGATAGATAGGGTCGTGGTAACCATAAAGTTTGGGGTAGATTTACATACCTATTAGGTATTTTTTCTGTAAAAGATTATACACTAGTTTCTGTAAGCAGTCTGTAGTGATAGAGTTTTCAGCCCAAGGTGGGGTAACTAGGATAGTTAGATAAAGTAGGGAATTGTCGCTATGCTAGGTTTGAGTAGCAAGATGGCGGTGCATGACCAAAGTTTTTACCCAGATGATCGGTTATTTACAGAGGAAGCCAGGGATGCGAGTACCCAAATTAGAGGTAATCCGATCGGGGCGGCGGGAGGTTTTTGCCCTAGTTGCTGACCGCTATGTGATTGGGCGCAACCCCAAGGAGTGTGATATTGTGGTGATTACGCCCTTAATTAGTCAAGTCCACGCGGAATTAGTCAGAGATCAGCGCCAATCTAAGGCTAGATTTTATATCCGTGACCACGATTCTACTAACGGGGTCTATCGTCAGCAGGGCTTATCTCGGCAACGTATCCGATCGGCTCCCTTGCGCCACAATGCCAAGATTTCCCTGGGGCCGCCAGAATTGAAGGAGTCGATTACTCTGCGCTTTATTGACCCGCCGCCTTGGTATGTGGGCTGTTGGTATGCTCTGGGGAAGTTACTAGGCTTGTTGGTGTTGCTGTTGGGGCTGGCGATCGCTTGGGAATGGCAGAAGTTTTCGGTGAAACCCTTGCCCCCCTTTGTCCAGGGGCCGATCGAGGTTTTAGCCCAGGATGGCACTTCTATCAGTCCTGCCGATCTTCCGCCCCACACGGAATTAAAGACTTTGGCGGAGTTCGGGCAGTTTTTGCCCCAGGCGGTGCTGATTTCCGAGGACCGGACTTTTTATTGGAACGTGGGCATAGACCCAGTGGGAATTTTAAGGGCGATCGTGACCAATGTGGTGCAGGGGCAACTGCGGGAGGGTGCCAGTACGGTGACTCAGCAGTTAGCTCGCAACGCTTTACGCAATGGCTATGTGGGTTCAGGGGATACCCCTGGCAGAAAATGGCGGGAGATGGTGGCTGCCCTGAAACTAACGGCTACCTATTCCAAGGAGGAAATTTTGACCTTCTATCTCAATCGGGTCTACCTGGGGTATGGGGTGCATGGCTTCCGCGATGCGGCTTTGTTTTACTTTGGGAAGGAACCTAACCAGCTTTCTTTGAGTGAAGCTGCGACCCTAGCGGGAATTTTGCCCGCCCCAGAGCGGATCAATCCCTTCCGCAATAAGCAGTTGGCGCTGGAGTACCGCGATCGGGTGTTGCAGCGCCTCGCCAATGCCAAAAAGGTCACGCTGGAGGAGGCGGAGCGCGCCCGCCGATCGGTGTTAAAGCTCAATACTGATGCCCTGAAGGAGGTTCAGGGGACTCTGGCTCCCTACTTTTATAGTTATATTTTTGATGAGTTAACGGAACTATTAGGGGAGAATTTCGCTAGGGAAGGTAATTTAATTGTGGCTACGGACCTCGATTTGGACTGGCAACAGCAATCCGATCGGGCATTACAAAATTTTGTTTCTCTGGCGGGGTCTGCCTATAACTTCAGCCAGGGGGCAATGGTCACGATCGATACCCGCACCAGTGCCATTAGGGCGATGACCGGTGGCGTAGATTTCCAGAAGAGCCAATTTAACCGCGCGAGTCAGGCGCGCCGGCAGCCAGGCTCTACTTTTAAGTTATTTGCCTACGGGGCGGCGCTGGCGGGGGGGATCAGCCCCGATCGGGTGTTTGATTGTAGCCCCATGGGGGGAGTCAGTGGTTGTCGGAGCGGTGGGGGCGGGCTAGATATGTATACGGGGTTTGCCTTGTCGGAAAATGTGGTGGCAATTAGGGTAGGAGAAACGATCGGGTTAAATAAGGTGGTCAAACTAGCCAGGGACTTGGGCATCACCAGTAAGCTAGAAGCTAACGCTAGCATGGTACTGGGCAGCTACGAAGTATCTATGCTAGAAATGGCGGGAGCCTACGGAGCGGTGGCTAACGGTGGGCAGTATTTACCGGTGCATGGCATTGTCAAAATCTGGGATAGCTCTGACTGTCAAAATCCCAAACAGGTGGATACCTGCCGGCTAATTTACGAAGCCGATGCAAAACCACGCCCTGTTCTGACCTTGGAAGTGGCAAATACCCTAGAACAAATGATGGCAATGGTGGTTAGTCAAGGTACGGGCAGAGCGGCTGCTATCCCCCAGGCGAAAACGATCGGGAAAACAGGTACCACGGACGATAACCGCGACCTCTGGTTTATTGGCATCGCCCCCGATCGCCATGTGTTGACTGCTGTATGGTTGGGCAATGACGAAGGGGTAACCGATGGCAATAGTAGCTTGGCAGCCCAACTCTGGGGAGAGTATATGGCCAAAATTCTCTAAACCTGGGACGGCGTTCCTCCTCCGATCGGGCGCTGGTCTCTACCGTAGACAGGTCTTGATTCACTTGATAAAGTCTTTGACTGGCTTCTTGCCCAGCAATAATGGCATCTTGGAGGCGTTCTAGGGTTTCTTCCCAGGCTCTTTCGGCAAGGCGGGGAATTTGCTTGGCAGATTTTTTTAGTAACGCCCTGGTCTCTTTCCCCGATCGGGGGGCGACCAAAATTCCCGTAATTACACCAAGGGCGGTACCGATCGCTATGCCGCTCCAAAATTTACCTGCGTCCTTTGCCATGCCTCAGTCTCCACCACTGCCCTAATGATAGTAGCAAAGCCCCAAATTTGAGGAATTGCTGTCCTTGATTGTAGGTCAGCCTGCCCCTGAGCAGTTGCTGACGAGTGATTTGCCCCTGATGGGTCACGATCGGCAGCTTCTGGGCTACTACTTTTATCCACCGTTCAAGGGTAAAAGAGGCTCTGCGGATCGATTTACGCCATCCTAGAAACTGCCAAGCCAGCCAGCCCAACCAGGCACTGAGGGCGAAGTGGAGACAGAGAATCATCCAAATCATCAGGAATGAAAGCCGTCCCCGTTACGGAGAATTTCCCGCAAAAACCACCGCTGCTTTTGATGGGTCTGCACTAGACGGGTGTAGAGGTCGGCCGTACCAATGTCATTCGCCCGGGTCGCCGTTTCCGCATCTTCATGCAGTTCCTTGATCACCCGATCGTGGTTGACAATGGCTTCTTCTACCATCGCCTTCAGGGTGAGATTTCCCCTGGAGGGCTGGATTGTAGCAGATTTTAGGTATTCCTCCGGGTCAGCCACGGGCTTACCTTCCATGATTAAACTGCGCTCTGCCAACTCATCGATCGTGGCTAAAATCTCGTTACCATGTTCCTCAAATAAAAGATGTAAATCCCGAAATAGGGGACCATAGCTCAGCCAATGATACTTTTTGTAGTTGAGATAAAACACTAAGGCATTTGCCTGCTGGCGATTGAGGCTCTTGATAAGGTCTGTCATGGCTAACTCCTAATGCAATGGTTTGATTTTAACTCAGAATGATTCTGAATTGCACTATATAACACTAGGAGTTGGGGGGAATTCTTACTGGGCGTAAGTCCTAGTAAAATAAGACACTAATCTAATCTAAATTGAGGAGCGCCAATGTGTGGCATTGTGGGTTATGTGGGATACCGTCCGGTCAGTGAAGTCTTGCTAAACAGCCTCAGAAAGTTAGAGTATCGCGGCTATGACTCGGCGGGCATTGCCCAAGTTGTCCCTGGATTGCCCCAACTCCACCGCATCCGCGCCAAGGGCAAGTTAGATAATTTAAGTGCCAAAATCGCAGCAGATACTACCAGCGCCACGATCGGTATTGGTCATACCCGCTGGGCGACCCACGGCAAACCGGAAGAATATAACGCCCATCCCCACACCGATCGGGGGCAGACCCTGGCAGTAGTGCAAAACGGCATCATCGAAAATTACCATCAGCTGAAGCAGCAGTTGAAAGAAGCGGGCTATGAATTTGTCAGCGATACCGATACGGAGGTAATTCCCCATTTAATTAGTAGTTTTTTGCGGGATAACACCCTGCTAAGAGCTGTCTGTCAAGCGGTGAAGCGCCTCCAGGGAGCCTTTGCCCTAGCAATTTTATCCAGTGATTACCCCGACCAAATTATCCTGGTGCGACAGCAAGCGCCCCTAGTCATTGGCTTGGCACAGGGAGAAACCTTCTGCGCCTCCGATACCCCCGCCCTTGTCTCCTACACCCGATCGGTGTTGCCTATGGAAAATGGCGAAATTGCCCGCATCACCGCCCAGGGAGTAGAGCTATTCAACTTTAGCGGCGAGCCTGTCCGTCTGCGCCCCCCCCAGACCCTCAACTGGAATCCGGTACTGATCGAGAAACAGGGGTTCAAGCATTATATGCTCAAGGAAATTTACGAACAGCCCGGCGTGATCCGATCGGGGTTGGCAAAATTTTTAGGGGAGGATGACCAGATCGATCTGGGACTCCCCCAGGAGTTTGGGGCAGATATTCGTCAGATTCAAATCCTTGCCTGCGGCACCAGTTGGCACGCCGGCTTAGTTGGCAAACACCTCCTCGAACAGCTTGCGCAGATACCCACCACCGTCCACTACGCTTCGGAATATCGCTACGCCCCGCCCCCGATCGTGCCCCATACCCTGGTTATAGGCGTGACCCAATCTGGGGAAACCGCCGATACCCTCGCCGCCCTAGAACTAGCCAAATCTAGGGGGAATAAATGCCTGGGCATCACCAACCGATCGGATAGTTCCATCAGCCGCCTTGCCGATCACATCCTAGACACCCAAGCCGGCATTGAAATTGGCGTAGCTGCCACTAAGACTTTTACTGCCCAACTATTGATGTTTTATTGGCTCACTCTCCACTTCAATCCTGGGCGCAAAGCCGAGCTAATTCCAGGGCTGCGGCAGCTCCCCGCCCAAATGGAGCGCATTCTGGAAAGCCAAGAGCGTTACATCGAGCAACTGTCCCACAAATTCGCCCACACCCAAGACTTCATCTTTTTAGGCAGGGGCATCAACTACCCGATCGCCCTGGAAGGTGCCCTCAAACTCAAAGAGATCAGTTACATCCACGGCGAAGGCTATCCAGCGGGGGAAATGAAACATGGTCCGATCGCCCTGTTGGACGATGCCGTCCCCGTTGTTGCCATTGCCACCCCTGGTACAGTCTACGAAAAAGTATTATCTAACGCCCAGGAAGCCAAAGCTAGGGATGCCCTTCTGATCGGGGTTGCTCCCCTCGATGACCCCCAGGCAAGGGAAATTTTTGCCCATGTGCTGCCGATCCCGATCGTGGATGAAATGCTATCCCCTCTGCTCACCGTCATCCCCCTACAACTTTTGGCGTATCACATTGCCGCCCATCGCGGTTTAGATGTAGACCAGCCGAGAAATTTAGCCAAGTCCGTCACCGTAGAGTAATCCTGACCATCCCACCAAAGGTGTACAATAAGCCCAAAGTAAGACAGGGGAACTATGAAGAAGCAGAAAGTTGTTGTAGCTATGGGCATCATCGCCGCCGTGGCATTGCTAATTAGTTTTAGTCTTTGGGGGAGAGTGCTGGGGCAACGTCCCGCTAGTGCTCTGACCGGGACAAGGATGCAGCCTTTAGCCACTAAGTTTATTGCCAAACAAGCCCCCCTGGTTGCTTCGCTACTAATTAACCCCGATCGGTTGGGGTTAGCCACCAGTCTCGCTACTGCCCCGAGCGAACGCCGCCGCCTCCACCAGGAATGGCAACAGTGGCAGTCCCTGATTAAACAAAACTGGCTGATTGACTACGATCGTTATATCCGTCCCTGGCTAGGGAACGAACTGACCCTGGCAGTCACCAGCCCCGACCTCGATCGGGACTCTAGCAATGGCTACCAGCCCGGTTATTTAATGGCGATGGCGATGGCAGACCAGCCCCGCGCCCAAAAATACCTAGAGAAATTTTGGCAAAACCTGGCTTCCCAGGGCGCCAATCTGCTCTTTGAACAGCATGAAGGCATTCCCCTGATTACCACCGATAGCACCCCTAGTCTTTCCGGGGCGACCCTGGGTAACTATGCCCTCTTTGCCAATGATGTGCGGGTAATTCGCAACGCCATCAACGATCTGCAAGTATCAGACCTATCTCTGGCTAACTTGCCCCGCTACCGCGCCACCATCGATCGGTTGGGGCAAAAGCGGATCGGTCTCGCCTTCGTCAATTTAGAAGAATTAGGCACCTGGGGCAAGGAATCCGGCTTTTTGGGTAATGCTCTTGGTGACCTGCCCAACGCCAGTCTGGGCTTAGGTTTTAGTATCAAAGACCGTCAACTCCAGTCCGAAACCCTCTTGGTCGCCGATCGTCCCTGGACAGAAGCGCCTACCCTCCCGTCCAATCCCAATCCCCTCACCCAGCTTTTACCCCCCGATGCCACCGTTTTTGTGGGGCACGACCTCCAACAAACTTGGGAACAACTGCGATCGGCACTCACTCCCTATCCGGGCTTACAAAGCCTTGCCCAGAACGCCTTACAAAGCCTCACCGATCGGATTGGCTTCGACCTGGAACAGGACATTTTTAGCTGGATTAGGGGAGACTACGCCCTTGGCATTCTCCCAGGAAAAAACTTTAACTGGCTCCTCCTCGCCACCAAATCCCCTGACATTAACGTTACCGCAGCCCTCGATCGGCTCGATCACCAAGCCCAACAACACCTCACCGTAGGTAAAATCCAAGTCAAAGACCAAGAACTCACCGTCTGGACTAGCCTGCAAGCAGAGAACCCCACGATCGTCAGTGGGGCAGTCCAAGCAGTCCACGGCATGACCGATCGGGTAGTAGGATTTGCCAGCTCCGTTTCAGATTTAGTCACTGCCCTCCATCCCTCCCGTGCCAACAAACAACTCCCCAAACAAGACTTTGCCTACTTCCACCGATCGGTGCCCCTCCCCTACGCCCAGACCCTCCTCAACGAGACAATTCCTGGGCTAGACAACTTCCTAGCTCCTGTACTACCCCATATTACGGCTGCCACGATCGCTCGTCTACCTGACCCCAACAACCACATCCTGCGAGGGGAAATATCTTTACGATTACAATGAAGAAGCGCAGATGGCTAGAGAGCGCTCTTAAGTTCCGAGGTTCTGTTATTCCAGCGGTTCTACCCAGAGTAATTGCTTTGGGTATTTTTGCGGAGGGAGTCTTTCTAGCAGAAAAAACCCTCCGTCAAGACCTATCCCCGGAAATATTAGGGAGTGTGGGCTTTGTCTTAAATTTAGTCTTAAGTCTTTTGTTGGTCTTTCGCACCAATACAGCCTACGAAAGATTTTGGGAAGGACGCAAAGCCTGGGGCACCTTGGTCAATACCACCCGCAACACTGCCCGCACCCTGTGGATTGCCGTCCAAGAAAAAACCCCCCAAGATAAACTCGATAAAATCGCTAACCTCAAGCTCCTAGTAGCTTTTGCCATTTGTGTCAAACTTCATTTACGCCATCTGCCAATTAACCAAGAACTTGAACCCTTTACTTCCCCAGAACAATTTCATAAGTTGCAACAGATGCACCATCCTGCCTTGCAAGTCGCCTTCTGGTTAGGAGATTACGCCCAAAAACAACACGATCGGGGTTGTTTGAACGTCTATTTGTTAAACTTAATTCATGAACAAGTCAGCATTTTAGTCGATGTATTGGGCATTTGTGAACGCATCCAAAAAACTCCTATTCCCGTTGCCTATAGCATTCATTTGAAGCAGATTTTATTAGTTTATTCCGTCTTTTTGCCCTTTCAGTTGGTTGATGCCTTTGGCTGGATGACGGGCTTAGCCACGACGATGGTAACTTTTGTTTTACTGGGCATCGAAGAAATCGCCGAAGAAATCGAAGACCCCTTTGGTACCGATCCCAATGACCTCCCCCTAGACCAGATTTGCCAAAACATCGATCGGAATTTACAGGATTTAATTGCTCTTGCTCCTTCTAGCAGAAGAGAATTGCCTAATGAACCGATCGGGGTTGAATGAACTCCTGCAATAGGATCGGTTAGGACTTACGTTGCTTTTTCTAAAACCCTCACCCTAGCCCTCTCCCAAAGGGAGAGGGAACAAGAAAAAA
>PHFO01000041.1 GCA_002861535.1 Cyanobacteria bacterium M5B4 | reverse complement strand
GGGGCGTTGCCCTCGACCAAAACCAAACTCGCCTCGCCGTCCTCAATGTCCCCGATCGCCCAGGGGTAGCGGCAAAACTGCTAGACTCTTTAGCCCAAAAGGGAATCAGCCTTGATATGATTATCCAATCCCAACCCGATCGGGGCTTAAACAACATAGCGTTTACCATTGCCAGGGGCGATCGGTTCCTCGCAGAACAAACCCTAAAATCTACCGCCCTGGAACTTGGTTGCGGTGAAGTACTCTGGGATGACCAGATCGCTAAACTCAGTATCGTGGGTATGGGCATGGCGCAAGCAAAGGGAATTGCAGCGCAAATGTTCCAAAGTCTTGCCGATCGGGGCATTAACATAGAAATGATTGCCACTTCCGAAATTAAAGTCAGTTGTGTCATCCGCCAAAGTATGGCAGTAGAAGCACTACAAGCAGTACACCAATGCTTTAATCTAGGAGGCGATCGCGCCATTCCCATCGAACAGGGTTAACCATGACAGAAACCACTAAAATCCAGACAAATCGATCAGTCAAAGCCATCGCCGAAGAAACAATTCACACCGTAGGCATGGCACTGTTGCTCTTCTTTGGCGTGCATACCTTTGTCGCCGAAAATCGTTACATCCCTTCTAGTTCGATGGAACCCACCCTGCAAATTAAAGACCGGTTAATTATTGAAAAAATATCTTACTACTTCCGAAAGCCAGAGCGGGGGGAAATCATTGTCTTCCATCCCCCCGACCACCCCGCCATCCCTAACAAAGGCAGTGTCTATATCAAGCGGGTCATCGGTTTACCAGGGGACAGCATCAGCATTCAAAACGGCACCGTATATGTCAACGGCACTGCCATCAATGAACCCTATATCCAGTCCCCCCCCGCCTATACCCTCCCCACCACCGACCCCGCTCTCTGCCCCGATGGTTGCTTCCAACCCGATCGGGTGGAAAATGTCAAAGGCTTGCCTAGTTTTGTCGTCCCCCCCCAACAGCTACTGGGTGATGGGCGATAACCGCAATAATAGCCTCGATTCCCATGTCTGGGGCTTCGTCCCTAGCACTAACGTCGTAGGGCGAGCTTTCTTTCGCTATTGGTCCCCCAACCGCATTGGTACTCTGTCTACCCCCCAATACTAACTATGACTGAAACCCCCTTTTCCTGGAAAGAATGGTGGCAAAAACAGGCAGAATCTATCCGAATTATTGTTTTTTCTATACTAGTAGCCGCCTTACTGCGCTGGTTTGTGATTGAACCCCGCTATATCCCCTCCGGGTCAATGGAGCCTACCCTACTGGTGAACGATCGGATTATGGTCGAAAAGCTTACCTACCGCTGGCGATCGCCGCGGCGGGGAGAAATCATCGTTTTTGAGCCGCCCTTCCGGGGAGGCAAAGCCTACATCAAGCGGGTAATTGGCTTACCAGGGGAAGAAGTAGCCATCCACAACGGGCAGGTACTGATCAACGGCATTCCCCTGCAAGAACCCTACATCCTGGAGCCGCCCCATTACGAAATGCCTGCCTATGTCATCCCCCCTGGCTACTACTGGGTGATGGGAGACAATCGCAACAACAGCAACGACTCCCACATTTGGGGCTTTTTACCCCAAGAAAATATCATGGGCAGAGCCGTGTTTCGCTTTTGGCCCCCCGACCCCCGCCTTGGTATACTCAGCATCCCCAAGAAGTTTCTACCAGAAACTTAGGCGATCGCATCTCTGACAGTTTTATAGGCTTCCGTAAAAGTCCGGAAGGACTCCTGGGTAATTTTTTCATCGATCAGGTCTTGCCCCGCCTCCTGCATAATTTTATTTAACCGATCGAGGGCATCCTTGGGGCTAATTTTTTTATCCCTTGCCACCTTAAACACTTCAGCGATGTAGTGATTAGCATTTTCCTTGCGCAGTGTTTCCGCTTCTTTAAGCAAGAGTTCCTGCTGTTGTAGCTCTTGTAATTTCATGTCACTAATGCGTCGTTCCAGCACTTCCCTGGCAGTTTTATAGGCTTCATTAAAAGTCCGAAACGACTCCTGGGAGATTCTTTCGTTGACCAAGTCGCGGGCAGCCTTCATAAAAATGCGATCGAGTTCAAAGCGATTCTCTTCTGGTGTCGCAGTCACTTCGTCCTGCATTAGCTCTACTGCCACGTCAATGTAAATGTCAGCAGCATCCTTTTTTCTCCCCTCTACCCAGTTTTTGATCTCCATGATCCAGGAACCAACTAAAAGCACGATCGTGATGATCAACGCCACATAGTCGGCATTTTCTTGAATAAAGGAAGGCTTATCCCGCTCGTAGTAGGCGATCGCGCCGGGATGGATGGGAATACCCGTTCCCCCTGTCGCCGAAGGACGATCGATGCTAGTAACTAGAGCCCTGACAGAAGCAAATTCCTTAGGTATGGCTTTAGCTAACTCTTGACGGCGTTCATTCAGCACACTGGTAATGATTTGCACCGTTTGCATGTCTGTATCTTTATCAGTTAGTAAGGTGCGTTGCACCGCTATAGTAGGAATATCCTGACTGGGGATAGGAGGGCTGCCCTGATACACACCCTCAGGAATGACACCAGCCTCAAAGGCAGGATATTTAGTCTGGAGCGCCTTTGCCTGATCGATGGGCAACATCTTACTCATGCCAATAATTTCAGTAACAGCGGGATTACCCAAAGCGCGGACAAAAAAGGCAGCTTCTGCATTCCTCCTGATGTAAGCCTCGTTAGCCGACTTTTGGTCTTTGCCTAAAAAGATAAAATTGCCCTCTTGATAGCCGTAGTGTTTGGCAATTTCCATGAACGTAGAAAATTGTCCCCCCTTGGGCTGAATGGCAATGCGCTTACCCTTGAGTTCACTAAAACTGCGGATAGTTGATTCTTGGGGTACAAGTAACTGGGCAAAGTCAGTATAGAGCACTGCCACTGACCGCGCCCGATTCCCGGAGGCACATCTGCCTGGGCAGCGGCAAAGTTCGCTTTCCCTTCTTGCAATAGTTGTAGACTTTCCACTGTTCCCGCTGTTTCTATGACCTCGATCGTGTAGCGGGGATAATTCTCCTTAACTACCTTCGCCAAGGCTTGAGACAGGATATAGCTTTCCCCTGTGGTGTTGCCAGCGGCAAGTTTGATGGTACGGGGGCGGTTTTGCCAGATAATACTCCCGATCGTGGCAGTAATCAAACCAACACTCAATACCCCCAGGGTCACTCCCACAGCCAGACGCAGGGGATTGACATTTTTAGACAATCTAGTCTTAACTCCCATTGCTTCCTCCTTAGGTTGAGATTATCCTAACGCAATTTGCTCAGACCTCTTCATTAAAAACACGAACTAACACCATCCCTGCCACAAAACCGGCTACATGGGCAATAAAAGCCACGTTAGAATTTAGAGCAGAAAAGGCGTAAATTGTCTGACCAAAAATCCAAAAGCCTAATATAAACACTGCCGGCAACCACAGCACAAAAATTGGGGGGATAAAAGTTAAAATTTTGGTACTGGGATATCGAGTAATGTAAGCGCCCATGACACCGGAAACTGAGCCACTAGCGCCAATGAGAGGCACATTAGTATTAAACACAAACAAAGACTGCACGACAGCGGCTAAAATTCCACAGGTCAGATAAAACAACACAAACTTAAACTTGCCCAGATGGTCTTCAATGTTATTACCAAAAATCCACAGATACCACATATTTCCTAAAATGTGTCCTAAGCCACCGTGGAGAAACTGATAAGTTACTAAAGTAAAATATTCTTGACTAGGAGAACGAAACAATTGTCTAGGAATTACCGACCAAGTGTCAAAAAACATTTCAATCAGCCTTCCTTCATTTCCATTGAGGTTGATTTGAAATAAAAATACCGCTACATTTAAGATTATCAAGCTATAAACTACTATAGGAACAGTCTTAGTAGGATTGTCATCGTAGAGGGGCAGCATAAAATAAATTAACTGGTAATATCATTATTGTCCTATAACATTCTTGATTTGGTCGATATAATGCAAAAAGTGAATAATTTGCCACAATTTTTTCTGGATAATTATTCTGAGGTTGATATTAGTAAAGGATCATCTAACATCTCTGCTCCCTTAAATATTTTGGTGATGGGCAAGGTGAGCACGGGTAAAAGTTCTCTCCTCAATGCCCTCCTTGGTAAAAGTCGCAAAAATTCTCCTTTTAAGGTGCGGGCAGAGTCTGGCGTAACCCAGTCCCTCGATACTTTTCAGCTCAATCCCTATCTCTGTTTGATCGATACTCCTGGTTTAGATGACATCAATTATCATGCTGATTTTTGTAACCAACCGATCGATGTGGGTATTTTAGTGGTAGAAGGATCGGCAGACGGCAGGCAAAGGAGTCATCTCGATCGGCTCAGGCAACATTGTGGTCGGGTGGTGGTGGTACTAAACAAAATCGACCAATTTGATAAATGGCAGCCCTTTGTCCTGGAACGGTTGCTCCAACAGTGGCGCGAGGCGCTAGCGATCGAGCGGATTTTCCCTACTTGTACCTTTGGTTTTGACCCGGAGGTGGATTTTGCTCTGCAATTAGACTTGCGGGGGATAGAGGAGCTAAAGGCAGAATTGGAGCAGATGTTAAAGGAACGCTGGCAAGAAAGACAGCGCCATGTACCAGTGGCAACTCTAGTCGGCATTATTAGTCCCACTATTCGATCAATCGCTGAAGCTGGTACGGTGGAACGCCGTAGTCCCTTTATTCCTGGGCTTTTGGCTATTGCTCTGGCGGAACTCTATCATCATTACTATCACCGCAGTCTGGCGGGGGAACAGACCTACAAATTACTGCAACTATGTCCCCAAATTGGCTTCTGCTGGCAACCAGAGGCGACCAACTTTTTGCTAGACCCCGATCGGTTGCAAACAACTCTAGTAGATAGTCTCAGCCTCTTGCTAGGGGCAGTACAACAGTGGTCGCGGGGGGCAGAGCTACAAATCCAGTCCCTGGAACTACTCAAACCTATGATTAAAGCTGAAATAGAACCCCAGTTACCTAGCCATTGGAGCAAAACGATCGAAGTTCTGTTGAGCCGAGTGCTTAACCTTCCTTGTTGATGAAGGGAAGGAGGGCAAGGATACGAGCTTGTTTGATGGCGTTAGTTAACTGGCGTTGTTGTTTTGCCGTCAAGCCAGTGATACGCCGGGGCAGGATTTTGCCGCGCTCGGTAATGAAGCGCTTGAGGAGATCGACATCTTTGTAATCAATCCGATCGGAGGGTTTGACGGGAGAAAGTCTTTTGCGAAAAAAGGTTGCCATAGTTATTTAATTTCCTTATGAACCGTATGCTTGTTGCAGTAGGGACAGAATTTTTTGATTTCTAATCTGGCGGTAGTATTGCGCCGATTTTTCATGGTGGTGTAGCGGGATACACCCTTCGATCGCTTGTCGGTGTTGGTGCGACATTCCGTACACTCCAACGTAATGATGATTCTTACGCCTTTATTTTTTGCCATAGTTGAGTCGCTTGTCCAAAAGCACAGGCTTATTACAATACCATATCATTGGCGCTAACGTCTAGGATTTTTGCGGCGCTTAAATTCTTCTTCGCGGTAGGCTCTCTGCCGAGGGCGGGGCTGATAGTATTCTTCTCTATAACGATCGGGGTCGGCAAATCTGCGTCTAGTTTTACCGATCGTGCGGCTGAGGTTGCCAATTTTCTGGTCTAGTTGTAAGCCCCTCCGGCTCATCACCACGATCGTCGCCGCAACACGATCGTGGAGTGCCTGGCGTTTGCGACTGTCGGCAAAGGCAAAGGCAATATCTACGACTAAGGGTAGAGCCATGAATAGGGGCAACGCCGATTGGTAGTTAAAGTTTTGTAAGGACAAGATCAGAAAAAACAAGGGGAAGAAGATTACTCCTTCGCGCTGTGCCAGCTCGATCGCGCCGACGGGACGACCACTGGACATATCCACCACCTTTAGGCTCAGGGCGTAGTGCCCCCAACTCTGGGACTGATTCCCCGCCGCAAATATAACGCGCACAAATCCCCAAATCAGGGTAAATACCACCAACCGCAAGCCGCCCTGAATGTTAAAAAATGCCTCGATAAACTGACTGACAAAACTACAACCAAAAAAGTCCAGGGCAAAGGCAAAAATACGTTGCCCTACTAAGCCCAGGCGCATTCGATCGTAGGCGGGTTCGATGTCAAACATAGAAAACTCATAGCCTTCTATAGAATGACACAAAAGTAGAATTAGTAGCTAAGTTGGGAGGCTAGTTGTTCTGACTGGGTAGAAACCGCAGAAATTAGATTGTATTTGGTCAAGGTTTGCGCAATTTTTACATGGTCGATGGGCTTACTTAAAAACTCCGTGGAGCCGACCACTTTGGCTCTCACCCGATCGATGATGCCGTCATTAGCTGTCAAAATGACAATGGGAGTCTCACTAAATAGAGCAACGCGGCGCAATTGGGTACAAACTTCGTAACCATTCACGATCGGCATCACCAAATCGAGAAAGATAAGCTGGGGTTTTGCCTTCAGCAATTCCGGTAAAGCTTTGAGGGGGTCAGAAATAGAAACATAGTCGCAACCCAACTCCTTGACGATACTGCCCATCAGTTTGCCCTCTATGGGATTGTCATCTACATAGGCAATTAGGGGCTTGGGCACGACCTTCACAGCGTGTTTAGATGGCTCACTCTTGTGGGAAACAGAGTCGGGAATTGCCTTAAGCACAACTACGCCCCGCTCCATCAGGGGGAGAAGTGCCTGCATCACTGCGATCGGTTCTTGCGACCGCTGGGCAGCTAAATCCCTTACTGTCCGCTCGCCGTTTACCAATGCCAATAAACTTTTCTGCTCGGTAGAAGCATCCAGGGGGACTAAACCCTTCATCATAGGAGCGAGGTTAGGAGAGAACCGCCCCAGGGAATTTTGTTGCCAGGTAAAAAACTGGGTCAGGGCTTCATGGTAAATCTCAGGAGTGCGGAAAAATAACCAGGGCAAAACTTCCTTCTTCGTATTGGTTTCTGTCACTAGCTGGAAACTTAAACGCGCCCGATCGGATTGATGACACAACCACTGTAGATGCAAAATATCAAACAAAGACTCCAAAATACTTGTCTTGGAGCAACTGAGGGCTTGCTCCCTTGTAATTTGTCCCAGTTTCACCATTCGTTCTAAAGTGGCGGAACTGTCCCGTAAAAACTCTACCCAATCGATCGATTTGGTGACAACTTGAGCCGTAGTATCCTCACCTTGAGCTAGTAGTCGTTGCCATCTTCTTGCCGCATGAACCCCAGAAGATTCGCCCACAATTCTACCCATGAAAAAGTGGAAACACCACTCGTAACCATGACTCGATCGGATGTACAACTTCCCGGAAAAGCCCTTGCCACACTGCTCTAGGGCTTCCTGTAAATCCCAATCCAACTCTTGTTTAACTACTGCTGCTACCATCTTGCCCCTCCTGAATCGATTGTAAATTGTTTGTTTTTTGTTATTGCCCCCCAATCGTGAACCAAGCCACAACCGTAGAGATAAACCTGCATTCTAAACTTAAGAAAATATTAAAAATTAGCAGCTTATGATTTCATAATTTACAAATTGAGTAAATATTTCCTTCATAAGAGTTAACAATATAAAACTAAATTTATTAACATTAGGTATTTTCCTTAGGTTTAACGAGTTTGTTAAGATGAATTTACAAAACTGTAGGGTGTGTGTCTTGTCTAAAATTTACATAGTTGTCAGTTTTTGACACAAAATTTCATGGCAATTGTCAACTTTTCGTAACAATTATGGTACACAATTGTTTAGATTTTGCTTTTATTTGCTGATTGGCATGGCGGGAAAGGGTTAAGGAATTGTAAACTTTAGGGCGGGCAGGGGCTTTTCCGCCTATGTTCTTATAGAGTCTGATGGTTGAGTATGAGTTTTAAGGTTTCGCGCCGTGGTTTGCTGTCTGGTCTAGGTTTGGCAACTGCGGCTGGTTTGGCGTATTCGCGCTTTCATAAACCCCTGCCTTCTACCTACGATCGGGAGGATTTAGTTTTACCCTTCAGACTGACAAAACCATGCAGTGTGGTGGTGGTGGGAGGCGGTCTCGCTGGATTGAGTTGCGCCTATGAACTGAGCCGCAGGGGTATAGAGGTGACGTTACTGGAAAAAGCGCCGCAGTTAGGGGGCAAAATCGCCAGCTGGACTGTGCAGGTGGGGGAGGAGCAATTCCAGATGGAGCACGGGTTTCATGGCTTTTTCCCCCAATACTACAATCTCCGATCGGTGATGGCGGAGTTGAATGCCTCTACTAATTTCCGATCGTTGCATTTTTATGCCGTGATGTACCGCGAGCGCTATGCCCCGGAGGTGTTTCGTCCCAGCCGATCGGCTTTCCCCTGGAATATTGTGGATTTAGCCCTGGCTTCCCCTAATTCCCTTAAATGGGGGTTAAATTTGACTAGTCCTGCCCATTGGCAAGTTTTTCGGGAAATTGCGGGCTTCCATCCCCAAAAAAGTTACGATCGGTTAGACCATGTGCTGGTGTCGGATTGGGTGCAGTCTGATTTTCCCAAGGGTTTGTTTGATCTGTATTTTTTGCCCTTTGCCAAGTCTAGTCTCAATGCCCCCGATCGGCTTAGCAGTGCGGAGTTGATGCAGTTTTTCCATTTCTATTTCTTCGGCAATCCAGAGGGCTTAGCTTTTAATGGCACTAAGCAGGACATGGGGCGGTGTGTGGTTGATCCCCTAGCAGAGGCAATTAGGAACCAGGGGGGCAAAATTTTCACAGACGTCACGATCGATCGGTTGCACTGGCAGGAGGGCAAAATCACGGGTCTTAACTATACGATAGGCGGACAGAATTTAGCCTCAGTATGGCTAGAAGCTGACCCCGATCGGTCTTCTCCTGGCTTAGCCTACTACCGCGATCGGCAAAATTCCTATGTGTTACCCACGGCGGCAGACCAAGTTTTGAGTCTTACCTGTCCTCACCAGGGTTGCACCGTCCAAGCAAATAGTGAAGGTTTTCTCTGTCCCTGTCATGGGGCGAGGTTCGACCGATCGGGTAAACTACTCCGGGGACCCGCCACCAGAGACCTAGATCGCTTGCCAGTGGTAGAAAAAACAACGATCGGTTATTGGTTAAAGCAAATCCTCCTATGCCCCAGAGCCTGACAGCGGACTACTACGTAATGGCTGCCGATGTAGTAGGCATGAAAGAAATCTTTGACCGTACCTTTGGCGAGGCAGCCCCCCAAGTGATCCAACAAGTCAAAAATCTGGCTGTAGCCGATCCCTTTGCCGTCTGTCGCTTGTGGTTCGATCGAGATTTTGCCTGGGAGCAGAGCGATTTTACTTCCCTGTCCGGCTATCGTCTCACCGACAGCATCACTCTCTATCACCGCATTCAAGCCGACTACATAGCCTGGGCAGAAAAAACTGGGGGCAGTGTAGTGGAACTCCATGCCTATTGTTACAAAGAAAAAGAATTCCCTACCCAAGCTGATCTGGTCAAAACCTTTATGGAGGAGTTATTCACGATCGTGCCCGCCCTCAAAGAGGCAAAATTACTCCATTACGAACTGGTCAATCAGAAAAACTTTAGTGGTTATCCCCCCGGCAGTTTCAAAACACGCCCCCATACCACCACGATCGTGTCTAATCTTTTATTTGCCGGCGACTGGGTGAAAATGCCCTTCCCCTGCGGCTTAATGGAGCGGGCTGTCAGTAGTGGTTTATTAGCGGCAAACCATATCTGCCAGGAAAACGGCATTCAAAAACGGACGCTTTACACTGTGAACCCGGTCGGGGTACTGTCCAGTTTGGGCTAGGGGTGTCCGTCAAGCTCGGCGCATATCTTGAATCGCTCCCATCGTCACGGCGGTAATGGCTTGATCGGTAGCCTTGGGTAAATGGTAATAACTGCCGCCCGCACTTTGGGCAAGTTCCTTCGCAAAGCCAGTAGAAACAAACTTGTTCTCCGTATCGATCACTAAAAAGGAAAGACCAAGGGCGCGGATTTTTTGGCAATGTCTAGGAGTTCTCCCTTAATGTCTGGTTTGGTTTCCGGATCGATCGGTTCCCCCAAAGACCGCGCTAGGGGCACATTGCCTCTACCATCAGTGATGGCGACAATGATCACCTGTCCTACTTCTCCAGACTTTTGCGCGTTTAGTCCTACTCTTACGGCTTGGGTCAGACCATGGGCGAGGGGAGAACCACCGCCGCAGGGCATCACTTCTAGGCGTTTGCGCGCCGCCTCGATCGATCGGGTGGGGGGTAATAACACCTCTGCTTGTTCACCGCGAAAGGGAATGAGAGCCACTTGATCGCGGTTTTGGTAGGCTTCAGTCAAAAGTCTTAAAACCGCTCCCTTCGCCGATTGCATCCGATTGAGAGCCATCGAACCAGAGGCATCGACGACAAAAATAGTCAGAGCGCCTGCTTTTCTAACCAGTCTTTTAGCGCGGATGTCTGACTGTTCCACATAGACTTGTCTTTTATTGCCGTAGCGTTGTTTACGGGATTTTTGGTAAGGCGCCGCCGATCGGAGGGTAGCATCTACCGCTATGCGAGGGTTATTACTCTGGGGTAAAACAGGTTTGACATAACGCCCTCTGTTATCAGAATAAACCAGACTGCGGGCACCAGACTTACCCGATCGTCTCATCATTTGGGCGAAATACATCACTTCCGGATCGAGGATCACCCCTTCTGGATCAAAGACAAACTCTTCAGGAATACTCTGATTTTCTGGTTCGTCTTCTTCCTGATCTCGATCGTCTTCATCTTCTGTTTGGTCTTCTTGTCTTTGCTCGTTTTGTTGTGGCGGTGGCGGCGGCGCTTGGTCTGAGGGAATGACCGTTGCCCGCGGCACGATCGTTAGTTCCACTGCCAATCTGAGGTCATCACTATTGACCTGAGTTCTACCTTCTAGGGCACAATGGGCTTTGGCAACTCTTACGGCAAATAGTTCCGCTCTTTGTCCTTTAACTTGTGCTCTGAGAGCTTCTTGCACCAGATAGTTAATTTGATTAGTTGTGATTTCCACAGTCGGCAACCATTCCCGCGCCAATAAAATCTGAGTACGGAGGTCTTCTAAATCACTTTCAAACTGGGCGAGGAATTTTGTTGGATCGTCGGCATAACTGAGGGCAGATTCCACCGCCGCCAGTCTTTCATCCATGCCTAATACGCCATCAGCAGAAAGAACGATGGCAATCCGATCGAGAAAAGCATCACTCAAAGCCCCCTCTTCAGGATTGTAAGTTGCAATGAACAATGGTTGACAGGGATGATAAAAGCTAATTCCCTCTCTTTCGATTTGATTAAAACCCTGACTGACAGATAACAATAACAAACTGGTCAACTGGGGATCAAGCAAGTTAATCTCATCCACATATAAAACCCCGCGATGACATTCTGCCAAAATACCAGGCTGAAAGACCGTCTCTCCTGTTTGCACCGATCGGGCAACATCTACCGCTCCCAACAAGCGGTCTTCCGTAACCCCCAGGGGAACTTGCCGAAAAGGCACAGGAATTACCTTAGTGCCGTAGTCAGCACTTAGCCCATCTTCCCAATTGTCCGGCTGTTTGGGGTCACTGTTGCAGATGGAACCCTCCACCACCTCGATCGGGGGCAAAATTTGATGGATACCCCTCGCCAAAACCGACTTAGCAGTGCCTCTTCTGCCGCTGATAATGATTCCCCCTATACCAGGGTCTACGGCAAGCAAGAGTAGAGCGGTTTTGATCGCTTCCTGACCAACTACAGCACTGATAGGAAAGGAAAGAGGTAAAGAAATCATGGATTTATACAGAAGTTATAGCAAATGTAACACGTGACCTCACGCTAACCTAGAGGGATAAGGGCAGCTTCTTCTCTTCACACAGGACTTGCGCTGCTTTTTCGGAAACCCTCACCCTAGCCCGCTCCCAAAAAGGGAGAAGGGATTGAGGGGAATTTTCCCTCCGCGTAAGTCCTATTTACAGATAAAGATTCGATTTGATTTGACTCGTAGGTTAGAATCATGCTGTTATTATACCTTTTGGAATATGACCTATAAAGTAAAAAACTTGTCAGAAGACGCAATTTCCCTGTCACTGACCCCCGGTATGGTGGCATTATCCTTGCGGGGGGCTAGATGGAAATCTTGATTTTGCATGGTCCCAACTTGAATTTGTTGGGCAAGCGAGAACCGGGTATCTATGGCACCACGACTTTGGAGCAAATCAACCAAATTTTAGAAGCCGACGGCAAAATTTTAGATACTACTGTAACCTGTAGGCAATCGAACCATGAGGGGGAGCTAATCGATCGCATCCACGCCTGTCCTGGTAAATATGACGGCATAGTGATCAACGCAGGGGCTTACACCCACACCAGTATTGCCATCAGGGACGCGATCGCGGCGGTAAATGTGCCTACGGTGGAGGTGCATCTCAGCAATCTGCATAAGCGGGAGGAATTTCGCCACCGATCGCTAATTGCCGCAGTGTGTATCGGTCAAATTTGCGGTTTTGGCATAGAAAGCTACCGTTTAGGATTGCAAGCTCTTGTAACCTATTTGAAGAAATAAGCCCTATTTCCTTTAGAATGATCACACTTTAATTTAGATAACGGATGAACTTAACGACAATTGAACGGGCTTGGCTATCTTTTCAGTCAGATAAAATTGCGGAAACGATCGAGATTTGTCAAGAAATTGTTAGTAGGAATCCAGAAGCTGCTAACGCTTTTTATTTGTTAGCTAAGTGTTATCGAAAATTACAAGATGTGGACAAGTCCCGAATTTACTATTACAAGTGTATAGAGTTGTATCCCGATCGGTTGTCGTTTCGCCAAGAATTGTCGGAGTTAGAATTAGACCATTTTAGTTTAGGCAATACCCTTGCTAAGGCGGGCAATTATGCCCAGGCAATCTATCACTACAATCAAGCAATTAAGCAACAAAATTTAAGCCAAGATATTTATTTTAATCTGGGCTTAGCTTACCACCGTAATGGTCAAGTCCAAGAAGCGACTGAGAGTTATCAAAAAGCTATTACTATTGCCCCCGATCGCATCGATAGTTACTTAAATTTAGGGGTTTTATATAAAGAACAGGGGGATTATACCCAAGCGATCGAGACCTATTTAAGGGCGATCGCGATAAAACCCAGTGCGGCTTTATATAGTAATTTAGCTAATATTTATCTGTTGACCAATCGGTTGGCGGAGGGAATAGAAAACGCCGATCGGGCGATCGCAATTGATGCAGATTTTGCCCCTGCCTACGATATAAAAGGAGCCTGTTTAGAACAACAACAAAAGACTGAGTTGGCAATTAAATACTATCGTTTAGCGATCGAGAAAAATCCTACTTTAGCGAACGCCCATTTTAATTTATCCCACGCCCTTTTAAGTTTAGGAGAATTTAAGGAAGGCTGGCAAGAATACCAATGGCGGTTTAGAAGAGGGGGATTACAATATCCTCATTTTAGTCAACCTGTATGGGACGGCTCTCTTTTAGAAGGAAAGAGAATTTTATTGTGGTCAGAGCAAGGTTTTGGTGATACTTTACAATTCGTCCGTTATGTTTGGTATGTTAGAGAAAGAGGGGGCAGAGTCATTTTCAGATGTCCTCAATGTCTTGTTCGTCTTTTATCTGGTGTAGAAGGGATAGAAAAATTAGTAACAGAAGACCAACCTATACCTGCTTTTGATGTCCATGCGCCCCTTTTGGATTTACCTGGCATCTTTCAGACTGATTTAGACCATATTCCGGCGGTTGTTCCCTATCTGAGAAGCCCAGAAAATCCAGTCTTACCGGATGTTTTACAGGTTAAAGACAAGCTCAAGATCGGTATTGTCTGGCAGAGCGGTGATCATAGTAATCTTGTCTCGCAAAAGTTAAAACGACTAAAGTCTGTAGCGTTGGATCATTTTTTGACTTTACAAAACGATCGTTATTCATTGTTTAGTTTGCAGATCGGTGTTGATCAGCCAAATTTACCAGATACTATTGTTGATCTTTCTCCTTTCATTACCGACTTTGCCGATACTGCCTCTCTCATCTGTCAATTGGATTTAGTGATCACGATCGATACTGCTGTTGCCCATCTGGCAGGGGGGTTAGCTAAACCAGTATGGGTTTTGTTACCTTTTGCCTGCGATTGGCGGTGGTTAAAAGACAGAGAAGATTCTCCCTGGTATCCCACTATGAGATTGTTTCGTCAGACTAGAGCCGATGATTGGCAAGAGGTATTTGATCGTGTGCAAACATGTCTTCATCAATTCCAACCTTTTTCATTACCTCACAGTCAGGTGTTCTTTCAGCAAGGTAATAACTTCTTTCATCAAAAAGAGTATAACAAAGCGATCGTTGCCTATCAAAGAGCGATTCAGCTTGGCTACAGAAGTGTGCATAGCTATTTTAATTTGGGAGTTGTCAAACGGACTGTCAGTCTGCCAGAACAAGCGATCGTTTATTTTAAGTTAGCACTGCAACAGCAACCAGACCATGCTCCTGCTTATCTTACTTTGGCTAAGTCTTACATCGATCGGGAAATGCTGGAAGAAGCCCATAGTGCCATCCAAACTTGTCTACAATTAGCCCCCGATTTGGCAGAGGCTCTACATACTTTGGGTTTAATCTATTTTCGTCTTGGACAAAATGCACAAGCGATCGATTACTACCGTTTAGCTCTGACAAAAAATCCCCAAGACCCGCTGACCCACTACAACTTAGCTATTTCTTTGTTGTTAGAAGGTAACTATAAAGAAGGTTGGCAGGAATATGAATGGCGCATGACAGCGCAAGATGCCATTATCAACTTATCTAAACCCCGTTGGGATGGTAGTCACTTACAAGGTAAAACGATCCTATTGTGGAGTGAAGGAGGATTTGGCGACACAATTCAATTTCTCCGTTATCTACCTCTTTTGCAGCAACAGGGAGCATCGATTGTTCTTGCTTGCCAAACACAACTGATCAATCTAATGAAACAAGAACTGAAAGATGTAAGAGTGATCCCGATCGAGTCCAGAGTATCTAACGAGAGCTTTGATTATCATTTACCTTTAATGAGTTTACCTTTTGTCTTAAATTTGGACTTTATTCCTTGTAACATCCCGTATATCAATTCTTATCCTAAAAAAATGACGACCCCGCCCCGTAAGATCGGCATTGTCTGGGCGAGTGGTTATCGTTCTACTCCTAACCTATATCGTTTGTATAAGCAAAAGACTTGCCCGATCGGTCATTTTATGGAGTTATTATCTATTCCTGTCGTTGAATTGTATAGCTTTCAAGTTGGTAAAGATGCTAAAGATATTCTCCCTTTTTTGCAAGACCGCGTTATAGATTTATCCGATCGGTTGCAAGACTTTACAGATACGGTCAAACTGTTACGGGAAATGGACTTGCTGATTACCGTGGATACGGCGGTGGCGCACCTGGGCGGTGCTATGGGGATGCCCGTATGGTTGTTGTTACCTTTTGCTCCCGACTGGCGTTGGCATCAAGACCGATCGGATTCGGTTTGGTATCCGACCATGACTCTCTTTCGGCAGACAAAGATAAACGATTGGCAGAGTGTCATAACACAAGTGAAAGACAAACTAAAAGAATGTTATCAAACAGTCTTTCAGTAATAGCAACTATACCACCTTATCTCTCAATCCTTTCTCTTACCTTCGACAAGCTCAGGGAGCGCAGGGAAGTATAGCAACAGAACTTACGTTGCTTTTTCTGCAACCCTCACCCTAGCCCTCTCCCAAAAGGGAGAGGGAATTTTTCCTTAGCGTAAGTCCTGTTCCGACTTTAGCAAATCCGATCGATAGGCTTAAGCCCTAAAGAGAATATAAACCAAGCGCCTGTTTAACACGTCTTAGTGTTTCATTTGCCACTGCGGCTGCTTTTTCTGTCCCCGATCGTAAGACTTGATCCAAATAACCAGGCTCTGCGATTACTTTGTAGTATTTTTGTTGAATCGGCAACAGATTGTCGATAATAACTTCAGTTAATGCCGTTTTGAAGTCCCCCCAACCCCGCATCTGACTACATTCTTGTTCCACAGTCTCCTTTGTTTTATTGCTCAACACCTGATAAAGAGTGAGTAAGTTCATTGCCTCCGGTCGATCGGGGTCAAAGGCTAGTTCTCTAATAGCATCGGTCTTACAACGTTTAATCTTTTTGTGAATCGTGTCTGGATCGTCTAACAGATGAATCCGACTCATTTCTGTAGGATCGGATTTTGACATCTTCATCGTTCCGTCTTGTAAGCTCATCACCCGTGCCCCCTCCGCTCGGATCAGGGGTTCAGGAATTTTGAGGGTATCCCCAAACTGGTCATTAAAACGGCGGGCAATATCTCTAGTCAGTTCTAGGTGTTGTTTTTGGTCTTCTCCCACAGGAACCCGATCGGTGTCGTAGAGCAAAATATCGGCTGCCATCAACACGGGATAGTCTAAAAGACCGACCCCCACATTTTCCCCCTGTTTCAGCGCCTTTTCTTTGAACTGAATCATGCGCTCTAGCCAATTCAGGGGAGTAATACAATTGAGCAACCAGGCAAGTTCCGCATGGGCGGGAATGTGGGACTGAATAAAGATTGTCGAAACCTCTGGGTCAATCCCGCAGGCGAGATAGAGGGCTGCCGTGTTGCGCGTATTATCTTTTAAGGCTTCGCGGTCGTGGGGGACGGTCAAGGCGTGGAGGTCTACTACACAAAAGAAGTTATCATACTCAGATTGAGATTCTACCCAATTGCGAATTGCCCCTAAATAATTACCAATGTGAAGACTTCCTGTCGGTTGTACCCCCGACAATACCCGTCTGCGTCCCTGCATAAATACCTCTGCCACAACGATCGTAGTTCTAAATTAGTGCTACACATTCAATCTCAATCCTAGCGCCCAAGGGCAACGCCGCCACCTGAAAGCAAGAACGAGCTGGTGCCCGATCGGGGAAGAATTGGGCATAAATTTGGTTGACCAGACTAAAATCGGCCATATCCACTAAAAAAATGGTGGTTTTAACAACATTACTCCAACTAGCGCCGCCTGCCTCTAATACTGCTTGGATATTTGCCATCACCCGATCGGTCTGCACGCTTATATCTCCCTCCACTAACTTGCCCGTGGCGGGATCAAGGGGAATTTGCCCCGATAAAAATAAAAAACCATTCGCTTTGATAGCCTGACTGTAGGGACCCACAGGTAGGGGAGCGCGATCGGTGGTGATAACTTCCATCACAAATCCTCTAAGTTAAAGACACTTTAACATAACAATTCTGTCCCAATTCTCCGCTCAACCCTCAAGGGATCGGCTCCCTGCCCTCCCTGAGCTTGTCGCAGGACTTACGTTGCTTTTTGGGAAACCCTCACCC
>PHFO01000040.1 GCA_002861535.1 Cyanobacteria bacterium M5B4 | reverse complement strand
GGGTTCGATAGAAGTTTAGGTCAGGTTTCGGGCTTCGATAAGTTCTAGTGCAATAAGAGATCAGTTTTGAGAATAAAAAAGAGTCTCTAGGACTCTTCAATTTCTATTAAAATTCGCGGCGATGGATCAGCCTCCCAGGGGACAGCCCTGCTTAGATAGTTCCCCTCCGGGCAGGGTGGCGTTGCAGAGGTTAGCGCCCTTGAGGTTGGCACCATCGAGACTGGCATTACTCAAATTGGCACGGGAGAGGTCTGCATCCTGGAGGTTAGCCCCGCGGAGGTCGGCTTCTTCGAGGTTGGCGCGGTAGAGGTCGGCTCCCTGGAGGTTAGCCCCTACAAGGGTGGCGCGATAAAGGCTGGAGTTGCGCAGGTTAGAGTTGGAAAGGTCAGCGTTATTTAAGTTGGCGTAGACTAATTCTGCTTCCATCAGGTTGATTTTTTCCATGCGTGCCCGCGCCATGTTGGCATATTTGAGACGGCTGTTGCGGACATTAGCCCCCGTTAGGTTAGCACTGAGCAGGTCTGCTCCCACTAAAACTGAGTTACGCAGGTCGGCGTTTTGCAGGGTGGACATGCGTAGGTCGGCATCTGTGAGTTCAGAGTTAAATAGGTTAACATTAGAGAGACGACTCATACTTAGGTTGGTGCCGTTCAAAAATGCTCCCTTGAGGTCTGCCCCACTGGCGTCAATGTTATTGAGTTCGCATCTCTGACATTCGAGATTACTCAAAAAGTAACGCAGATGTTCAGGGTTCTGGGCTTGCAACTGAGGAGCGACCCCCATCAGCGCTAGCAATACAATGGTCATGGTTTTTAAGTTCATACATCCTCACTTTACAATCCGAAGAAGCTCTAAACAATTGAGCTATTTTTCTCCCCTGTAGCTTATCCTAATTTAGGGGAATTGCCCACTCGTGTCCCGTCTTGTAATTTGTCTGTTTTAGTAATACTTTATCTGTAATTGCCCTATGCCCTCTGTTGATTTGTTCCATGCGCTTTCTATCGATGTGTTACGCCCTGATCTGATACCGATCGTGGGCATTTTAGTGATGTTGGAGGCGATTCTATCGGCGGACAATGCGGTGGCGCTGGCATCGATCGTGCGCAGTTTACCTGACCCGGAGCAGGAGAAATGGGCGTTACGTTATGGTTTAGTGGGGGCTTTTGTGTTGCGGGTGGTGTTAATTTTAACTGCTACTTGGGTAATCAATTATTGGCAGTTTGAATTGGCGGGGGCTTTATATTTGTTGTGGCTTTCTGGTAAGTTTTTTGTGGCGAATGCTCAGGAGCACAACGAGGAAGATTTTATTCCTGTAGCTAGTAAGTTTTGGGAAGTAATTTTATTGGTTTCTTTGACGGATTTGGCATTTTCTTTGGATAGTGTAACTGCTGCGGTAGCAGTGGCAGAAGATACTTGGCTGGTGCTTTTGGGGGGAGTCATAGGTATTATTGCTTTGAGATTTTTGGCTGATTTGTTTATTAAATGGTTAGATATTTTTACTAACTTGGAGGCGGCGGGCTATTTGATTGTGGCTTTGGTGGGTACAAGGTTGTTGTTGAAGGTGGTTGCCAAGAGTTATGTGCCGCCGGAGTGGTTAATGTTAACCCTGATCGGGCTATTTTTTATTTGGGGTTTCTCTAAGCGGAAGGTGCAACCCGCGGTGGAGACTTTACCCGTGAAAGGGGAATGATTGGGTGAGGGGTTTGACTTTAGCTAGTTCTGCGATCATAGCGCTATGGAGATGGGGGTTAGCAGCTAGAATTCTGCCGGAGTAGAGGTCATAGTCTGTGCCGTCGTAGGCGGTGACGATGCCGCCCGCACTGCGCACTAGGGCAACACCGGCTGCCATGTCCCAGGGGGATAGTCCCCTTTCCCAGTAACCGTCTAATCTGCCGCAGGCAATGTAGGCAAGGTCGAGGGCGGCGGAACCTCCCCGGCGTACGCCGTGGGTGATGTGGGTGAAGTGGCAAAATTCGGCGTAGTTGTTATCGATCGTCTGGGTGCGATCGTAGGCAAAGCCGGTGATCAGTAGGCTCCGCTTTAGTTCACTACAGTTGGATACCCTGATGGGCACCCGATCGCCGTGAAATTCGACAAAGGCTCCTAGTCCGATGCCCCCTAGAAATAGCTCATCTCGGAATGGATCGTAAATTGCCCCGATCGTGGGTACCCCTGCCACCAGTAGACCGACGGAAACGGAGGACATGGGGTACTGGTGGGCAAAATTAGTTGTGCCATCGAGGGGGTCAATTACCCAGAGGTAGGGGCTGTGGCGCTCTCCCTGGCTGCCTGATTCCTCGGCAAGGATGCCGTGATCGGGACAGTGGCGGTTGATCACTTCTAGGATGGCAATTTCTGACTCCCGATCGGCGGCGGTGACTAGGTCTCCTGGGGCTTTTTCTTCGATCGTTTTCAGTTTACCCCAGTATTTTTTCAGGACATTACCACCAGCGCTGGCAGCCAGGGTGGCAATGTCTAACAGAGCTTGAGTATCATTCATAGATTTTAGTTTGCAGTTGATGGCGTTCGATGGCAATGGCGGTGAGGCTGGCTATACCCCTTAATAGTTCCACATCCCGATCGTTGAAGGGTTGGACGACATCTAAAATGTTGGTAATTTCTATCACTACATCGGGGTTGATTTTGCGGTTAATTACCTGAATCACTCCGATAGTTTCCCCTAAAGAATTGCAGATCGGTACGGTGAGAATCGATCGGGAAATGTAATCAATATCTGACTCGATCGTTTTTTTGTGGCGGTAGGGAGCGTTGGGGGGGAGGTTTTGTACGTCGGGGATGTTGAGAATTTCTCCGGTGATAGCAACATAGCCGACTAAACTTTCGTTGTTAACTGGCACTGCAAAATGGTCTAGGGATTTTTCGGGGTAAGAACTATTCTGGGATACTGCAAAACAGATGTAGGGAATTTCATCTTCCCGATTGAGTAGATAGATACTACCAGCATCGCTTTGGGTAAGGAGGCGTGCTTTGGAGAGCACTAAACTTAAAAAATCCCGCAACTCGTATTGCTTGGACACAAAGTTTGTCAGTACTAACAGTGTATTCAGTGTTAGTTCCAGGTGTTCGACTGCTTGTTGGAGGCTAGGCATGGTTTTGGGTATTTTTCTTTTATAGTACAACTTTAGGGGAAGAGATGCTTCTGCATAGCCACTGATGGCAAAGTGCCATAAAATTAGATGAAGTCAACTACCGTGATAGGATTTGGAGCGGTCAGTTTAACTAATTAACTAAATTTCGTGAAAAACCGATCGTTGTTGGGCATTGCCGGTATTGTAGCGGTGGCAACCCTCCTTAGTAAAGTCATGGGTCTGGTGCGCCAAGTGACGATCGCTTGGGCTTTTGGGGTAGGGGCTGCTGTAGATGCCTACAACTACGCCTACGTCATCCCTGGTTTTTTATTGATTTTGTTGGGGGGTATCAATGGTCCCTTCCACAGTGCCATCGTCAGTGTCATTTCCCGCCGTCCTAAATCGGAAGTGCCCGTGATTATTGAGACCGTCAACACGATCGTGGGTTTGTGTTTAATTGCTTTGACAGTTTTGCTGGTGTGGTTTGCCGAGCCGATTACCTCTCTGTGGCAGGGTTTGACCGTAAGTGACGTAGGTTTAATCACAAAAGCGATCGCGGTGGAGCAGTTGCAGATCATGGCACCGATGGCGCTGTTGGCGGGCTTGATCGGCATCGGCTTCGGGGCGCTCAATGCTAGTGATCAGTATTGGCTGCCCTCCATCAGTCCCCTGTTTTCTAGCGTGGCAGTAGTGGTGGCAGTAGGAATTTTTGCCCTGGGCGATCGCTCCGACCCTTGGCAGGGGGGCAGGGTTCTAGCCTGGGGTACTTTAGTAGGCGCGCTGTTGCAGTGGCTAGTGCAAATTCCTGCCCAAATCCGATCGGGGTTAGGTAGCCCCAGGTTACGATGGCAGGTCAGGCATCCAGGAGTGCAAGAAATTTTAAGCATCTTAGTGCCGGCAACCCTTTCTTCGGGGCTACTATACATCAACGTCAATGTGGATTTATTTTTTGCCGCCTATATCCCCCAAGCCGCTGCTGCCCTGGGTTATGCCCAATTGTTGGTGCAAACCCCCCTGGGATTGGTCTCCAATATGCTCCTGGTGCCCCTTATGCCCACGTTATCGCGGTTAACTGACCCCGCCCATGCCCCAGAACTCAAAGAGCGCATCCGCCAAGGTTTGATCGTCACCGCCCTGACCATGTTACCCCTCAGTGCCCTCATTATTGCCCTCGCTGACCCGATCGTGACTTTAGTTTATCAACGGGGGGAGTTCACTGCCGAGGCTTCCCACTTTGTCGCTTCCATTTTGATTGGCTACGGCGTGGGCATGTTTGTCTATCTGGGGCGGGATGTATTAGTAAGGGTATTCTATGCCCTGGGGGACGGCGATACCCCCTTTCGCTTGAGCTTGTTGGGGGTGGGTCTCAATGTCCTGTTTGATTGGCTCTGGGTGGACAATTCGGAGCCGCCGGTCTCGCCGTAGCCACCGCCACCGTCAACTTGATCTCCCTCCTGCTGTTACTGATATTTTTATCCCAGCGCTTAGACGGACTGCCCTTAGCAAATTGGAGCCTGCCCATTATCCAGATTAGTCTAATCAGCGCGATCGGTGGGGGCGTTAGTTGGCTCCTGGGGCATTTTTTGCCCCCCCAGCCCAGCTTTTATGGGCAATGTATCAATCTCAGTCTTGCCGGTGCCGCAGGGATGATCACGATCGGACTACTACTAATCCCCCTCAAACTAGCTGAAGTAGAACTAATTACCGCCAAAATCAAGGCAAAACTAAAGCTCTGACTGCCCCAACAAATCGATCGTAGCAATACTCTCATCCCGAAACAGGGGCAAAATATGCTCACAAAAAGCCTCCGTTGCCTTCGATCGGTAACGGTGGGGATTCATAATTTGTACCAACAAGCGGCGAATCACCACCCCCTCGATCGCAATTCTTGCCAAAACCCCCAACTCCAACTCCTTCTCCAGAGCATTGAGGGGCAAAAAAGCCACCCCCAGCCCCGCCTGTACCGCATTCTTAATCGCCTCGATCGAATTTAACTCCATAGCGATCTGCAACTGCCTGGGCACCACTCCATTCTTAGCCAACACCTGGTCAATCACCTTCCGCGTCGTCGACTGGGCATCAAGGGCAATAAAATGACAGTTATACAACTCCTCCCGCGACACCACTCCCCGACTGACTAGATTATGCCCCTGGGGCACCACTAAGGTAAATTCATCCAGAGCATAGGGCAGAATTTCCAAAGCATGGTGCAACTCCGGCGGAATCTCCCCTCCCACGATCCCTAAATCCACCTGCCCATTGACCACACTCCAAGCAGTACGGCGCGTAGAGTGGACATGCAAATGCACCTGCACCTCCGGGTAACGCTGGCGGAACTGCCCAATCAGACGGGGCATCAAATAGGTACCCGTAGTCTGACTAGCCCCAATCACTAAAGTCCCGCCGTGCAAATTCTGTAAATCCTCGATCGCCCGACAAGTCTCCTGGCATAGCCCCAAAATCCGATCGCCGTAATCAATCAGGAGCCGCCCCGCCTCCGTTAACTGCGCCCGTCTGCCCCCGCGGTCAAAAAGTGGTACATTAAGTTGGCGCTCCAAATGTTGCACCTGCAAACTCACCGCCGGTTGCGACACAAACAAACTATCAGCCGCCCGCTTAAAACTACCTTCAGCGGCGATCGCTTTCAAAATACGGAGTTGGTCAAGGGTAAAAGGAATATCAGCCATGGATCACAACCAAATTATGCAAAAACTCATCAATGGGGGTATTTTAATCACGGGTAGGCGCACTAAGCCTGGTGTATCGGCAGCTTTAGCCACCTATCACAGTCCCAGAGGAACAACCTAAGCCAAAAAATTATGGAATCTGCTGTTCCCCTTTCTCCCTACGATACCCTTGAACTTAATTATGGGGATCAAAAATTAGTTCTATACAGAGTCGAGAATAATGTTTTCGTCGCTACCCTCAATAGCCCCAAGTTTTCCCCCCAAACAATTGCCGACCTGCTACCTGCAATCAGACAAGTAAACCCTGATTCAAATACTAGCTCCTAATATGATATATTTACGCCAGCTAGCATAAAAAAGCATGGGTGATAGCCTTGTCAGAATGCAAATGACCATCCCTCCGATCGAGGGAATTGAAGATGTGCCTGTGGCTGCTGTGGAAGCTCTCGCCGCTAAAATGGGCTTCAAACCCGATCGAGTGCAAGACATAGTGCAAGCCCTAACAGAAGCATGCGTCAACGCTATTATCTACAGCGAATCAGATGCAGATGTAGAAGTAATTATGCTTGCTCGCCAAAATAGTCTAATATTAGAAGTCAGGGATCAGGGAGTTGGCTTTGAACCCGATGAAGTTCCTGCTCCTAATTTTGAACTCATTTCTGAATTAGGAGTTAAAAATGGCGGCTTCGGCATCCATATGATTAAAGCCCTAGTTGACCAACTAGAAATCGAATCCTCTAACAAGGGAACAGTTGTTCGTATGAGTACCTTCTTGTCTAAGCCTGAGAAACAATCATGACCCACTCCTCTTTTTTGCAAGATGAATTAAAAATTTCCCCCCAGGAAGAAAATAATAAAGTCCTCCTGAAACTAGAAGGGGCTTTAAGTGCTACTACGGTACCTTACTTTCGTCAGACAGTGCAGCCTTACCTCGATCGTTCTGTGGGGGAAATTGTCTTAGACTTTTCGGGAGTGACCAAAATTGTCAGTAGGGGCGTAGGAGCAGCGATCGATATTGCCGTACAGGTCAAAAAAGTTGGTGGTAAGCTCCGCGTGGTAAACATCGGCAAATTTAGCCGCTCTCTATACATCCAGGGTGTCCACCTAGTGGCTGAGGTGCCAGAACTAGAGGGATTCGAGCCTTAGTTGATTATTACCCCTCATCCCCTGTGGGAAAAGGGGAATAGCAACTTTAACATTTCCAGAAGTATCGAACTCAGGTTGTTAGTCTTTTCTTATCCCGAACTGACGTTAACGTAAATCCTAAAATAAAATAACTCCCATATAATTTTTGGGAGTTACAGTAATAATTTTGCTTAGTTATGGAACAAACAGAAGCCTAACGGGATAGGTAAGAACCCCAACCAGTAGCTTTTGTTTCTGCCACAGCCGGCTCGCTAGATTCTGCTTGCAAGGAGACTTCCAGGGATTGCACTTGATTTTTGGTAATTACTTTAGCAATTAGAGCATCAACCGAGAATTGTCCTGCGCCAATCACAGCTAAAAATAGGAAAGAGGCAGCGTAAACCATAGATAACTCTAAGTAGGGGATGCTAAAACCACCTACTAAAATATGGTGATACATAGCAACAAACATCGTGGATGCTAATCCTAAAGCAGCTAGACGAGTGCCTAAACCAATCATGACTAGGGGTGCCCCGATCGTTTCTGTGGCAGCGGCAACATAGGCAAAAAAGATAGGGAAAGGCAGACCGATCACTTCTACATAGGCTTCCGAGAAACCAGGGATGTCGGCAAACTTATCTAAACCATTGTGGATCATGGTGAAACCACAGACTACACGAAAAATAGTCCAGGCGATCTGGGGTAACAGACTGTCCGATGCAGAGGGCAAAAAGACAATACCAAGGGCGCGATTGATGAGGGTAAGCATGGCAACTATGAACAATTGTTAAGGGATTAGGATAGATATGTTTAGATTATCTTAATAAAGATTAACACAGTTCATGCCCCAGTAGTTATGCCAAGGGAGGTAGATAAAAATTAACACTCTAGGAGGGGGCACTGTTTTACACTCAGACCAAAAGAAATTTAATTTAACTACTATGTTTAAGAATGTCCTTTTAGGAGTAGATGGTTCTGGGCGTTCCCGCGAAATGATGAACATGCTTTTGCCCCTGCCTAGTTTTGCCCAAACAGCACTCACGCTTCTCCATGTTGTTCCCAGTCAAATTACTACGGAGGGAGTAGATGAGTACCGTCAGGCGGGGGCGAAGATTGTGCAAAGGGAGTATGAAGCTCTCAAGCTGGGATCAGGCAATACTTGCACTACCCGACTAGAGGAGGGAGACCCCAAGGATGTGGTGTGTAAGGTTGCGGAAGAACTTAAGCCCGACTTTTTGGTGATGGGGTCTAGGGTCTGGGACGTTTACGGGCGATTTTAGCTAATTCTGTGAGTCAGTATGTATTTCAGTTGGCATCTATCCCCATGTTACTGGTCAAAGATGATATTTACATCCAGTCCATTCGCAGAGTCATGGTAGCGATCGATCGATCGGCGGCAGCGCAACAATGCCTAGACTTTGCTATTAACTTGGTACAGGGGGCACCTGACATAGAGGTACAGTTGCTCCATATTAGTGGGAAGGAGCAGGCAGAAGATGCCGTATTACAGGAAGCATCCAACCGCTTACAGCGATTAGGCATTAAGTGCAAGGGCTATTCCCGCCAGGGGGAGACTGGCAAAGAGATTTGTGCCTGTGCCGCTGAAGCTAACGCCAACCTTCTGCTAATTGCTTCCCCCGATCGTCGTCCTTCCATTGCCAGGGGATTGCCCGACCTCGATCGGTTGTTGGGTAGTTCTGTGTCGGATTATGTCCGTGTTCATGCTCCCTGTCCTGTTTTGTTGACTCGATCGGTGGAGACTTAAGCTAGAGCTATTCCCTTCTCGATCGGCAATTAGCCGATCTAAAATTAGGACTTACGCCTTAATCCCTTCTCCTACAGCAAGTGTATCGAAAAGCAACGTAAGTCCTGTAAAATCTCTCTGATGGGCTTGTCGGTTTTATTTTGAGAGTTCTTAGCGTTAACCCGCTGCCGAAAATACCACCAAGCCTAGAACGCCAATAAAGATGACGAGGGCATAGAACTGGGCGCGTCCATTTTCCAGGTATTTCAACCCTTCTCCCGTGATTAGGGTGACTAAGCCCGTCAGGTTAACTACACCATCGACAATTTTGGCATCGACTTCCAGCACCTGGCGCGAAAGACGGCGAGAACCCTGTACAAACAAGGCATCATAGACCTCGTCGAAGTACCACTTGCGCTTGGAGAATTCATACAGCGGACCCATAAACTTGGCTACAGCCGCCGGGTCGATCTTGTGTTGGGCATACATCAAAACTGCCAGAGAAATGCCGATCAAGCCAATACCTACGGAATTACCGCCCATGATTAAAAATTCCGTTAACTCTTCCTGGGGCAACATTTCAAACTGCGTGACTGCCTCTACCACTTCCCCTGGGGCATGGATAAAGGACTCAAAGTAGTTGGCGAAGGGGGTACCCACCAAACCGATCGCGATCGATGGCACTGCCAGAGCGACCAAGGGAAAAGTCATAGATAGGGGCGATTCGTGGGGCTTGCTACTGTGGTGTCCGTGTTCCTCTTCTGGGGCAGTGCTGCCGTTATCCTGTTTGACCATTTCAATTAAGTGGTGATCCGTGCCCCTAAATTCCCCCTCAAAGGTATTGAAATACATGCGGAACATATAGAATGCCGTGATCCCTGCCGTCAGCCAGCCTACCGCCCACAGGGCAGGATTTGCCTTAAATGCCTCAGCTAAAATCTCATCTTTCGACCAAAACCGGCAAAGGGAGGGATACCAGAAATAGCCAAGGTGCCGATCAAGAACGTAGCAGAGGTAATAGGCATATATTTGCGTAAGCCTCCCATTACCCGCATATCTTGGGCTACGAGGGGGTCATGCCCCACCACTTCTTCCATGCCATGAATCACAGAGCCGGAACCTAAAAATAACATCGCCTTAAAGTAAGCGTGGGTCATTAAATGGAACAAGCCCGCACCGTAGGCACCTACTCCCATGCCCATCATCATGTAGCCCAGTTGCGACACGGTGGAATATGCCAAGCCTTTCTTAATGTCGTTTTGGGTGATGGCAATGCTTGCCCCTAAAAATGCCGTAAAAGCTCCTGTCCACGCGATCGTGTTCATAGCCACGGGCAAATTTTCAAACACGGGGAACATCCGTGCCACCAGGAAAATACCGGCGGCAACCATCGTCGCGGCATGGATGAGAGCGGAAATTGGCGTAGGACCTTCCATGGCATCGGGGAGCCACACATGGAGGGGAAACTGGGCTGACTTTGCCGCTGGTCCCATAAATACTAGGATGGCGAAGAGTGTAGCCAAGCCAGCACTGATCACACCGGAATCGACGGCGGTCTGCAGACCCGCCCCGATCGCTTCAAATTCAAAACTACCAGTCACCCAGTAGAGTCCCAACATGCCCAAAAGCAAGCCGAAATCCCCTACCCGGTTAGTCACAAAGGCTTTTTGACAGGCATTAGCCGCGCCTGGGCGATCGTACCAAAAGCCAATGAGGAGGTAGGAGCACATCCCCACCAATTCCCAAAATACATAAATCTGCACAATGTTGGGACTAATCACCAAGCCCAACATCGAAGAGCTAAACAAACTCAAGTAAGCATAAAACCGGACATAGCCCCGATCGTGGGCCATGTAACCATCGGTGTAAATCTGCACCAAAAAGGCGACTGTTGTGACAATTACCAGCATCATGGCTGTGAGGTGGTCGATCACAATGCCCATACTGAGGTGGAAATCCCCCGCCTTTGCCCACTCAAAGGTCCACAGGTAAGTTTCATGACCTTGGAGTTGGCTCACCAGCAAAGCGAAAGCAAATACAATTCCTGCCCCCGTTGCCGATAAACTGAGTAAAGCGGCTAGCTGGCGCAGTTGGCTAGTAAATTTTCCAAAAGTGATCAATCCTAACCCTAAAATCAACGCTGCTATTAGGGGCAACACTGGTACTAACCAGGCGTATTCGTAAGCTAATTCCATTTGGCACCACAATCCACCATTGATAAGTGTACACCTCAAAATCCGATCGTGGGCAAGGGGTTGTGGTTTTCTACTTAACCAAGCCTTTGTTAAAGTGATTGCCGATATAAACCCAAGTAGGGCGTAAGAAAGGATAGATCACCTCGGAGAATTGCTTCACTTTTCCTTCTTTTATGCCTTTTAGCAAAATTTTATAGTTACTGAGCAAGAAGGAGTCCCGCAGTGCCTGACCGATCGTGTAGTTTTCATCTACTAAACGCCAGCCGTAGCCTTCGTCTTGGCACCGGCGCCAAATCTGCCTAAAGTTGTAATTATGGGTATGGTAGACAAAGGCATCGCTATAGACAATTTCGTGACCCTGGTGGTGAATCTGGCGTTGGAAGCCCTTGTCTTCGGAGATATCCATTCTGCCGAAGGGATGTTTTTGCCACACCGATCGGCGGATGGCGCAATTAACGGTAGAGAAGCCCATATTGTGGTAGCGCTTGATCCAATTTTTGGACTCGGAAGTAAAGTAAAACCGATCGCCGCAGGAGTCCCAGAAAAAGCGCTCCATATCTTCCCGTTCCCTGATGCCCCCCTGCACGGCTAAAACTTGGGGGTCGGCAAAGGGAGCCACCATGCCATCGAGCCACCGATCGTTACCGGGTTCGGCATCCTGGTTAATAAAAATCAAAAACTCTCCCGCAGATTGCTCCGCCCCCATATCCCTAGTAGCACCATGATTAAAGCTACTTTGGGGAATCTGGCTCCATTTAACCGGAAAATCGGCAAAAATCGCCGTGGTGTCGGGCTTAGAGCAGGAATCGATAATTATCACTTCAAAGGTCTTGTTAGTATTCTGGCGATAGATTGCCTCTAGGGTGCGGCGGAGGAGGGCACCGCCATTGTAGGTAGGGATAATAATACTGACATCCATAGGCTTGTGTTTAGGTTGAGTTTATGCTAAACCGTTCTAGGCTGAATCGTAATAGAGTTTATGGCATTTGCCCCTGTCAATACTATCCTCGATCGGATTCAAGCCCAGGAAAAGTGGCGGCAAGGCAGGCTTTGGTTTCTCGTTGTACGCTACTGGGGGGAAGCGGTAGGGGCATTGGTCGCCCCCCATACCCGCCCTACGGGGATACATCGTCAAGTATTGCAGGTGGCGGTCTCTAGTGGTGTGTGGGCACAGAATTTAACTTTTGCCAGACGATCGATTCTGCAAAAACTCCATTTGTTAATGGCAGATCAATTGACAGAAGCAAACCCGATCGTGGATATTCATTTTTCTACGGCGCGGTGGGAAAAAGTCTCCCCCAGTCCCGCAGTAAACAAAAGACAAACCAAAACGATAAAAGAGTTACCTCAAAGTCCCCAAGAAGCGATCGATCGGTGTATGACATCCCTACAACAAAAGAAGTGGCAATATCGCTGTCCCCAGTGCGGCGCTCCTGCCTCTGCCTTGGAAATCGATCGGTGGCAGATGTGTCGTTACTGCGCTAGTCGTCATCTTCTTAGTCAAAAATGAAAGACCTGGCTCGTTTGCTTCTTAGTCTGGTAGCGGTCGTTATTTTTGTGAGTGGTTCAGCTACCTTGGGGAATGAGTTAGACCAATATCAAAGATTTATTGAATATCAAAAACAACAACTGCAAAAACGCCAAGACAACATCGATCGGATTACGCTGCCTGCCCAAAAACGCCTAGAGGCAATCCAACAAAATATCAGCAAAACTGATGATTTTTTAGCAGATAACGCCAAAAGGCTAGAAAAGATCAGAGCTGATCTCAGGGAAATGACCGTCCGTCAGCAAAATTTACAGGGCGTGTTCTTCCGTGCCCGCGATCGGGTCATAGCCAGACTGCGATTTTTGCAACGCCAGCCCCCTGCCACCTGGTGGGTCGCTCTACTGAGTAGTAAAAGCCTGCAACAATTTCTCGATCGCCGTCACCAACTTCTTTACATTTACAAACAAGATAAACAACTATTAACAAATCTTAAATCTGTTGCCGACTCCCTTTTAGCCCAGCGGGATGAGATTAAATCCTTAGAAAATGAAGCCCTTTTAATTCAACAGCAACTAAGTCATCAACAGGCGGTCTATCAGGCTCAAGCGGAGACGCAACGACAAATTATCCAGCGACTCCAGAGCGATCGGCGCACCCTGGAACTTGCCGAAGCCAGACTAGAGCAGGATTCCCGCCGGATTGCCACCCTGATTCAATCCCGCACAGAAGGAGAAGTCACCTTGCCCCCAGGCAACGGCGCTCTGGGCTATCCGGTACAAGGCATAGTCACTAGCACCTTTGGCTGGCGCATACACCCCATCTTGGGTTACGAAAAATTTCATTCCGGCATTGATTTTGGCGCTGACTACGGCACTCCCATCTACGCTGCCCAGGCAGGGACTGTGATCTTAGCAGAATGGTACGGCGGCTATGGCAACACGATCGTGATCGACCACGGCAACGGTATCACTACCCTCTACGCCCACACCGAGACCCTCTACGTGCAGGTAGGGGAAACAGTGCAACGGGGACAATTGATCGCTGGCGTAGGCTCCACGGGCTTTTCTACTGGTCCCCACCTCCATTTTGAACTGCGTGCCCAGGGCGAACCGATCGATCCAGCTCCCTACCTCTAAACTGCCATGCACCGATTGAGAATTAGCGACAGGACTTACGCTGAAGAACAATTCCCCTCATCCCTTCTCCCACAGGGAGAAGGGAAGTAGATCAATTTTTTCTAGTCCCCTCTTCCGTTTCCTGAGCACAGCCGAAGGAGGGAGAGGGCTAGGGTTTCAGAAAAAGCAACGTAAGTCCTGTTACTATTCCTCTTCTTCCGTTTCTAGGGCGGGCGGCACCAGAGTCGCAGCAACAATAATATCTTCGCTATCTAGGCGTTGTAGCCTCACTCCCCGCGCAGTACGGGACTGACAACTGATTACATCGATCGATTGACGCATGACTACTCCCCTGCTGGTAATGATCACGATTTCGTCATTTACATCAACTAAACGCAAAGCCGCTAAACTATCTTGTTCAGACTTAAACTTTGTCAGGCGCAGACCTTTGCCCGCTCGCTTTTGAATGCGAAATTGACTGACAGGCACACGTTTGCCATAACCCTCCTGGGTAACTACTAAAACCCAAGGACCAGTTGTTTTTTCATCAACGATCGTTTCTTCTAATTCCAGAGCCTCTTCTTCCGTTTCTTCTCCTTCCACTTCAGCCAAACCGGCGGGTAAAACGGTCATACTGACGATCTGGTCGTTAGCTTTGAGGGTCATCGCCCGCACCCCCTTCGTATCCCTTCCCATGGGGCGTAGTTGTTCATGATCGGCACGGAAGCGGATAGACATACCCTGTTTAGAGCCGATGAGAATGGTATTTTCCGAAGTAGCACGCCGTACCCAGCGCAGTTGATCTTCAGGGTTGAGGGCAATGGCAATTAAACCATTGGCACGGATATTGCTGAAGGCAGAAAGACGAGTTTTTTTGATGTATCCCCCCGCCGTCAACATGACTAGATATTCATCTTCTGAAAATTCGCTCACTGCCACAAGGGAGGTGACTTTTTCTTCCCCTGCTACCTGTAACATCTGCACGAGGGCGCTGCCCCTGGAAGTGCGGCTACCTTCGGCAATTTCGTAGGCTCTTAAACTGTAGACCTTGCCCCGATCGGTGAAAAAGAGGAGATAGTCATGGGTGCGACAGGCTAAAAAGTGCTCGATCGTGTCGTTGTCTTTCATAGTATTGCCGGCTTTGCCCCTAGTAGCGCGGTTTTGGGCGGCAAAGGTATCGACGGGCAGTCGTTTGATATAGCCCTGGGAAGTAAGTAGAATTAGGGTTTCGTTGTTGGCGACCAAATCGGCAACATCTATTTCCCCTTCCATGGCCGTAATAGTAGTGCGGCGGGGAGAAGCAAACTTATTTTTAATCTCTTGCAGTTCCGCGGTGGCAATGGCTAAAACTCGATCGCGATTGGCTAAAATGTCCCTTAGATCGGCAATGCGGGCGACCAGCTCTTCATGTTCCTGTTGAATTTTGTCTGCTTCCAGGGCAGTAAGACGACGCAACTGCATCTGTAGGATAGCATCCGCTTGGATTTCTGTGAGATTGTAAGTAGAAATCAAACTCGCCTTGGCAGAGGCACTATCCCCCGACGATCGGATGAGGTCGATCACAGGATCGAGATGGGCTAGAGCGATCAATAAGCCCTGTAAAACATGGTCTCTTTCTTCCGCCTTGCGTAAAAAGTAACGAGTACGACGACTAATAACTTCATAGCGAAAATCTAAAAAGACCTGCAAAGCCTGGCGCAGAGTCAGTAAGACCGGACGAGAATCTACTAATGCCAACATATTGCAACTGAAATTGCTCTGCAAGGCTGTCATTTTGAACAGGTTGTTCAACACTACTTTTGGGTAGGCATCGCGCTTCAGTTCAATCACTAGGCGCATCCCTTCCCGATCGGATTCATCTCTAATGTCTGAGATGCCCTCTAGGCGTTTTTCGTTGACCAACTCGGCAATCTTTTCAATTAGGGCTGCCTTGTTGGTTTGGTAGGGCATTTCGGTAACAACAATTGCTTCGCGTTCCTGTCTGCCTGCGGGACGGAGGGTCTCAAAGTGGGTGACCGATCGCATAGTAATTGAACCCCTGCCTGTGGTGTAGGTTTCCCTGAGGGCTTCCTTGCCGGCGATCGTGGCACCGGTGGGAAAATCAGGACCAGGGATGTAATTCATCAGTTCCAAATCGGTCAGTTCGGGATTTTGAATCAGGGCAATCAACCCATCCACCAACTCGCCTAAGTTATGGGGAGGGATATTAGTCGCCATCCCCACCGCAATCCCCGCCGAACCGTTTAACAACAATTGGGGGATACGGGCAGGCAGGACTAGGGGTTCCTGCTGGGAGCCATCATAGTTGTCGCCAAAGTCTACAGTTTCGGCTTCGATGTCCTGTAATAATCCCTCCTGGGCAATTCTGGTCAAACGACATTCCGTATAGCGCATGGCTGCGGGGGGGTCATCATCGATACTGCCAAAATTGCCGTGTCCATCGACCAAGCGATCGCGCATGGAAAAATCCTGCGCCATCCTTACCAGCGCCTCGTAGACGGACGTATCGCCGTGGGGATGGTATTTACCAATTACATCCCCCACCACGCGAGCACACTTGCGAAAAGGACGATCGGGGGTTAATCCCAACTCGTGCATGGCATACAAAATACGCCGGTGGACTGGCTTGAGTCCATCCCGCGCATCGGGTAATGCCCGCCCCACAATTACACTCATGGCGTACTCAAGATAAGATCGAGACATTTCTCCCCTTAGATCGGTGGGAATAATACGTTCTTCTTGAGGTGGGGTAAAGTTGGTCATTATTTACGCAAATCCTTACTGCCTGTACATTATACGCTTTTCTCTGTCGATAATCTCTAAGTTAAAAGATTTGCTATCTCTGCTATGCTCAGACTACTTGAAGAGTAGTGGGTATGAATTTAACAGGGAAAAAGGCGTTAATAACGGGGGGGAGCCGCGGCATTGGCAGGGAGATTGCCCGCGCGTTGCAGGAACGTGGGGCAGAGGTGGCGGTGATCAGCCGATCGGGTTGTGATCTACCCTGTCGTTCTTATCAATTAGATTTGTTGGACTTGGAGCAGGTCAAGCCGAGAATGCAGGAGATCGTGGCAGACTGCGGTGGCATCGATATCTTGGTCAACAATGCGGGCACTGCCTTTGTGGGGGAGCTTATCCATACGCCCCTGGCGGAGTGGCAGCGCACTTTTGACCTCAACGTCACTAGCGTATTTCAGTGCATCCAGGGGGTACTGCCCACTATGCGCCTCCGCCATAGCGGCACGATCGTTAATATCGTCTCCATTGCTGGCAAACAGGCATTTCCCAAGTGGGGCTGCTACAGTGCCAGTAAGTTTGCCCTCATGGGTCTGACCCAAGCATTGGCGCAGGAAGAACAAAGTCATGGTATTAGGGTGATGGCGCTCTGTCCTGGGGCAGTAGATACAGAGCTATGGGATAGCCTTGATCCTGCCATTGCCAGTCAATTCGATCGGGGGAAAATGCTCTCAGCTGGGGATGTCGCCCAGGGTTTAGTGCAATTGCTGCTGCTTAGTGAACGGATGCTGATTCCAGAGTTGACTCTGATGCCCAGCGCCGGGGTGCTTTGACTATCCAGGTAAAAATTTGTTAAACGATCGTTAAATTTCGTAAACTGGTAACAGTACATTAACTAAAGGAAATGATCATGGCTGGATTCTTTGGCAGACTATTTAACCGCAACAACGATAAGAAAAATGAGGACAGCTACTTCCTCGATCCCGACGCCGCCAAAACTGTAGGTGACATAGAGTATATGCGCAAGTCGGCTACAGTCCGTCGCACCTTTCCTAAAACCAAAACCGGCGGTGGCGGTGAAATCACGATCGATGTTTCCTCGATAGACAAGCGGGAGATAAAAAATGAATCCAACTCTGAAATGACTAAAACAAACGAGACTCAAGTTTCAGAGCGGCGCACTGCTAAAGACTCTAAGGGGATGGATATGTTTCGCAATATGGCTAGGGACATTCGTAAGCCCTAAAACTAACTGAACGATCCCCCATAGCTTGCTTCCACCAGAAGACTTAAGGGTGAGTTAGGGGGATATTTACCGATTAAGAAAGAAGAAGAACGATCGATCGGTTCTCTCTCAAAAAAGATGAGAACGATAGAAAGGATTTACGACATCAGTCTATGGG
>PHFO01000039.1 GCA_002861535.1 Cyanobacteria bacterium M5B4 | reverse complement strand
TTTAGTATGGAATATTTTATTACTATTAGTTTTTAGTCCGTATTTTAAGGTGCATTGCGTATCAATTTCAGAGATTAGATCATGACAAGTTATCAATTTATGGCGAATTTCTAAGATACTGTTTTTAACACTTGGCATTGTTGTATCTACGAGATTAAAGAATTGCTTTGGTGGTTTTGGTAAAGTTTTTTGCTGAGAAGGAGGAAAAGTTAAATCCCCCCGAGCGCATAACTTAATCTGGGAAATTATTTCCTTAGACTGGGCATTGCGTAAATAAAATAAGATTGATTCTCCTGCTATTTCAATCGAAAATTCATAGAAGTCAATTTTAAGTCTAAGGTATTTATAGTCGATGAAATTATGGCGATGAAACTCTGGGGTAATAGCAATAAGTTTTACTTCTTTTTCATAATCAACCACATCGCCAAATGGCTTTTCATCAATGAGATTATCGTAGTATCTTGTTAGTTGTTGGACAACATATCTATCTTGATTATTTTTTAATTCTATAACACATAATTGATTTGTTTGGCTGTAACAAATGATGTCACAATATTCACTTTTAGAGCAGTATTGTCTTTTTAGAGGTGTTAAATTAAGTATAGTGTTCAGATTATGCCAAATGAAATCTTCTAGACATTCTTCTGATTTGAATTGCACTCTTTCTTCCTTAACAATAAGCCAATCAATGTTAAACATTTTATTTAAAAAATAATAATAATTACTAATATAACCAACCAAACGCCGATCGGTGGGGCTCTAAACTCCTTAAATACATTTCGCAATCGCGGATCGGATAGATCATCCTGTCCCAACGACTGTCGGGTAAAGCCAGAGGGCGGGTTTCGGTTAATATCCATCGACTAATTTCATCGGCTTGATGCTGTTGGGATAATGCCACTTCTACCCGGACTAAGCCAAAGTGTAAATCTTCCCCAATGCCCTCCCTAATCCGTAAATACCAACTACAAATGGGGTGTCTGCTATTAGGTGAAAAGGTGCTAGTGCGCTCTCCCTGTTTGAGATTTACGACTATTTGTTGGTCAGTATGATTAAAGTATTGGGTATTATGACTTTTGATTAAACCCACCACCCGATCGGTGTTAGCTAAAACAGGGGAAATTGTAATCGAGCCATCGACAACCAACCAGCCAGAAAAAGACTGCCGCACCCAAGATTCTGCCAGATGCACCTCTAACTGCTGCCGATCGGAGGTGATTTTATCCCTGGCTATTTTAGTTAAATCAAAGGGAATTTCTCCATCCTTACTTAGGGTATCAACTAGAGTCATATCCCCCATCAATTGACTTTCAGAACAGAGATTAAAAGGCAGATAAATTGCCTCTTTATTTTGATACCGCCAAGTAGATAATACCCGATCGCTCCTCTGACGAATAACCGCAGCCGTATAACCATAATAAACCGGCACCGATTCCACATAATAGAGCAACCAACTGCGCTGAATGCCGTCCAAAAAATGACTAAAGGGATTTTCCTCAAGGGCACAACTACCTACCGCTATGCTACGGAAGGGAGGTTCTAATAGCTCCGCCTCCGATTGTTTGAGGAGGTCATCGCCGCTAAAACCCTGTTTTTCTTCGTATTGATTGGGGCGTAGTAATTGCCGTTTCCGATCGGTAGTACGGATAAAACGCTGGAGTTGGGTGAGTAAATAGGACATTTTCTGTTAAATTAAGAATGTTAGGTTAGATAAAGAACGATGGAAGCACTCATTACTTACACTATTTTAGGCGGGACTTATCTCATTGTTGTGCCAGGATTGCTCATGTTTTATTTTAAGGTACGTTGGTTCAAGACCGGCTCATTTGAACGGGCATTTATTTGTTTTATGGCGTTTTTCTTCTTCCCTGGTTTAATTTTACTTTCTCCGTTTTTGAACTTTCGTCCTGAATCGCGGAAAATCTGATGCGCCGTATTGATGCCATTTTGATTGCTTTAGTCTTCTTTTTACTAGGGGGTATGACCTACGTCGTTTTGCAAGTTTTGGGTCTTAAAAGTGAAACCGCCGGCATTTGGAGTCAAGCTATGCTCGTTTTTGGTTTGTTGGGATGGTTATCTACCTATCTCTTTCGTGTGGCGACTGGCACTATGACCTTAAACAAGCAGATAGAAGACTACAAAACTGCAGTCTTACAAAAAAGACTAGAAGAAATGACTCCAGAAGAACTAGCTGAATTACATTCGGAAGATTGATAGTTCCTCTATTCCACCAGCGCGTCCTACAAGACCATAGGACAAAATTTGCTTTTCCCCAGGATTTAACCGATCGTTATCAACAGTTTTTAGGACTTTTGCACCAGGCAAGAAGCAGTAATGAAGCAGTAGTTTATATCCAGGCAGTCCACGATTTGTGTAGCATTGTTTTAGGTTATCAATCCCCCTTTGCGGGCACAGAAACCTGGGAGCTAGACCTAACCGATCGCATCTATTTGGGTTATTTTAGCGCCGATCGGAGTCATCCCTGCATAGAAATTTTAGCGGGTTTAATGCCCTTTAAGATTGAATTTTCTCCAGGGATAGATTGGTTAATTATGACAGATTTTTACCAGATTTCCCTCTACTACAGAGAGTTTGGCAGCCTATTTACACAGTATTTTTACTTTGATGAGCTGACCGATCGGGAACAACTAGAATTATTTTATGCCCTATTCTGTCGGCGCAATTTGTTAGGTAGTCCGCACCAGCCTACGCAGGCAAGGGTCTATCAATTACTAGAAATGACGGTGAGAGTAGAAGATAATCTAAGCCGCGATTGTTACCGCTATCTGACTCAATTACAACAAAAACTTTGTAAAGACATCGCCTATCGTCTACAATATTTAGGAAACGAACAACAGGATGTCACTCCCCAAATTACGAGACTAATTCTCTATCGTTTAATCCTATTACAAGGAATGACCGATCGGGGTCTTTTACCTGGCAATTTATTACAAGATGCCTATAGTTTTCACAATCCCTATGTTAGTCAGCCAGTGTGGATCAACTTTAGGGCAGTATTTCGCTGGTTAGACCAAGGTAACCCCCACCAGGGCATTACCCCCACTGGTATCACTTTCTTTGAGATGAATTCTATCCTCGATCGGGAAATTCATATCGGCGATGAACTATGCCGACAAATGAAAGAGATCAGCCAATTTAATCTCAAGGATGACCTTCATCCCGTTTTATTATCTTTTTTGTTACTCAGTCTTGTATCTAATAAAAAAATAAATCTGCGTAAATGGCGCACCCATAAGTTGATCCAGCAGGCATCGCATACGTGGAATTACCTAAATGATCAATTAGAACCTCTTAACTTCCATCAATTAAAACAACAACAATTTGTTGATTTAGAATGCGGTTTGGGTTTGCGTTTGTTCATTGCTTTTATCTTACTTAAGACCTACTATAACAAACGATCTTCTGATGCGCCTGCAGAAACAATGCCGACCGATCGGGACATACTTAAACAACTGTGGGGAATCGATCGGGATCAACGCAGGATCGAGGTTACTAATTTGCACTTTTACCTATCCTTGGGCATAACACCGCACCTATACTCCGATAGAGATAATTTGCCCACAAATCCCCGACCTATCTATCTGGAATAGGCTAATTTTAGGCTATAGTAAAACTCTGTTATTTAACTTAAGTTCATGGCTGATGAAATGATTCGAGCTACTGCTGCCAAGGGCGGAATTAGAGCAGTAGGAATTACGGGAAAAGCATTTATTGAAGAAGCACGCCGCCGTCATCATCTCTCCGCTGTTGGCACTGCTGCCCTTGGTCAAGCCATGATCGCTACCCTTATGCTGTGCTCCACTATGAAGGCGCCCCAATCCCGCGTGAGCCTGCAAATTTTGGGAAATGGTCCCTTGGGCACAGTCTTCGCCGATGCTGGTTTGGATGGCACAGTCAGAGGTTTTGTCCAACATCCCTACCTAGAACTGCTTCCCACCGATCGGGGTCTAGATGTGGCAGGAGCGATCGGTAAGGAAGGCTTTTTATACATCATTCGGGATGAGGGCAAAGATATGCCCTATACCAGTACGGTAGAATTAGTTTCTGGGGAGGTTAGTCAGGATGTGGCTAATTATTTGTTCACATCAGAACAAACTCCTTCGGTCATGTTGTTGGGGGTTTTTATTAGTGACAAAGGTGTTGAAGTGGCAGGAGGTATCCTATTACAGTTGATGCCTCAAGAAGCAGAAAATGAATCCCTGATTATGTTGTTAGAAGAGCGCATCAAAAAGTTAGATAGCTTTTCCACTTTACTAAGATCAGGAAAATCGATCGCTCAAATTTTATGCGACATTTTAGAGGGTCTGGAGCCTAAAGTTTTACCCTACACACAACCTCTTAAGTTTGCCTGTCGTTGTTCTTTCGATCGGGTGTTGGGAGCGTTGCATATTTTGGGTATCGCGGAATTGAAAGACATGTTAGAAAAAGACGGCGGCGCTGAAGTTACCTGTCAGTTTTGTAATACAGTCTATCGTGCCGATCGGATTGATCTCGGTAAAATTATTATGAACATGCAGGCGGAAGAACAAGCCCTCTCCGATCGGTAAAGCGAAAAATTACGTTAGAACCAAGTAAAACCTCCCTTTCTCCCCAAATGGCAGAGAATTAGGGTGAGGGTCTTAGAAAACGCTAGTAAGTTCTAGAAGTTTACACCTTTCTAGATCAATTTTGGGGGAGAGGGTTTCAGAAAAAGCAACGTAAGTCCTGATAATGTTAGAATCAATCTTCAGTTCGGGATAAGAAAAGACTAACAACTTGAGTTCGATAGTTCTGGAAATGTTAAAACCTTTGTCCAGTATTGACTTCACCTCCTCCACCCGTTTCCTACCTCCTTGAGCAGTTTGTCGAGGCTGGGGTTGCAGAAAAATGTCTAAGGTGGCTATGCTAGTTTATACAAGCGGATTCAGGTTCTATTTATGCTAGGTGGCTTACCTTTTTGGCTGGTTTGGTTGGGTTTTGGTATCTACGCTTTTGTTTTTGCTCCCCCGATCGTCCTGAGACTATGGTGTTAATTCAAAATCTCATTAGGGGCGATGTTGCTGATATTAACCCCACGATCGTGGCATTATTTAATTTGATGGGGGTTTATCCTCTAATTTTTGCCTGTCTATTATTTAGTGATGGACATGGGCAAAAGGTACCAGCTTGGTTGTTTGTAACTCTATCAATGGGAGTGGGAGCCTTTGCATTGTTGCCCTATTTTGCGTTGCGATCGCCTAATCCCAAATTTATTGGTCCCAAGAATTGGTGGATCAAACTAACAGATTCCCGGATTACTGGCTTAATTATTGCTACTGCTGCGATCGGGCTTTTAATTTATGGTTTTAAGTATGGCGATTGGGCAGATTTTATTGATCAATGGGAAAGTAACCGTTTTATTCATGTGATGACTTTAGATTTTATTATGTTATCTTTACTGTTTCCTTGGATATTGACGGATGATATGAAAAGGAGAGGATTAGACCCCAATTCTTTCTTATATTTTCTCATTGCTTCTGTACCTTTGTTAGGACCTGCGGTCTATCTCGTCCTCAGACCAAATATCGTTGTCAGCGAATCCTAACGATCGAGGTAATTTGCTAATACTTGGGCTGTTTGTTGTCCTGTCTTTTGCCAGCTAAAGGATTGACAATGTTTTAATCCCAACGATCGTAGATGATTACGCAAGGCATCCGATCGGGCTAGTTGTTTCATCTTGTCAGCAATATCATCGATGTTATAGGGATCGACAAAAAGCGCGGCATCCCCTGCCGTTTCTGGTAAAGCTGACACTTTGGAAGTAATTACAGGAGTGCCACAAGCCATCGCTTCTAACACTGGCAAGCCAAATCCTTCCCACAAACTGGGAAACACTAAACCGATCGCTTGATTGATCACCGTTACTAATTTGTCATGGGGAATATAGCCTAAGAACTTCACCCGATCGGTCAATTCTAATTCCTTTACTATTGCTTCTAGTTTTGGGGTGTATCGCCGATCGTAACCCCCGACAATCCATAATTCATAGTTCTTTTCAAGTTGTTGAAATGCCTGAATCAAGCGGGCTAAATTTTTGTGGGGGTCCTGTCTACCCAAATATAAAAAATAATTGGCAGCAGGTAAATCTAAAAACTGAAACTGTTCCCGATCGAAGGCAAGAGGAATGGAGGTAATTTTATGGCTGGGAATCTGACAAAAGTTGACTATATCCGCAGCAGTAGCACGGGAATTACACAGAATATGAATCGCGTTTTGTAACACCAAAGGCACATAAAAGCGATGATAATAAGTCAAAGGAGAACCCCAGTTAGGAAATCTTAGGGGAATAAAATCATGTACCATCACCACCGATCGGCATTTTGCAAATAAAGGCGCTTCTGGCACTGGGGAAAATAACAGGGAAGCAGTCAAAGATTGATAAATTTTAGGTAATTTCCACTGCGTCCAGTGGAGTCGTTGCCAATGTCCCCTAGCGCCAAAATCGGCATTCATCGTATTTGCCACTAGCTGGCACTGAAAATCTGGTATAGATTTCCCTACTAACAAAATAGGGTCTAATTGTTTTAGATAGGGTAACAATTTAAGGGCATAGATACTAATTCCTGTCGGTTTAGTAATTAAACAAGAATAGTTAACTAAAATCATAGACGCTGGCAATAATCCCATATACCCATAATTTTGCCGTAGCTTTTTTGGGGGCTAACAAGGGCAAGCAATAGGCTGTTAAAAATTAGCTTTATCCACTTCCACCATAAAAATGGAGAGTAGACTCTAGCATGCCTTTGCAAACTGAGTAAATAACTGTAGGTACAATATCGATATTTTAGATACTCATTTCTGCTACTTATAGACGAGGGATAATGAATCACACCAGTCTGGTTAGTAATTGCGACAATATGACCCTGTTGCCGGTAACGCTGACAAAAGTCAAAGTCTTCATAGTAAAGAAAATAACTAGGATCGAATTGGGGACAATCAGAAAAGTTGGCTAAATGAATTGCCATACTACAACCGCTCACCCAGTCGCAAATAGCGTAATCGATCGTGTCGGCATAATTCCAGGTTTTATATTCTAAGATTATGGCGCGATCGGCTATAAATTCTCCCCCCGCAGACCATATATTCCCATCGGTTGGCGGATGATTGTACCTAAAATTGAAACTTCTGGATACTTAACAAAAAAGTCATTGATCCTGACTAAGGAATTATCTAAAAATGTCGTATCCGGGTTAACTAACCAGACGATAGCCCTAGAATTTACAGCGTATATCCAATTCAATGCTAGATTGCAAGCCCTACCAAAACCTAAATTTTCTCCCGCCTCAATCACGATCGTGTCGGCATAATTTAATTGCTCAGGGGGAGAATTATTAACAATAATAAATTGGTAGGGGATATTACCTTTAATAGAATCAAGAAGCCGATCGATTAGTTGCCTAGAATAGTAGTTAACAGTTACTAAATAAAGCATCAATCTTTTAATAGACAAAAATTGCCCACATAGGTTCCTACCGATTCTCCCATCACAACCCGCTTGATATTGCCGGGTTTTAATAGATTGAATACCACGATCGGGATATTGTTTTCTTTACATAGGGTAAAAGCAGTAGAATCCATGACTTTAAGCCCCTTAGAAATTGCCGTATCGTAACTAATATGGTCAAAAAGATGGGCTTGGGGATTATGTTTAGGATCACTGTCATAAACTCCATCCACGTTAGTCGCCTTAAAAATAATTTCAGCGTTAATTTCTGCTCCCCGCAAAGCTGCTGTGGTATCGGTAGTAAAGAAGGGATTGCCGGAGCCTGCCCCAAAAATGACCACGCGCTTGTTTTCTAAGTGGCGGATGGCGCGCCGGCGGATGTAGGGTTCTGCCACTTCCTGCATGTGGATGGCAGTCAATACCCTGGTAGGAATGGGATTTTCCAGTCGTTCTAGGGCATCCTGCAAGGTGAGGGCGTTCATGACCGTGGCGATCATGCCAATATAGTCGGCGGTGGCTCTGTCCATGCCCTGGGCGGCTCCCTGCATCCCGCGGAAGATGTTGCCTCCCCCCACCACGATCGCTACTTCGACTCCATCCCGCGCTACTTCTGCCACTTCTAGGGCAATAGTCTGGACTACATCCCTATCGATGCCATAGCCGCGATTTCCCATCAATGCTTCGCCACTGAGTTTGAGCAAAATACGGGAATATTTGTAACCCATGTTTTTTTCTTGTTTATTCCCCTACCATTACATCAGATGGTGATCATTTCGGCTAGTTTTTTGATGATCGAGGCAAATATCGCCCAACTACAACAGGAGTTACCCCCCTCCGTCACCCTGGTGGCAGTGACCAAATATGCCCCGATCGCTGCTATGAGCACTGCCTATCGGTGCGGTATCAGACATTTTGGGGAATCGAAGGTGCAGGCAACCCAGGAGAAACGACCACAGTTGCAGGAATTGCCGGATGTGACTTGGCATTTGATCGGGCACCTGCAGCGCAATAAGACCCGTCAGGCGCTGGAATTGTTTGATTGGATTCACTCGATCGATCGCCTCAGTTTAGCCCAGGAACTCAATCGGTTAATCCCCTTAGTAGGAAAATCCCCTAAATTGTGCTTGCAGGTAAAACTTGCCCCTGATCCCGATAAGTTTGGCTGGGAACCCCAGCAATTGCAACAGGAATTACCAGAATTGTTAAAACTAAATCATTTACAGATTGTCGGCTTGATGACGATTTTGCCCCAGGGAACTAAGGGAGAGGATGCCCTAGCCATTTTTAAGCGTATGCTTCCCCTCAAGGCTGATTTGGAACAAAAGGGATTACACTTGCCCCATCTTTCTATGGGCATGTCGGGGGACTATCGGGAAGCAATAGCGGCAGGAGCCACGATCGTGCGCATCGGTAGCAAAATTTTTACTTAGCTATTCCAAAAAGATAAAACCACAGCGATAGATGTCCCGATCGAGTTCTCTCGCCCAAACCACTTCGGCACTGACGGGGCGTAAATCTCCTACTTGAATGCGACAACGTTTGCCCGCCGTCAGTTTTGGGTCTTTTGGGTGCCTAAATATGAGGCTACAGCCGCCTTTGGGCGCTACATCTACTATGAGGGCAACTACTTCTTTAGTAAAGTTTTCCCGATCGTCACGCCAATCCAGGTAGGCGACTTCGATGGGGTCGGGAGGAAATCGCAAATAACGGCGGGCTTCTTTGTGCTCAATAGTCATACAGGAGTTCTATTAACAATCATGATTTTAGCCCGACCGGGGTTCATATCAGCACTTCTGCACTAGAGTTAGTCCAAACCAGCCCCGCTGATCCTGCCAAGTAGCGATCGGTTTAAATCCCTTTGTTGTTAATTCTTGGGAGATTTGATCCAGGTTAAATTTACGGGAAATTTCACTTAAAATGCGCTCCCCTGCCTCTAAATGCAGTCTTAAATCTAAGCCTTGGATGTACACATCTTGAGGGATTGTGCTTTCTAAATACATCTCGATTTGCCACTCTATTTGATTGTAGAGGGCGACATGACGAAACCGATCGGGGACAAAATTGGCACCAAAGCGGCGATTGAGATGGGTCAATATATTCAAATTAAATTGGGCTGTTACTCCTTGGGCATCGTTATAGGCAGCTTCTAAAATTCGAGGGTCTTTGTGTAAATCGATCCCCAATAAAAAGTAGTCCCCCCCTTGCAAACCATCGGCAACTTGGGTAAAGAAAACATCGCATTGATGGCGGTTAAAATTACCCAAACTGCTACCTAAAAAGTAGAGCAACCGGCAGGGCAGAGTAGCAGGAGGCAAGTGGGCTAATGCCTGTTCATAGGTAGCCACAATGCCATGCACTTCCAGATTAGGATAGTTTTGTAGGAGGTGTTTAGCGCTCAGCTCGAGGATGCTGCTACTAATATCGATCGGGGTGTATCTCAAGGGCAACCCCTCCCTTTGATAGGCATCTAAAATAATATTAGTTTTGCGGGAACTGCCACTTCCTAACTCTACTAATTCACAGGCTCTTGTCTGTTGCGGCAGGAGGGGGGCAACAGTTTCTAGTAGCTGCATTTCTGTATTGGTTAGATAGTATTCTGGTTGCAAACAAATCTGTTCAAATAGTTGGGAACCCCGATCGTCATAGAAATATTGGGGAGGGATTGTTTTCGGGGTTTGAGTTAGAGCCTGGCGCAGTTGTTCTGCTTCAGATAGGGAAAAACTGGGACTGACTAATTTTTGCAGGGTCAGGCGGGGAATCATGGGGATATTCTGGACGCTCTTGGCATTTTAGGTTTTAAGGGATACTCTGGCAACCCAATTTTTGCAGACAGTGGATAAAACTCTGGGGGGGTGGGGCTTCCAAGGCGATCGTTGCTCCTGTGGCAGGATGGGTAAAACTTAATTTCCAGGCGTGGAGTGCCTGATGGCTAATTATTTGGGCGATTTTAGGGGAGACGTTAGAGTAGAGGGGGTCGCCACGATCGGGTGGCGTATGTGGGCGCTATGAACCCGGATTTGATGGGTACGCCCTGTTTCTAGGCGGAAGTGGATCAGGGCATACATGCCTAACTTTTCTAACAGTTGCCAGTGGGTGACGGCGGCTCTACCGGTGGGCAGGACTGTCATTTTTTGCCGCTCCCTGGGGTTTCTGCCGATGGGGGCATCGATCGTACCCTGGACTGTCTGGGGCACGCCATGGACGATGCCTAGATATTCCCTTTGGGCAGTTTTTCGTTGAATTTGTTGTTGTAGGCTCTGATGGGCAAGATCGGTCTTAGCAATCACGATCGCGCCGCTGGTGTCTTTATCTAAACGATGGACGATGCCTGGTCGGGCAACGCCGTTGATGCCGGAAAGATGGTCACAGTGGGACAAAATGGCGTTAACTAGGGTGTGGTCGGGATGCCCAGGGGCAGGATGGACTACTAAACCGATCGGCTTGTTGATTACTAACAGATGGTCATCTTCATAAAGAATATCGAGGGGTATCTTTTGCGGTAAAAGATCGAGGGGTTGCTGGGGAGGTAGTGTCAGACTAACGCAGTCATTTAGTTTGACTAGGGTCTTTTTATTAGTTACAACGCTGTGATTGACGGTTACATGACCGTCTTCAATCAGCTTTTGCAACCGCGATCGGGAAAGATCGCTCCAGACTGAACTTAAATAACGATCGAGACGGTCTGGTTTTATTTCTGTATAAATCGTCTTTCTTTGGTCTTCCATTTAACGAATAACCGATAAAAGAGATTTTATTTTAGCAATGTTTTTTCTTCCTGGAGAGTCTTCCACGCCGCTAGAAAGATCAAGACCATCGGCTTTTGTTTGCATCAGAGCCTCTTTAGCATTGTGGGGATTGATGCCGCCCGCTAACCACCACCGGCAGGAGGGCTGAAATTCTCCCAACATCTGCCAATCGATCGGTGTTCCCGTGCCGCCGCCCGCACCGTCTAATAAAATTACATCCACAACTTTGCTATAGGTTTGGGCTAACTCTAGGTCTTGTTTCTGTTGCACCCCGATCGCTTTTATGAGCAGGTGTCGGGGGTATATTTCCTTGAGTTGCTGACAAAATCCGATCGTTTCTTTGCCGTGTAGTTGTATCCCATCTAGGCAAGTATTGGCTATAATATCTTTAATTTCTTCTAATCTGGGATTGCGAAACACTACTACTTTTTTAGCCTGGGTCAGGTTTTGCGTCAATTCTGGTAACCGATCGGGCTGGACATAGCGGGGAGTGCCAGGCACCACAATAAAGCCTAAATAATTGACTCCCAAGCTAGCGATCGTTTCAGCTTGCTCCCTGGAAGTGATGCCGCAAATTTTAATTGTGGTCATAACTAATCTCGATCGATGTAGCTATTGAGCACCGCTTCTGCCCAGATTAAATCCTGGGGCGTAGTAACTTTAATGTTAGTCTCTTCTCCCATCACGATCGTGACTGGGATGCCTAATTTTTCTAACAAAGCACTGTCATCGGTCACCTGCCAACCCTGGGCAATTGCCGATCGGTGGGCATTCACAATTGTCTCTACGGCAAAACCTTGAGGGGTCTGGGCACTCCAGAGTCGGGAGCGATCGGGAGTAGCGACAATGCAGTGGTCTTGCACCACTTTGATCGTATCTTTCACCGGCACAGCACAGATGAGGGCGGGATGGCGCTCTAACTCTTGGGCACAACGATCGATTAACTCAGGACTGATCAAACAGCGCGCACCGTCATGGATCAAGACATATTTTGCTCCTGCGGGCAGAGCCTGCAGACCATTGTAGACCGATTCTTGGCGGGTTTCCCCGCCCCTGATCCACTGGTGGGGCTTAGTTAACCGATCGAGCATGGGTAAGATGACCGACTCATCGCGATCGTGTCCAATAACGCCAATCCAAACCACACTGTCCGATCGTTCCGCCGCCCCTAGCGTCCATTCCAAGATCGATTTTCCTTGCAGTTCCACCAGGAGCTTGTTGTGAGCAAGCCCCATCCGTTTTCCCATGCCCGCGGCTGGGATTAAAAAATGACAACTTACCATAACTTCAAGTCGAGGAGTCCTTCTTCTTTCCGTTTGGGATGAAAGCGAATTTCAAATGATACACCCCGATCCGTCAACTTTGCCTTAATCTCTTGTTCTACACGGCGGGCAGTATTTTTTAGGATTCTCGCTTTTTCTATCTCATCTTCTGCTTGATTGAAGTCCGCTCTTTCTTTATCTGTCATTAACTGCTGACAATCGATCGGTTGTTCCCAGAGTTGTCTGTCAACAACAAGGTCGGCGCGCCACCTCGTTTGAATCTCTGTCAGCCGATCGCGGTCGAACTGATCGGTCGTCCATACTTTGCACCAGTAACACCGATCGGGAACCCTAACCAGATGCTGTTTAAGACTGGTAGCCACATCGCGGGAAATACCCACGTAGCACAACAATTGCTCCCGATCGAAAATTCCATAAACACCAATTTTACCTTCTAAATCAGGGGGTAGACAACCCTGAGAATCAATGTAGGGCAGGAGTTGGAGGTCATCTAAACAGGGAATATCAGCCATTAGTTTGCCAAAGTCCACCAACCCAAACTAGGACCAATAAATCTGACCGTAATCCAAAAAGTTGCCATCACCCCAATACCAATCCATGCTCCTGTGGTGGTGATACTGACAAACTGATCCGCCTTTTCTTTTGTCAGCCAGGGTAACCAACTCACGATCGGCTGGGGCTTGCCATAACTTTCTCCTAAAGAAACCTTGCGGCGTTTTGCGTCTCCCATATCAACTTCCTCTTACAAGTGATGTAAATAAGGATACCTGATTGGAATACCAGGCTCCTTAGTTAATTCAAAATTGATCGCCTGCCAGCGTTCATCATTATCGTCGTTAAATTCTACTTGCAACCCAAATAATTTAGGTTCGTTGTATTCAGGGAATCTTTCTAAAAATGGCAGCAATAAATCTTGATAACGCCGAGCCACGATTACTTTGAGAGCGCGATAACCCTGGGTATAGAGGTAATCTAGCTGTTCATGGATTTCAAATCGAATACTGTCAGGGTGAGTATGTTGCCGGTACCATGTCCCCTGCCATTGCCGCCACCTCCTGCCCGATTGCAAATGGACTAATTCATCCCGATCGGGGTCTACCTCAAAAGCCCCATGGCGGGGACAGAGGTAAGTATCAGTCAAAACAAGGGCTGGGATGATCTGCCGACAATGGGGGCAGGGGATTTCAGAACCGAAAATAGGATAATGCACTGTCCAACCTATCTTCCAATCTACTGTTCCTATGATAATGCCTAAAACTTTGATTTGCTGAGTTTATGCTACAAGATAACAATTGATGCCAACAAGACTTAAAATTTAGGCAATATTTATATCGATGGCAATGGGATTCTTCAAAATCCAACAAATTAGTCTGATGCTCTGGTTGCTCCCGATCGTGGCAGGGGCGCAGATTATCCCCGATCGGTCTTTGGGTAATGAAACTTCGCGGGTGCTGCCGGATAATTTTGGTAATTTACCGATCGATCGGATTGAGGGCGGGGCATTGCGGGGACAAAATTTGTTTCATAGTTTCCAGGAATTTAGTGTTAATAATAATCGTGGTGCTTATTTTAGTAGCCCTAGTGGTATTCAAAATATTATTACTAGAATAACAGGCAATAACCGATCGGAAATTTGGGGCACTCTGGGGGTATTAGGCAACAGTAACTTATTTTTTTGAACCCTAATGGTATTGTCTTTGGCGCTGATAGTAGGCTGGATATTAAGGGGGCATTTGTCGCTACTACAGGTCATAGTTTTTTGTTCGATCAGAACCAGGTTTTTACTACGATCGATCCCCACTCCCCCCCATTATTGTTAGTTAAAACTCCTCTGGGCATTCAAATGGGCAGTAATTCCGGCGATATTATTAACCGATCGGTTGCTCCTAGAATAAATCCCCCTTTCCCTTTGACTGACCAAGAGGGAATTAAGGGGAGGGCTGTAAGTTTAATTGGCTCTAATATCCATAATTCTGGGGCGATTACAGCAGAAAAAATATCTTTAGCGGCAGTAAAAAATGGTATAGTCAATATCAGTCCAGACCTAAAGCTCAACTCCGATCGGGCTATATCTTTTGGCGATATTACTATTGATAAGGGACAAATTGATGCTAGTGGGGCAGGAGCAGGTACGATCGGTTTAAGAGCTGATAAGATTTCCTTAAATGACAGTCAAATTACAGCTTACACATTGGGCGCGATCGATGGCGGCGCGATCAATCTCAAGGCAAACAATATTGACATAAACCGATCGATTGTTTCCGCTTCTACCTTTAGTACAGGGCGATCGGGGGACATAGCAATTCAGGCAGACCAGTCCCTAAATGTGACGGGGGCAGGGTTAGCAAAATTTAATAACGTCCTCGATCGTTTATTTTTCCAGGGTTTAGAATTTGTTGACCCCAATTTACCTAAACTAGAACAGCCCCAGGATTTTGGTACGGGCATTTTGGCTTTAAGTTTTAGTCCTGGCAATACGGGCAATTTGCGGGTAGAAACACCGAAATTAGTGATGACAAAGGGAGCATTTCTTTCTACCTTAACTTTTGTTGCGGGCAATGCCGGTAACCTCCAGGTCATTGCCCCAGAGATAACCCTAGATGCTGCCCAACTCAATGCCGAAAGTCAAGGGAATGGCAACTCCGGCAACATTTTGGTACAGACACAAAATTTACGGGCAAGTAATGGCTCCGTGGTCGCAGCTTCTACCTTTGGTAGGGGCAGGGGCGGCAATGTGACGATCGGGGGAATCAAAGACAGTGAACCAGCGACAAATTTAACTTTTGATGGCAATTTACTAGATACTCCCCTATTTAGCGGTATTTTTACTAATACTTTTGTCTCTGGGAATGCAGGGGCAATCGATGTTTTTGCTCGGGATATTTCCCTTACCAGGGGAGCCTCCATTGCTTCAGTAGGTCCAGTAATTCCCTTTTTGGTACAAATAGTAGAGGGAACGGGGGCAATATTACGGTCAGGGCAATCGATAGCATCACGATCGATGGGGAGAGGGGAGAAATTGGCGCCAGGTCAGCAAATACCGGTAATGCGGGCAAAATTACAATTACTGCCAGGGAACTGAATATCATCAACAAAGGTTTCATCGACACCTCTACGGTAGACAGTAATGCCACGGGTTCAGCAGGGGAAATAACGATCAATGTCGATACCCTCCGCCTCAACAACCAGGGCAGGATCACCGCCAACACCCGATCGGGCACCGAAGGCAACATCACGATCAACGCGGGCACGATCGAGTTACGCAACAACAGCCGCATCACCACCGATGGGGGCACTTCCAACGGGGGCAATATCACCATTACCAGCGATACTTTATTGGCATTTCCTAAGCAAAATAGCGATATTACTGCCAATGCCCGTACCGCTGATGGGGGCAGAGTGACAATCACCGCTAAGAATATTTTCGGCTTTAGCACACCAAGTAGGGAGGAGATTCGCGATCGGTTGGGTTTATCAGAAGCGGAATTTTTAGAGTTAGAAATTAACCCCGTCCTCCTATTACCTAGTAGCGATATTGTTGCCATTTCCCAAGCCCAAGACACGATCGGGGGGACGATAACTTTTAATACATCGGGCTTAAATCCTGGTCAATCTTTAGTGGAATTACCCCAAAATGTGCTCGATCCTAACGCTTTAGTAGTGAGTCAAGCCTGTAGCAGTGCGGGGCAAAATTCCTTTGTTGTCAAGGGTAGGGGCGGTTTACCAGAAAATCCCCAAGATGTATTACACTCCAGTCCAGTGGAATATAATTGGCTGCCTTTTGTTAATAATTCCCTGCCTAAAATCCAGTCCAATAGTTTTTCCAGTCCTACTTTTAAGACGATCGCCGATAAATTGATCCGCAACGATCGGGGGCAATTACAGTTAGTTAGTCAAAGGGGAAACCCTTTTTATGATCCTGCATCAGGTTGTGGGAGATAAACTATGTTGCGCTGGATTATAGTTGCTTTGTTAGTTTGCAGTTTATTAGTTTTTAGTGCCCGATCGGAAACTAATTTTGAGCGGGGAAGTTACCGTGAAGCCGTACCAATTCTGCGCCAGAAAATACAGGAATTTGCCCAGCAAAACGATCGGGTTAATCAAGGCATTGCTCTTGTTAATTTAGCGATCGCCTACCGTAATTTAGGAGAATGGGACTTAGCAGAAACTAATGCCGAACAAAGTCTTAATCTGCTATCAGGGCAACAACTAGCCCATGCCCTAGATACCCGTGCCAAACTCCATTTAGAACGGGGAACCCCCCAGCTAGCCTACGATCGCTGGACTCAAGCTGCTACAATTTGGCAGCAATTAAACGATCAAGAAAATTACTATCGTAGCCAATCCGATCGGAGTTTAGCACTACAAAATTTAGGTTTCTATCCCCGCGCTTGCGACCTCTTGTGGGAAACCTTAGAACTACCAAACAAGTGTGCTTATACACCAGACATTTTAGAAATACTAAGTACAAAACAGAATTCCCGATCGGGCTTACAACTAATTGCCAATTTGGGTAGAGTATTACAAGTTTTAGGAGAATTAAAGGGTTCAGAAGCAGTTTTGAATTTGGGCATCAGTCGGGCACAAAATTTAGGTAACCCGCCAGAATTAAGTAAATTATGGCTAAACTTAGGCAATACTAAGCGCTCTCTCGGTAAAGATAATTATCTATCAGCTTTAGAAGCCTACGATCGATCGGGTATTGTAGAAGGTAAAGTTAATCAAATTAGCCTACTCATCCAACTAACGGACTTAGAAAAAGCTAAGAATCTGTGGGAACAGACATACAAACTGCTGGAAAACTCTGGCATTAACAACCGCCTTAATTTTGTCCAGAGTGGTATACAACTAGCATCAAAATATCCTCAAATCAAATCCAAAATCGATCGGTTAATATCAGCAATTCGTGAAGAAATAAAAGTTTTACGCCATCCCCGATTGATAGAATATGCCCTACTATCAGAAGCCAACTTTGCCGAAGTGAATCAAGAATTTACCAAAGCAAAAAAGATCAACCTAACAGCTCTACAACGTAATCCATCTGCCGACATTGCCTATCTGTTATTTGCTCAGAAGGCAAGAATAGAACAACAACTGGGCGACAATATGGCAGCAATTGCTGACTATACTAAAGCAGTAGAAAGCCTTACCCGTATTAGAAAAGACCTAGTTAATCTTAACAGCGATGTGCAATATAACTTTAGAGGAGGAGTAGAGCCTATCTATCGGGAATTAGTCTCTTTGTTACTGCAAAACGATCGTCCTACTCAGTCCCAACTACAACAAGCTAGACAGGTAATAGACTCCCTTCAACTAGCAGAATTAGATAACTTCTTTCGGGATGCCTGTGCCGATGTTACCCCTACAAACATTGACCAAATTGATCCTAGAGCTGCTGTCTTTTACCCGATCGTGCTTCAAGACCGCCTGGAACTAATTGTCGCAATTCCACAACAACTCCTATTTCATACTAGGGTCGCAATTCCTCGACAAATACTAAGACAAACGATCGAGGATATCCGTAATAGTCTAAGATTAACTGCTTTTCCCGAAGAAAGAAT
>PHFO01000038.1 GCA_002861535.1 Cyanobacteria bacterium M5B4 | reverse complement strand
CCCTCACCCTCCCCCAAAGGGAGAGGGAACAAGAAAAATTGATACACCTCCCTTCTCCTCCTGTAGAAGAAGGGCAATTTTGTTTAGCGTAAGTCCTACTACCTTCCCCTGCGATTATTGAGTTTAGATGGAATTAGAAACTGAAAGCATTGGTGTATAAACAACGCGCCCTGGAGGACTCGAACCCCCGACATTCGGTTTTGGAGACCGACGTTCTACCAACTGAACTAAGGACGCTCATACCCTAATTATAGTATCATTTCTTCTTTGTACTTTCGATGGGACGATCGAATCTTTGCTTAATCCGAGTCGCCTTACCGATCCGATCGCGGAGATAAAACAGTTTTGCCCGTCGTACTTTACCGCGGCGGAGCACATTGATATAGGCAACCTTAGGGGAATGGAGTAAAAATACTCTCTCCACGCCAATGCCCTGGAATACCTTACGCACCGTGATCGTGGCGTTGATGCCGGAGTGCCGCCGCGCAATTACAATGCCCTCGTAGGGCTGGATTCTTTCCTTGCCCCCCTCCACAATTTTTACCCCGACTTTGATGGTGTCGCCGATATAGATGCGAGGCACGTCAGATTTGAGGTACTTTGCCTCTATCTGCTTAATTATGGCTGCGGCTTTCATGATTTTTACAATTAGTGACAATCTTTAATTGTAGGAAACCGCACTTAAATTGTCAATAACTTTTACTTTGAAGGGTTGGTTTAGGAGGGTGAGGGCTAGGAGGGGGTCGTCTAGCTGGAGCAAAACATGGTCTGTCTGGACTTGGATTACCCGTCCTAAGATTTCTCTTTGATCACACAAAATTGCTACAGTTTGACCGATCTTGACTTGATCGGGAGCTAGATGGGCAATTACTTGGACATCTTCGAGGTTACCAATTTCTACGACTGGTTCGAGACGCAATACCTGCCCCGTAATGGGGGAGCGAATTTGACTTGTTGCTACCTGACGGCTCAATTTTTGCCAGTCTTGTTTAGGGGTAAAACTCTCCATAGAAGCCTGGAGTTTTGCTATTTCGGGGTGATAGTTGGCAAGGAGAAAAATCACCTGACCGGCTTCTACGGTATCCCCAGGTTTGATCAGTGTACGGGTGAGGGAGTCGGGGGTGGGCACGATCGTGGTCTTCCCTTTAATCCGCACTTCCCCAGGGGCACTGATGGCTTTAGATGGTTTACGCACCAAGGGGATGGGGGAAGAGGTAGCCTGGGGCTGTTGTTCTTGGGTAAGAGCGAAGATGCTCAGTCCCAACAAGCCAACAAGGATGGAAAGAGAAGAGGTTGATCGAAGCATACTAGCGGGGGTATGTGGACATGAGTTTTTGGACTTCGGCGGCGTGGTAGGAACTACGGGTGAGAGGAGAGGCTACTACCTGGAGGAAGCCCATCTCTAAACCAGCTTGTTGCCACCGATCGAATTGGTGGGGGGGGATAAATTCAACTACGGCTAGGTGCTTAGGGGAGGGCTGGAGGTATTGTCCGATCGTGAGAATATCACAGTTTATTGCTCTTAAGTCCGTCATCACTTCTATCACTTCGCCATCTGTTTCTCCTAACCCTGCCATGAGACCAGATTTGGTATAGATTTGCGGTTCTAGTTCTCGAGCAAGTTTTAATAAATTTAACGATCGCTGGTAATTCCCCTGGGGACGCACCGATCGGTAGAGACGGGGCACGGTTTCAATATTGTGGTTTAAGACTTGGGGGCGGGCACGGATTACAGTTTTCAGAGCATCAATGTTGCCGCAGAAGTCGGGGATCAGAACTTCGATCGTAGTCTGGGGCATTTTGTGATGTAGGGCATTTAGGCACTTGGCAAACTGGCTAGCGCCGCCGTCCTCTAGGTCGTCGCGATTGACGGAGGTTATCACCACATGGGTCAAATTTAGACGGTAAACTGCCTCTGCCAACCGATCGGGTTCTGTGGGATCAAGCCCCCTGGGGGTTTTATCGAAATCAATATCGCAGTAGGGACAGGCGCGGGTACAGGCGGGTCCCATGATCAAAAAAGTAGCAGTGCCCGCTTGAAAACACTCCCCAATATTGGGACAGGATGCTTCTTCGCACACAGTATTGAGATGCAAGTCGCGCAGAATATCTTTGACTGAGCCTACTCGCTCCCTCTGGGGAGCTTTAACTCTCAGCCATTCTGGTTTTGGGGAAGCTTTAGGGGGCATTATTGTTTTGGTTTAATTTTAGCCTGTCTTGTATCTTATCACACTAACTGAAATACCGATCCCTAAAATTCATCTAAGGGAATTATGTAATTTTGCCAAAAAGCAACTAAATAATTTAAGTATTTATCTTGGATAGATACCCAACGGTGCATTTCTTGCTGAGTCAAGTTCACTAAGTTTAATCTTAGACTTGTTCCTAACACTGTGACAATAGTTTAACTTTTTAAGAAATTTGTTGTGTTTTTGATTGATTGCTTTCCAGTCAAAAAAATAGTTGTACCTTTCGACCGTTGGCATCATAGAAGGATGTATTCCAACAAACTCTGCATAAAAGCGAACTGATCGCTCTGGATAGTTGTAACGATCGTGAAACAATATTTCAAAAGCTGACATTATCTCTTGTTCGATCTTATCTGGATGACTTACGTTGCTTTTTCTGAAACCCTCTCCCTCCTTCGGCTGCGCTTGGGAAACGGCAGAGGGGACTTCCCTTCTCCCCCTGGGGAGGAAGGGAAGTTTTGATCTCCCATAAGTCTTATTTGTCAACAAAACCGATCGGGGTTGTTTGCCATAAACTGAGCCACAAAATTAGTAAACACTCTGCCACTCTGGAATTTTTCATCCGCTAAAATAGCGCGATGAAACCCGATCGTGGTGGGTACGCCGGTAATAGCACACTCTGATAGTGCCCTCCTCATCCTGGCAATAGCGGACTGGCGGTCTTGCCCCCACACGATCAACTTACCGATCAAAGAGTCATAGTAGGGTGGTATCTCATAGTCAGTATAGATATGGGAGTCCATGCGTACCCCCATCCCTCCAGGGGGGAGATAGCCGCGAATCTTGCCCGGATGGGGCCGGAAGTTATGGTTGGGGTCTTCGGCGTTGATGCGGCATTCGATGGCGTGCCCCTTAAGAATTACGTCTTTTTGGCTCAGGCGCAGTTTTTCCCCCATGGCTATGCGAATTTGTTCTCCAATTAGGTCAATCCCTGTGATCATCTCTGTCACTGGGTGCTCTACCTGGATGCGGGTATTCATTTCCATAAAGTAGAAGTTTTGGTGCTTATCTAGCAGAAACTCGATCGTGCCTGCCCCCACATAATTGATACTTTTGGCGGCTTTGACAGCGGCATTGCCCATTTTGATGCGGAGATTTTGGTTGAGAGCGCTGCTAGGGGCTTCTTCCAGGAGTTTTTGGTGGCGGCGTTGCACCGAGCAGTCCCTTTCCCCCAAGTGAATCACATTGCCATAACTATCGGCTAGAATTTGAAACTCGATGTGCCTCGGTTCTTCAATCAGTTTTTCGAGGTACACGCCCCCATTGCCAAAGGCGGCTTCGGCTTCTCCCTGGGCAGCTTTGAGGAGGGGGAGCAATTCTTCTGGGGTTTTGGCAATGCGCATCCCTCTGCCGCCACCCCCCGCTGTGGCTTTGATCATGACGGGGTAGCCAATCCGATCGGCAATTTTTGGGCTTGGTCTTCGCTTTCGATTAAGCCGTCACTGCCGGGAATGGTGGGTACTCCCGCCCGTTGCATGGTTTTTTGGCGGTAGATTTATCCCCCATCGCCACGATCGCTTGGGGCGATGGACCAATAAACAGCAGTTTGTGATCGGCGCAAATTTCGGCAAAGCGGGCGTTCTCCGACAGAAAGCCATAGCCGGGATGGATTGCCGTCGCTCCCCTAGTCAAGGCGGCGGCAATGAGGTTGGGGATGTTGAGGTAACTTTTAGAACTGGGCGCCTCGCCAATGCAGACGCTTTCATGGGCTAGCTGCACGGGCAAGGAAGTCCGATCGGCTTGGGAATAAACTGCCACCGTAGGAATGCCCATTTCTTCACAGGTGCGGAGGATGCGCAGGGCAATTTCCCCCCGATTGGCAATCAGTAATTTAGGTATAGAAGTCATGCCGCCGGGTCGTATAAAAATTCGATCGTGTTGTTGTCTAAATCCTTACTATAAAAGGAAGCGGTGCCATCGCGGTGGTCGTGAATTTCGCCAGCGACAATACCAGCAGCTTTCAAGCGCGCCTGATGGCGGGCTAACTCCTCCCGATCGGTGAAAGTAAAGCCAAAGTGGGGACCGGCCCCCCGATAGTCGGGACCCAGCAATGCCAATCCATCCTTACCTGCCTTGAGGTAGGCCCAATCCTGATCCTGCCAGGCAAGTTCCATACCCAATTGCTGATAGAAGGCTACAGACTGGGCTATATCTTTAACACAAATAGCAGTATGTCCCATGCGTTGCAGTTTCATAGTTTGTTTTGTCCGACTGAGATTCTATTATTGTAATTTTTGTCCCATAAAAAAAGGAGGTAGTCCCTCCTTCTTGTGCAAAAACTGATTAAGCTAAATTAAAAAGGGAAAGACAGCATATCGGGGAAAAAGCGATTAGCTTCAATAATAATACCAGCAGTGATCAGCATCCAGAGGGTGGCTAAAACTGGCGCAGTAGAAAGGTATTTTACAAAATCTTGCATAATAAACTCCTATCGGGGGGAAACAGGGACTTCGTTATCAGGGGCGGTGAGTTCACCATCGGTAAACTGCTTGAGGGCAGCCAGGGGCCAGGCAAATCCAGTGAGCATACATTGCAACGCTAGGGGAACGTCGATGACAATTTCCTTTTGGTAGGCTTCGTCGGGGTTAGTGCGGATGGCGCGGATATAGCTTCTGCCTACCCAGCCAATCCAGCCGGCAATATACAAAAAGAGCAAGCCAGGGAAAATAAATTCGCCCGCATGATCTAACCTGCCGTCGGAGATTAAATGAGGCAAGCCATCTTCGCCGCAGAGCAAGCTGGAGGAGGCATACTTCTTAAATCGCGCTTTGGTAGTGTCAATTTTATGTAACAGGTACTGGTATTGGGGAGTGCCTGCTTTGAAGTTGGTTAAGCGTTCTTCAAATCCGCTGACTTCGTTGTCCAGGCGGGCTTGGAAAGCCTCGGATTGACCGCAGGGGGTGAGAATATCGAAGGAAAATGCTGCCTGGGCGGGTTGAGCCGTTAAGCCTAACCACAGACAGAGGGATAATACAAGGGCAAATAGTTTACGCATAAGCATTTTGCTGAAGTTAAAACTAAGAGAGAATCCTACGGTTGTTTTGTTACATCAGTAAAGCAAACTTCACAAGTCTTGACACACGATCGTTTTGGCGAGGGCACGGTAGTTTTGGGGATCGCTGGCTGTGAGGCGTTCTGCCCGTTTGCGGGCGCTGAGTCTCGCTAAAATTTCTTCCCAGTCGATGGGGGGGGCTGGCTCTTGGGGAATGGTTAAGACTTGTTTACTCAAGTTTTGTTGGGCGTAGGCGATTCTGGCGCGGACGGCGGGGCTGGGATCGGTTGACTGCAACTGTTGCCAATAGGCTTCCACCCGATCGCAGGCTTGGGGATAGCTGGGCAGGAGGGCTTCTAGCCCACTAACGGCGCTGTAGCGCACGATCCATTCTTCGTCTTGCTCTAATACAAATAGGAGGGCTTCCAGGGCTTCTACTTGGGCAATTTCCCGCAGGTGCTCAGGGAACCAATACCACTTCATCAAGCCCAGACCCCTGGCGCTGGCGCGGCGGACACTCACGGCGAAGTCGGCGGTGGCAGCCCCTAGCAAAGTGACTAAGCCCCTGGGGTCACCAATACCAGCGAGAGCACGGATTGCCCAGGCGCGGGCGGTGTAGTTGTGCCGATCGAGTTGTTCTAATAGGTGAGGAACAGTTTCTATGCCAATTTGTACTAGTCCTTCTACGGCAGCCACGGCAGCCCCTGGATTGTTAAAGCTCAATACCTGAATTAAATGGGGGATCGCCCTCACCGATCGGGTCTGTGCTAGAGCTTCTACGGCGGCAAGTAAACTGTCGGGGGAATCTGCCCGATCGAGGGCTTTAATTAAATTATCTACATCCTTCATAGGAGGGCATCCATTAAGTCCATCACCCCGATCGTGTCTTGGTTGAGGTAAGTATCGGGCAGGTTTTTTCTAGGATACCCCGTAAAGCTATTAGTTTAAGGCTGTTTTCCGCTAGGGTCTGGGCGACGGCGGGGGCGGCTTTGAGGTAACCGATCGCGCCAATATCAGCCAGAACAGCGCGGCGCAGTTGCAGGTCAGGACTTTGCAGTCCCCTAATTAAAATTTCACCGTAGAAATCCCGATCGGGGGTGAGTTGGTAGAGGGCACGGGCGGCGGCAAAGCGGATGCGCGGTACTTCGTGGTCTAGGTAGGGCTGGATCAGGGGGATAGCCTCTATTGCCCCCAGGGTTCCCAGAGCCTCGATCAGGGCATCAAAGGGCTGGGATAGATAGGGAGGCTCAGGGGCGGGCTGGACTACTGCCTGGGGATGTTCCAGGAGGTTAAGCAGAAACGGGACACAGGAGGGGTCCTTAATCATTTCTAGGGACTGGGCGGCTGCCTCCCGCACATAAAAATCTTCACATTCTAGGCAGCGGACTAAATCCGGCACAATCGCCCTATCGCCCACCTTGCCCAAAGCTCTGGCGGCATTGCGCCTCAAGGGATAACCGCCGTTGGCAGTGCGATCGTCGGTATCTTGTAAAGCTCTGACCAAAGCCCTAATTACCCGATCGTCCTTTACCCTAAACCTGCCCAACCACCAGGCACTATAGAGCCGTAGACCCTGGTCATCCCCTGCCAGATTGGCAATTGCCTGCTCGATCGTCAGTTGTTCACCGTTTGTCATGGTTGATAGTCAAAAAAAGAAAGATAAACCAAGAAAAAAGACAGGGTTGTTATCACCCTATCTTGATCCTAAACACCCCTAGAGGAAACTGTCTTATTTCGATTCCGCTTTGATCTTTTCACCCTTAGCGATCGCTTCGTTGATGTCTCCCACCAGATAGAAAGCCTGCTCTGGCAGATCATCCAATTCGCCCTTAAGGATCATGTCAAAGCCCTTGATCGTGTCTTCCAATTTGACATACTTACCAGGAGAACCAGTAAACACTTCTGCCACAAAGAAAGGCTGAGACAAAAAGCGTTGAATCTTACGGGCACGATAAACAGTGATCTTGTCTTCTTCAGAAAGTTCATCCAAACCAAGAATGGCGATGATGTCTTGTAATTCCTTGAACCGTTGTAAGGTCTGCTGTACACCACGGGCCACACGGTAATGCTCTTCACTGACGATCGTGGGCTGCAACATCGTGGAAGTAGAAGCAAGGGGGTCTACCGCAGGATAAATACCCTTAGAAGCCAAACTGCGAGACAGTACGGTGGTGGCATCCAAGTGGGCAAAGGTAGTCGCAGGGGCGGGATCGGTCAAGTCATCGGCGGGCACATACACAGCTTGTACAGAGGTAATAGAACCATCGTTGGTACTGGTAATCCGCTCCTGCAGGTCTCCCATGTCCGTCCCCAGAGTGGGCTGATAACCTACGGCAGAGGGCATTCTTCCCAAGAGCGCCGACACTTCAGACCCGGCTTGGACAAATCTAAAAATGTTGTCGATAAAGAGCAAAACGTCCTGCTTAGCAGTATCGCGGAAGTATTCCGCCATCGTCAGAGCCGACAGCCCCACCCGCATTCTGGCTCCAGGGGGTTCGTTCATCTGTCCGTAGACGAGGGCGACTTGGTTCAATACCCCCGATTCCTTCATTTCTTGGTAGAGGTCATTGCCCTCGCGGGTACGCTCTCCCACACCGCCAAATACTGATACACCGGAGTGTTCTTTGGCAATGTTGTTGATCAATTCCATAATCAATACGGTTTTGCCCACGCCGGCACCACCAAACAGACCAATTTTGCCGCCCTTGCGGTAGGGAGCCAGGAGGTCAATTACTTTGATCCCCGTTTCAAAAGTAGAGGGCTTAGTTTCCAAGTTGGTGAAGGGGGGCGCACTGCGGTGGATGGGGGAGGTCTCGGCACCTTCGACATCGCCTAGCTCATCGATCGGTTCGCCCAAAACATTAAAAATCCTGCCCAGGGTAGGCTTACCCACAGGCACACTGATGGGAGCACCCGTATCTTCTACTTCCATGCCCCGCACAATGCCATCGGTACTGCTCATCGCCACCGCCCGCACCTGGTTATCGCCCAGGAGTTGCTGCACTTCGCAGGTGACACGGATGTCCCCTGCATTAGTTTTACCCGCCACAACCAGGGCGTTGTAAATTTCGGGCAGGTTACCACTGGGAAATTCTACGTCCAAAACGGGACCAATTACCTGGGTGACTCTGCCTACATTAGTTTTTTGTGCCGTTGCTACCATGCCTATCCAACCTTCAAAATTATTGATGCAATGGTTTTACCATAGCACCCCTGGGATCATTTTTTGCCATCCCTTATTTGGCTAACTTGGTCAGTACCTGCACTGATCGGTCGAGGAAGCCCTGCATCACTTTAGGATCAAAGCTACGTTGGGACAGCATTGCCAAGTCGTAGATGTGATGGCACAGGAGGCTGACCGTATCGCTACTAGATTGTCCAGGGGCAAGCACTAGACTGCCCTGGTCTAAACTCAACAAATAATCCATCAAGGGATGGGCAGTATTGATGAGGAGGATATGGTCTTCAGGGAACGTGCCGTTGTTCTGTTGTAAGAGCATTGCCATTTCCTGCATCCGGCGGGTAGTTTCTGGCAGCAAAATCATAGCGGGGGGGCTAGTTTGATTATTTTCTGCCTTGAGCGCCTCCGTGCGGATGGTCAGTTTGGGCTTTTGCAAAACTCGTTGGAATAGTTCTTTTAACCGATCGCTCTTGGTTTTGTTAGTCTTGGGATCAACTAATTCTGTCTTGGCATCTTTGTCTAACAGGCGGTCATCAATTTCGGCATCCACACGGGAGAACTTGACATCCCGATATTCCCGCTCCAGGAAATGAATAAAATGACTGTCAATAATAGAATCAAAGGTCAGTACTTCTAAGCCCTGACTCTGGTGCAGGCTGACGTACTGGGATTGCCCGATCGGGTCGGAGGTATAAAATACCCGATTGTTGTGGCGCTCCCGATTGCGATCGAGGTAATCTTGCAGGGTGGTGTAGTTACCCACTTTGCTCTTAGTCTGGTCATTTTCTAGGGTGGTGGGATAAACTAAGACATCTTTGACCTGTTGATAGAACTTATCGCTGTTGATCGAACCAAACTTCATAAACAAGCTGATGTCCTTCCAGCATTCTAAGAACTCATCCCTAGAGTCTTCATAGAGTTTCTTCAGATAATCCCCTACTTTTTTAGCGATATAGTCTTGAATTTTACGCACCCTGGGATCGCCCTGTAAAAAGCTCCTGGAGACATTGAGGGGAATATCGGTACTATCGATCGCGCCCCGCAGAGGCAATAAAAACTTAGGAATTACTTCTTCACAGTTGTCACTGACAAAGACATTATTGCAGAAGAGTTTGATCTGTCCTTTGTTGGGATCAATGTCAGGCTTGAGGCGGGGGAAGTACAAAATTCCCTTAATAATAAAAGGATAATCAGTATTGAGATGAATCCAAAACAGGGGATCATCTTCGTAGGGATAGAGATAACGATAAAACTCTAAATAATCATCCTTAGTCAGACTATTGGGCGTTTCCCGCCATAGTGCCTTCTGCCGATTGACCACTTCGTTATTTACCACGATCGGTACGGGCAAAAAGTCACAATAACGCTTAACAATGCGCTTAATTTCTCCTACTTCCAAAAATTCCCGCGCATCCTCCTGCAGGGTCAGAGTCACCGTTGTGCCTACCTCCGATCGGGGGGAGTCCTCCATCGTAAATTGGGTAGAACCATCACAGCTCCAATGCACCGCCTGCGCCCCTTCCTGGTAAGAAAGGGTATCAATTTCCACCAAACTCGCCACCATAAACGCCGAATAAAAACCCAGCCCAAAAGCGCCAATTAACTGCTGATCCGTTGTTCCTGCATACTTCTGGGCAAACTCACTCGCACTAGAAAAAGCCACCTGATTGATATAACGGCGTACCTCATCAGCGGTCATGCCCAAGCCCGTATCAGTCACCGAGAGAGTGCCTTTATCCCGATCGATCGTAATTTTTACCTCCGGAGCCGCTGCCCCCCCATAACCCACCATTTTCAGCTTGCTAATGGCATCGACACTATTAGAAATTAGCTCCCGTAAGAAAATATCCCGCTCCGAATAGAGAGCTTTTTTAATAATGGGGAAAATATTGTCCGTATGGATGCTGATCGTTCCTTGTTCGTGCATAGCTATTTGATAGTTAACAGAGTGCTGAGAAAATTTTAGTCCCTCCCGTTATTGTGCTAAAGATCGGGTTCCTGCACCTAGCAATTGAAAAATTCTAGGATTTCTACTAACCTAGTAGTACAAGCTTAAAAGTAAGTATGTTTATCCTGCTGTACATTGCCCTACTCTCCCTATTAATGCTAGGGGCTGTATTTTTCTTTGTCAGGGCACTCAACTCTGCCCAACTATCACCAGTTGCCAATCGTAAACAAATTATCGAACAACTAGAACGCCAATTCCACAGTAGCCCCGATCGGGAACTTTAGTATGGTATCAGGAAAAGTCAACCCCTATAGATTCAGCGAACGACGGGAACAAAAACGTCAAAAACGGCGGTGGCGTAGCCTCAAGGGCTATTGGCAAGCGGGTCTGTGTAGCACCATCCTTTGGGGAATATGGCAGCTGACAAACGCGCCTCTATGGTATCTCTACAGCCTAGACCAGGTGACGATCGAAGGGGAGCACCTCCTTACCGAAGCCAGCCTTAAATCCCACATTAAATTACCCTTTCCCCAGTATGTCTTCCAAGCGGAGCCAAAAACGATCGGGCAACAGTTACAGAATCAGGCACCCCTAGAGGCGGTAGAAGTTAACCGCAAGCTCTTCCCCGCCCAGTTGGTAGTCAAGGTGAAGGAACGCGTCCCCGTCGCCCGCGCCATGAACGCCGGTAAAAACGGCTATCTCGATCGTCATGGCATTTGGATTCCTGCCTCTAGCTACCCCAAAACTAAACCCCCCCCTCTCAGTGCTCGGTTTTAGCGACCACGTCAGCCGCCACTGGGCAGAACTCTATCCCCTCTTAGCTAGCAGTCCTGTCAAAATTCATCAGGTAAACTGGTTAGATGCCAACAACCTGATTTTGCATAGCGAATTGGGCATAGTGCATTGCGGTAATTACCACCAGGACACCCTAATCAGCCAATTAGAACAACTCGATCGGATGCGAGAGTTACCAAAGTATCTCAACAGTACCAATGTCAGGTATCTTGATTTTAGGGATATATCCTCCACTACGGCAAAATTCCGTTCTAGTATTCCATAACCTAATACCAAGCGATAGTATAATGCCTACACATAACTGGACTGACCTCATTGCCGATGACTCTGGTGACGGAGACTTGGATGAACTGCTCAACCTAGAGGAACCTGAATTACCCGTGACCCCTCCCAAACGTACTACCATGAAGCAGCAGTTTCTCTCCGATCCTAAAGGGGAAAACATACTGCTCGGCAGTAGCGCCAAAATCAAAGTAATTGGCGTAGGCGGTGGCGGCGGCAATGCTGTCAATCGCATGATTGCCGGGCAGGTCACCGGCGTAGAATTTTGGTCCTTTAACACCGATGCCCAGGCTCTCCTACTCTCCCAGGCATCGAAACGCTTCCAGATGGGCTTGAAATTAACCAAGGGTCTAGGGGCTGGGGGCAATCCCGCGATCGGGCAGAAAGCCGCCGAAGAATCCCGCGATGACATTACCCAGGCAGTAGAAGGGGCAGACCTAGTATTTATCACCGCTGGTATGGGGGGGGGAACGGGCACAGGGGCAGCCCCCATCATTGCCGAAGTTGCCAAGGAAGTCGGGGCACTGACGATCGGGGTGGTCACTCGTCCCTTTAACTTTGAAGGCAGGCGGCGGATCAACCAAGCCGAGGAAGGCATTGAGTCCCTGCGTAGCCGCGTCGATGCCCTGATTGTGATTCCCAACGATAAACTATTATCTGTAATTACGGAGCAGACCCCAGTGCAGGAGGCATTCCAGCTCGCCGATGACGTACTGCGCCAGGGTGTGCAGGGGATCACCGACATCATTACGATCCCTGGTCTAGTCAATGTGGACTTTGCCGATGTGCGCGCCGTGATGGCAGATGCTGGCTCCGCCATGATGGGGATTGGCACTGGTTCTGGCAAGTCGCGGGCGAGGGAAGCAGCTTTAACGGCAATTTCTTCGCCATTGTTAGAGTTTTCTTCGATTGAAGGAGCTACGGGGGTAGTAATGAACATTACAGGGGGCAAGGATTTAAGCCTCCACGAAGTTACTGTAGCCGCCGAAACCATCCAGGATGTGGTGGATGCCAACGCCAACATTATTTTTGGTGCCGTCATTGACGAGAAGATGCAAGGGGAGGTCATGGTCACTGTGATTGCCACGGGTTTTTCCGGTAAGAATGCCCCCCCCCCTATAGCCAAGAAAACGAATCCCACTAAGCCGCCTACGCGCCCGCCTGAGCCTCCCCCCGAACCGGAGAACCCCATTAGCAAGCCAGGCTTAGATATTCCTGACTTTTTGCAAAGGCGGAGACCGAGAATTTAATGCTAGGATGCTAATAAATTGCTCTGGAAAATGCGGTGACCTTCTCTATTCCTAAATTCACCCCCCATTTCCCCGATCATAGGGGTCAAGTGGACAAGCTCCGACTTTTTTCTGGGTCTGCTAATATCCCTTTGGCTCAGGAAATTGCCCGTTATTTGGGCATGGGTCTAGGTCCTATGGTGCGCAAAACCTTTGCCGATGGCGAAATTTATGTGCAAGTACAGGAGTCGATTCGCGGTTGTGATGTCTATTTAATCCAGCCTACCTGCCGTCCTGTAAATGACCATTTGACAGAATTACTAATAATGATCGATGCCTGTAGGAGGGCTTCGGCTAGGCAAATTACGGCGGTGTTACCCTACTATGGCTATGCTAGAGCCGATCGGAAAACGGCGGGACGGGAATCGATCACAGCGAAATTAGTGGCAAACATTATGGTGGAGGCGGGGGCAAATCGCATCTTGGCGATGGACTTACACTCTGCTCAAATTCAGGGTTATTTTGATATTCCCTGTGATCATGTCTATGGGGCACCGGTGATCCTGAACTATCTGCAAGAGAAGCACCTGGAGGATATTGTGGTGGTCTCTCCCGATGTGGGGGGCGTGGCACGGGCGCGGGCATTTGCCAAGAAGTTGCAGGAGGCACCGATCGCGATCGTGGATAAGCGGCGACAGAACCACAACGAAGCAGAGGTGGTCAATATTGTGGGAGACGTGAAGGGGAAGGACGTAATTATCGTTGACGACATGATCGACACGGCGGGGACGATTTTTGAAGCGGCTAAACTGCTAATGGAGCATGGAGCCAAACAAATTTATGCCTGCGCTACCCATGCGGTGTTTTCTCCCCCTGCCACCGATCGGTTGTCTAGCGGTGTATTTACGGAAGTGATTGTTACTAATACGATTCCCGTTCCTGAAAAGTATCATTTCCCGCAGTTGAAGGTGCTTTCGGTGGCAAACTTACTAGGGGAAACGATCTGGCGCGTCCACGAAGACACCTCCGTCAGTAGTATGTTTCGTTAGCTGACTTGAGGGGGACGACAAATTAAATAAAAGCTCAAGACCCCGCCTAATAGCGCAAATCCCCCCAGCCCCACCAAAACGATCGGTAAACCCCAGTAGGATTCGGCAAAGCCCGCTAGAGCTAGGGGCAGACTCAAAGCAACATTGACAATATTATTTTGCAAACCAAATACTTTGCCCCGCATTTGTTCGGGGGTTTTTTCCTGAATTATGGTCTGCATCGGAATGACGCATAAACCCGCGCCAATGCCGATCGCACCGACTGTCAGTAGGGCGGGGATTAGTTCCTTGGTGGTGAGAATCAATCCCGCCAAAGCGGTGGTCATGCCGATCGTGCCCACCAAGATCGATCGTTGGTAGGGCAATAATTTACCAAACTTACCCAAAATTCCTGCTGCTAGGGCAATCCCTACACTAGAAACCGATAATAAGTAACCAAATTCATCGGTCTGTAATTGGGGCATAATTTCGGCAATTTGTACTGCCAGTACGGTCAGCGCTGCCATTACGGAGTAGGTAGTCACCAGTTGTACTAAGGCTCCCTGCACGATCGGTTGGGTTTTGACGTACTCGATCCCTTCCTGTAAATCCTGCCAGATATGGGACTCCTGCTGCTCGCTTATTTTTTCCCCCGTAGCCAGAGTGCCTAAAATTAGACCCGCTATGGCGTAGCATCCCCCCACCAAAATTTCTTGTCCCCATTGCCCCAGACAGACATCGGCAAATTGGAGGGCGGGTTTACCCACCGCAAAGCCTAAAATTAACGCCCCCATCACCGTTGTGGCATAGACTGAATTGGCGGTAAGTAGTTGTTCCCGTTCTACCACCAGAGTGATCGCTGATTGCTCGGCTGGGGTAAAAAACTGGGTCAGAGTCGAAACTAAAAACGTAATTATCAGGAGCGCCTCGTAGGAGTACTTCCCCGTCCCTAAAGCCCCGATCGTGAGGGGAATTACCAGTACCAACCCCCCCCGCAACAGGTTGGATGCCATCAATACTACTTTTTTAGACCACCGATCGACAAATACCCCTGCCACCGAACCAAACAAAATTGCCGGTACCGTAAATGCCACCATCAGCCCAGTGACAAAGGGGCTAATTTCCACCTCTGGGCTAAATAGCTTTTGGGAAATAATACTGATTACTAGAACTAGATAAATCTTGTCGGCAATCTGGGAGAAAACCTGGGAGAGCCAAAGGGCAAGGAAATTAAAATTGCGGTTGATGGGCACAGATTCCGTCACGGTCATAAACTAAAGCAACTGTCGATCAGGTGGGCGGACTGGAGTTTGACTTCAAGGTGATACTGGGCATAGGCACGCAATACCCTCTCCAATACTAACCAAGATTCGATCGATAACAATAACACTTCTGGGGCAAGGTCTGCTGCCGCTAACTGCTGTAATGAGTTAAGCTCTTGGTAGTTGAGATAGTGACTCACAGGGGCTTCGACCCGATCGGAGACGACTCCCCCGCCAATTACACTAAATTTGATGCGTCTGCCCCCTTCCCGCGGCGCTGCAAATACTTGCTGAGAAATGCAACAGCGCTGTAGTTGGGGCGCAAACCCCGCGATCGCCAGGAGGCGGTAAATACCCTGGACAAAAACTGGCAAAATTTGCCCTAAAGATGACTGGGACTGGATTTGCTGCAACCGATCGGTGAGGATATAGAACAACTCCTCCTGGGGCTGGTTGCTCAGAGCTTGGCGCAAGGTCAACTCTGCTAGGTACTGGGCACAGGTCAGTTTGGCTAAATTCTGCCCTAGCCCTAAAAAGCTCTCCCTAGTTTCTGCTTGAGCAATCCGATCGAGATTTCTGCCCTGACTAATCAGCAGATCATTGACTACAAATAACTCCGCCCTGCCCCCCAACTTAGAGCCATACTTGCGCACCCCTGACGCTACTGCCCGAATTAACCCCCGCTCCTTGGTCAAAATCGTCAGTAGCCTGTCCTGCTCCCCCAAGGGCATCCCCTTAAGATTGATTCCCGTAGCGCGGTAAGTTTTCGCCACGATCGATCATTGCGCCGTTGCCGGTTTGAGGGAGATCAGCATATCCAACTGGGACTGTTGGGCATTAGGTTGGGAATAGACCATGGCTATCCCATTGATCGCCTTAGCAATAGTCGAACTTTTTTCCGCTTGGGCTGGAGGCACACTAGCTAAAATTTCCTTGGCATAAATCGACCACATTTTGTCTAAGTTGAGGTAAAAATAACCCTGGTTCTTGGGGTTGAGCTTTCCCGCGATCGTTTTGAATGCCTCACTGTCCGCCAAAGAATTAGTCTGCTTAGACACCATTACCTGACTCAGAGGGCCCATTGCCACAAAAAAGGTATCGGGTTGATGCCAGCCGTGACTGAGTATGCTTCCCGGCGTGATGCTCGATGTCCACTCCTGCACCTTGACCCCCGCAATATCCTTCTCCTCCACTGACACGCGGAAGGGGAACTGGTTCGTCAGATCGTCTATTTTGGTCAGGGCTGCCTCCGCTGCCTTCCGATCGGAAGTTTGGAAGACGGCAGCAATCCCCGATCGGGTCTGCTTGAGGATGCCTTCCTCAGAGGGAATGATACCGAGGGCAAATTCCCCATCCATCCAGGCAATGATGTCCTTATCTAAATCCAGATTGAGATTCTCCTTGAAGCCCCTACGAATCTGATCGATACCTTCCTGCTGACTAGGCTCTACCTTACTCTGCTCCAAGATTGTCTCCCAGGTCTGCTTAAAGTTAAAGCCACTAAATAAAAAATAGGTATCGGCGGGAAACTGACTGATTACCTTCCCAGGAGCGGGCTGGAAAGGAACCGCTTTGGGACCCAACTTCACGATCGTTTGTAACCTCAACCCCGCATCTTCCACTCCCAAGCCGACTACCATTGCCTGCGCCTGCGCCTGCACCCGATCGAGGAGGGGCTGAGACAGGGCGGAGTTGGGATCATTACGCCCCACTTGCTTTAGGGCATTGGGCAAATTAGGGATATAAAACTGGACTAGGGGCTGGCTCAGAGCAACATTAAAATCTGGGACAACAAAGGATTCCCCCCCCTGAAAAGTGTCGATGGAGTGCTCTAGGGTGCTACGGTTCCCCGCTAGTACCAAATACCGATCGATGAATGCCCCCGTCATCTCCTTAGTCTCGAAAAACTTAACTCCCTTATATTCCCCTTCCTGGGGCGGGCTACTCAGTTTGGGCTTCACTTTCGTAGTAACGAACTGCTCCGCCTTGCCCTTGTCCTTCACCTCAATCACGGCGACAAATTGCCCCTGGGAAGCCTCTGGCAAGACTTCCACCTTGGGCGGCACTACCTCTGGTGGTGCTGACTCAGCTTGGGTAAATAGAACCGTAGGAGGAAGCTGGGCTTGGGGTTTAGCTTCGGGCAGAAATCCCACAAACACCTGTCCCATCCAGGGCTGGAGGTCTTGGACATAGTCTAATTCTAGGGGAAGCAACTCCTTTGTCGATTCCTGGACTAACTTTTTGAGCGCCTCCGACTGAAACCGATCGAGGGACTGCCAGGCTTTGGCATCGCTAGAAATAGACAAACCCGCCACCGCCACCTTAGGGACAAACTTAGCACTAGCTGTAACCCCCTCTACCTTAACTCCCTGCTGCTGTTGATAGAAATAATAGGCACCATAGCCCCCGGCAGCGAGGACAAGTACCGCCCCGATCGGTAGGAGCAGATTAGGCTTCCGTTCAGACATATTCATCCTCCTCTGGTTCATTAAAAGTTGAAGAATCATCGACAAACTCGTCTTGCAAGTACTCTAAGGGATAATTGCGCGCTGTTTTATCGTCAATTACCACGTCATCCCCCACCAGATCATCCAGCGTCGGATCATCCAATAAAACCGATGGCTCGCGCTGATGCTCTTCGTTACTATTTTCGTAAGCATTGAAACCAGTGCCCGCCGGGATTAAGCGCCCAATAATCACATTCTCCTTCAAGCCCCGCAGCCAGTCAGACTTACCCTCGATCGCCGCCTCCGTCAGCACCCTGGTCGTCTCCTGAAAACTGGCAGCAGAAATAAAACTGTCAGTATTTAAGCTCGCCTTAGTGATACCCATCAGCACAGGGGTATACTCAGCCGGAGCGCGATTGGTGATAATCATCGCCTCATTGATCTGTTGAATTTGGTTAATATCTACTAGCTCTCCCTGTAGTCTAGTAGTATCGCCGCCTTCTTCAATCCGTACTTTTGAGGTCATTTGTTTGACTACCACTTCGATGTGTTTGTCGGAAATTTCTACCCCTTGGGATTGATACACCGATTGTACCTCATTTACAAGAAACTCTTGCACCCGTTGGAAACTTTCCCTGGCAGCTTCGTAGTTGATTAGGCATTTGAGGGCAAGGTCGATTTCTTCCTCCGATCGATCGGTTAAAAAGTCCTGCAATGCTGCCATTTTCTTCTGGGCAAGACTGAGGATATAGGGGTCTTCCTTATAGACAGCAAAGAAAATATCGACAATATCATGGGGATTGGCGGGACCATCAGTGAGCCTAGATGCCGCTTTGACCTCTTCCCCATCGATCACTACCAGGCTCTGCCCCACCCCGATCGGGTAATCTGCGACCATGCCATCAGCTTCCAAAATGCGGATGGATACCACTTCATCCCCTTCATAGACCATTTCTACCTTGCC
>PHFO01000037.1 GCA_002861535.1 Cyanobacteria bacterium M5B4 | reverse complement strand
CCGGCGAGCAGAAGAAGAGCGCTTAAGGGCAGAAAAACTAGCAGAAAAACTCCGATCGCTTGGTGTGGATTTTGATGACAAATAGTCTTCTATATCTAATTAGCGTAATGTTAGTATGAATAAAAGTATGCAAGAGAGTAACAATGGTTGCAATAACAGCTCAAGAGTTTGAATTGCAGATGCCTGATGCTTCTGAACTTTTGAGTGATGAACCGAAAATGGAAAGCTCTTTAACTATGACCTATTGGCTCCTGAAAACGGAACCCCATGTCTACAGCTATCATGACCTCGATCGGGATGGGTCTACTGTCTGGGATGGGGTTGCTAACAATCTTGCCCTCAAGCATATCCGCACGATCGGGGAGGGGGATTTAGCCTTGATTTACCACACGGGGGAGGAGCGCCGCGCAGTGGGGATTGGCAAGGTGATCTCAGCCCCCTATCCAGACCCCAAATTAAATGACCCCAAGCTGTTAGTATTTGATATTGCCAAGGTGGCGCCTCTACCCCGATCGGTCAGCCTAGCAGAAATTAAAGCCCATCCGGGTTTTGCGGGGTTTGACCTCATCCGCAATAGTAGATTATCGGTAGTGCCAGTCAGTAGCGCCCACTGGAATTTGATTATGGAGTTAGCCAACGCCTAAATGCAATTTATCGATCAAGCCGAAATTACCGTGGAAGGGGGCAAAGGAGGGGATGGCATCGTTGCTTTCCGCCGGGAAAAGTTTGTGCCGGCGGGGGGTCCTTCTGGGGGGAACGGCGGCTGGGGCGGTTCTGTGATTTTAGTGGCGGTCACGGATTTGCAGACTCTGCTGGATTTCCGTTATCAGCGGGTGTTTAAGGCGGAACCGGGCAAACGGGGCGGCAGAAATAATATGACTGGTGCCAATGGGGCAGACAAACGCATTGAGGTGCCCTGCGGTACGGTCGTAATCGACATCGATCGGGGGGAAACGATCGGGGATTTAACGGAGCCAGGACAGGAATTAGTCGTTGCCCAGGGGGGGAAAGGGGGGCTAGGCAATCAGCATTTTTTAAGTAATGCCAACCGTGCCCCAGAGTACGCCCTGCCTGGATTGCCGGGGGAGTTACGCCATCTGCGGCTAGAATTAAAGCTCTTGGCGGAAGTGGGTATTATTGGCTTGCCCAATGCCGGTAAATCTACCCTAATCTCTGTGGTGTCTGCTGCCCGTCCTAAAATTGCTGACTATCCCTTCACGACTTTGGTACCTAATTTGGGGGTCGTCTCTAAGCCGACGGGGGATGGGGTAGTTTTTGCTGATATTCCTGGCTTAATTGCCGGTGCCCACCAGGGTATCGGCTTGGGGCATGATTTCCTCCGCCACATCGAGCGTACTAAGCTATTGATTCACCTCGTCGATCTCACTAGTCCTGACCCGATCGGGGACTACCATACTATACTGGCGGAACTCAATGCCTACGGTCATGGGTTGCCCCAAAAGCGCCGCATTCTGGCGTTAAACAAAATTGATGCTGTGGCAGACTGCCAACTCTGGCACGATCGGTTTAGGGGGGAAATTGAGGCAAGCCCCCTCCTCATCTCCGCCGCCACGCGCAGGGGCATCGATGCCCTCCTCGATCGGGTGTGGCAAGAGCTAGAGTTGATTTAGGTATTCGATCAGGTCTGCCATTTGCTGGGGATCGACCTGAAACTTAGGCATAGGGGGGGTTTCGCCGCTGACAATTTGATGCACTAACTGGGCAGGGGACTTGTGGCGCGCCACCCTATGTAAACTAGGACCCACTTCCCCGTCCGCCCACTGCCCGTGACAGGGAACACAGTTCATCACAAATATCGATCGTCCCTTAGCCGCGTCCCCAGTCAGGGATAAAACCGATCGGGTGTAGGCATCGACCGGCGGACGTAGTCCCCAAAATAGCAGAGCAACCACTGCAATCACCAAGATAACCCACCCCCAGGGTCGGGATACTGCATTAGGAGGGGATTGCTCAGGGGTCATCATCGCCAAGACATCGACTTTAGGATAGGAAAATTTACTATTCACAATATATCTTAAAGATTCTCAAGATTTATACACACTTGTACTAACCTTGGTATACAAGACATATAATAAACTCCGCAAGAATAGAGGAATGTTTTAATTATGGGAGGCAACGATCGGTTATTAAGAGCAGCAAGGGGAGAAACCTTAGATCGACCTCCTGTGTGGATGATGCGCCAAGCGGGCAGATATATGCAGGCATACCGGCAACTGCGGGAGCGCTATCCCGATTTTAGGGAACGATCGGAAAACCCCGACATTGCCACAGAAATTTCCCTCCAGCCCTTTCACGCCTTCCATCCCGACGGCGTAATTATGTTTTCCGATATTTTGACCCCCCTCCCAGGTATGGGCATCGATTTTGACATCATCGAGAGCCGTGGACCTCTGATTGATCCTCCCATTCGTACCAAAGAGCAAATCGATCGGTTGCACACCCTAGACCCCGAAGCATCCCTACCCTTCGTCAAAAAAATCCTTAGAAACCTCAGGCAGGAAGTGAAGGATCAGGCGACAGTATTGGGCTTTGTGGGCGCTCCCTGGACCTTAGCCGCCTACGCCATTGAGGGCAAAAGCTCCAAAGACTTCATCATGATCAAGTCTATGGGCTACCAAGCTCCCCAGCTATTGCATAAGTTCCTAGAGATTCTCGCAGAAAATATCGCCATTTACATCTGCTATCAAATCGAGGCGGGCGCTCAGGCAGTACAGCTATTCGATTCCTGGGCGGGGAATTTAGCACCCCTAGAGTACGAAACCTTTGCCATGCCCTACACCAAACAGATTGTTGACTATGTCCACGATCGTTATCCTGATGTGCCCCTGATTCTCTACATTTGCGGCAGTGCCGGCATTTTAGAACGGATGGCAAAAACAGGCGTAGATGTGATCAGTGTGGATTGGATGGTATCTATGGCAGAGGCACGGTCAAGAATTGGCGAAAATATCGCGGTGCAGGGCAACCTAGACCCCTGTGTTTTATTCGCCCCCCAAAGCTACATCCGCGAACAAATTGAAGCAGTGGTCGCGGCGGCGGGACCCAAAGGGCATATCATGAACCTGGGGCATGGCATCCTCTCTACTACCCCCGAAGAAAACGCCCGCTTTTTCTTTGAAACTGTCAAATCTCTGTGATGGAACTGAATTATTATTCCACTCTGCTATTGACATTTCTGCTTTTAGTGGGGCTGGTCTTTTTTGTGCGCGGCTCTACTAAGGATCGCACTACTGTTTTAGAGTTGCCCGATCGGAACCTCACGCCCCAAGTACGGGACTATTTGCTCCAGTTGGGCTACGGAGTCAAAACCCTAGACCCCGATCGGGATGTAGTAATTTTAGAAGGGATGGTCAGAGCAAGTTTGGGGCTGGCAATTTTACTTACAGTACTGGCAACGATCGGGCTGGGGTGTCTTAGTTTAGTGTTATCCTTTCTCCTGCCGGAATGGGGCAATGGGGTGTATGGCTTGATGGCAGGAGCGCCGATCGCTGGGGCATTTTATTGGCGGGGAGCACAAAGAACAGAGCAAGTAACCATCACATCCCGATCGGGGCAACTCCTCATCCAGGGGCATCGGGACACCCTACGCAACATTGAAGCTCATGTTATGGAAGGGAAAAATTCCTGATTTCACTACTAAAAATTGTCCTCAAAATCAGTCCCAGAAAATGCAATTCTCTGGGCATTAACAGGACTTACGTTGCTTTTGCTGAAACCCTCTCCCCAAAAGGGAGAGGGGACTAGAAAAAATTGCTCTACTTCCCTTCTCAGAGAAGGGATTGAGGGATGAGGGGAATTTTTCCTCATCGTAAATCCTGAATTAAATTGCAGATTTGATCTAGTTCCAAGCCACAATATGAACCAAATAAGTCCTAGAGCAATTGTAGCCAAAGAAACCGTCAAATTCGGGTAATATAGCCATAGATAGTTCTCTTTCCTATTGTTATGGACATCAAGCTCATCAATATCGGTTTTGGGAACATTGTGTCAGGTAATCGCGTAATTGCGATCGTCAGTCCAGAATCCGCGCCGATCAAACGAATTATCAGTGATGCCAAGGAACGGGGACAACTAATTGATGCTACCTACGGCAGGCGCACCCGCGCCGTGATCATTACCGACTCCTCCCATGTAGTCCTGTCTGCCATCCAACCGGAGACCGTAGCCAATCGCTTTATGGTTGCCAGAGATGTCCCAGAATAAAGGCGGGCTAATTGTGATCACTGGCCCTAGCGGTGTCGGCAAGGGCACCCTACTTAGTCATCTCTGCGATCGTTATCCAGAACTGTTTGCATTTTCCGTATCAGTGACTACCCCGCCCCCCCCGCCCCCACGAAGTAGAAGGTAGGAATATTACTTTTGGCAACGGGACAAATTTATGCAAGCCTGTCAGGAGGGCTTTTTTTGGAATGGGCAGAATATGCGGGTAACCTCTACGGCACACCCAAAGCCCCCGTAGAAGCGATGATCCAGCAGGGCAAATGGGTTTTGTTAGAAATTGACCTCACTGGAGCAAGACAGATTGCCCGCACCTTCCCCCAAGCAATGCGGATTTTTATCGCCCCTCCTTCTCTGGTAGAATTAGAAGCACGGCTAAGGAAACGATCGACGGAACCGGAGGAAGTGATTGCCCAACGCCTCCACCACGCCACGATCGAGTTGGCTGCCCTAGATGAATTTGACTACGTAATTGTAAATGATGATCTAGAAGAATCGATCGATGCTTTGGAAAACGCTATCTTTGGAGAACAGCCGTGGCAAGAGTAACAAAAATCACAAAAATTATCTTGGGATTTGTCGCTGGATTAGTCCTAGCTATAGTTTTAGCAATGGGCATTTTCTGGTTTAAGGGAGGGGAATTAGTAAGCAATCGACTCACCACTAGAATTAGTGCCGCTCTTGGTACCCCCGCCCAAATTGACCAAGCCAAACTCAATCCAATTATGGGCACAATTAGCATCCCCAAAATTGCAATTAGTAACCCCAGTGGTCTAAATACTCCCTATTTTATGGAGATTAATAACTTAGATATTAAGGTGAAAAACCTGTCCCTGCTCCAGCCTACATTGCAGATGGAAAACTTTAGTATTGACAACTGGAACATCAACATTGAGCAAACTTTGTCCAAAGGCAACATTAGCGAAATAGCTGCCTATATCCAGAAAAATAAACCCCAGCCCACGCCAGAGGACAAGCCTATAAAACAGAGGAAGATTCTTTCTAGCAAAGTCACGATCGGTGCAGTTAATACTAAGTTGCGGTTTAGTTTTCTTGGACAACAAATCGATCGGGAATTTAAGTTTGACGATATTACTTTGACCAATCTTACCCAGAATGAAACCCCGATTATTCTGGATGAATACATAGTGCGGCTCGTTTCCCAGACCCTTAAAAGCATACTAATAGCCTCGAAGGAACAATTGCAACAAAACTTACCAAAACTACCAGACCTGCCCTTCTTAAAGCAGGATGATGCGCTGAAATCTTTACAGAAGTTAATCGATCAATTCTCCTTACCAGCAAACTAAAATTTAAGGACATCTTAATATCACTACCCGCAGTAATATCAACTGTCCGCGGTAAAATTGTCCCACCGATCGTAATCCTATGGCTAATATTCAAACCTGTTATCAAGTGCTGGAAATATCCCCCGGCGCGACCTGGGAAGAAATTAACCAGGCGTATCGAGACCTGTTGTTTGTGTGGCATCCCGATCGAATTCCCAAAGATAATCTGCGACTCCAAGAAAAAGCGGAGGCAAAACTAAAAGAACTAAATGAAGCGCGGGAAATTCTGCGCTCCCATACTAATCGGCACTCCCAGAAATCTGCCCCTCCTCCTAAAAAAGAAAAAGCCAAATCCCCCAGGGACTACAGGCAACACAACTTGTCGGGGGCAGACCTGCGGGAAAAGGACTTCTCCGGTAGAGATTTTAGTTATGCCAATCTCAGCTATGCTGATCTCACCGATGCCTTTTTACATAAAACCAATTTCCATCAAGCTAACCTGCGGGGGGCAAAACTATTTCGGGCAAACCTGCTACAGGCGGACTTTAGCTATGCTGACCTCACGGAAGCCAACTTGATCGGCGCTGACCTCAGTGGTGCCGACCTGCAATATGCCGACTTGACCGGTGCCATAGTCGGCTACGCCAACAAAATTATGGTCAAACTGACGGGCGCAAACCTGACCGGAGCGAGGATTCCACCCCAGTTACTCCGCAACTAGGATCGACAACAACGGCTAGGGTGAGATTGTAATACTTCTCGAATAGCTCCTTTTTGTATTCTAGGCTCCATAGCTCTAGGGTGCAGGGGTCTTCGGGATGGCTGGGGAAAATCCTCAGCGTAAATATAGACCGATCGATCGTGACTTTGACATCGCTAATAGCACCGATCTGTCTGCGATCGAGGGCAACAGCTAAGCGCAATAAAGGACAAATTTGATCGATCAACAGTTGCTGACTTTCATGTAAGCGGCGGTAGTGTTCGTGTTTGCGTTTGGGTTCACTGCGGCGATGGTAACGCGCCAAGTTAGCAATCACTTCAATTTCTGACTCGGTATAGCCCAGTAATTCCCCATAACGAATCAAATAGTAGGAATGTTTGTGATGTTCACTATGACTGATAAAATGACCGACATTGTGTAGGAGTGCCCCTGCCCAAACCAGTTGGCGTTCTTCCTGTCCCCAACGATGTAAAATACCTTGAGTTTGGTCAAATAAACTCAAACATAGTTTTGCTACTTGTTTACTGTAGGGCAAGTTAGCTTTATATTTGTGAGCGAGTTTTAAGACACTCCGTTCCCGTACGGAACTCTGATAACGCCAACGGTCTTGAATGAGACCATGCTTGATCATCCAGTCAACAATTAGTCCCTCCCTTAGTGCTGCCTGGCAGTAGGTAATGCGCGGCAGTTGTAATCCTCGCATCACTTCTTGCAAAATTGTTGCCCCCGCCAGAACGATTTCTGCGCGCTTTTCTTTGACCAGCAAAATGCGCTCTGCTAAGTTCGATCGTCTTAACAATTGCACCATGCCTGAGACTGCTTCAAAGCTAATTGTGTAACCCTGAAGAGGATTGGGAATAATACCTGTCGTTTCTTTGGCAAATAAACTCAACACCGCTTCGATCGTGCCGGAGCAACCAATTAGGGGAGGAATCTTTTTACCCAGTAGGGGTTTGAGGTCCTCGATCGGACGTTCGATGATGCCTTGAATATAGCTTTGCAACTGGTGAAAATCATAGTTAGAAATCGGATCGGAGTGGACGAACATTTCCGTGAGCCGGACTGCTCCTACTTTGCTGCTACTTAAGTAGCTAGGGGCATGACCATCCCCTAAAACTAACTCTGTGGAGCCGCCGCCAATATCGATAATAAGGTGGGATTGATGGTTTAATTCCATCGCCGACAGCACGCCCAAATAGATGAGGCGCGCCTCCTCCTGCCCAGAGATTAGATCAACTTTGATGCCGGTGCGTTGGGCGACCCGATCGATCAATTCCTGCCCGTTGGGAGCTTCCCTTGAGGCACTGGTCGCCACTGCCACAATTTCTGTCGCCCCTAGGGTGTCGCAGACTTGACGAAAGCGGCTTAATGCTGCCAAAGCTCGATCGATGGCGGCTTGATTGAGGTGTCCCTTGTCGCTCCTGCCTTCTCCTAGGCGCACCGTTTCCTTTTCTGTGGAAACGATCGTAAAACTTGGTAATTGATGATTGATCTGCGCTACCACCATGTGGATTGAGTTAGTACCCACATCGATCGCGGCTAAAACCTGTCCGCCCATTGCCTTATTTTAGTTTGCTCTGTCAGAGTATCATTTTTTAACCGACTCTATCTAAAATAGGAGCCTGATTTAGGCTGTAGGTGTTAATCTGTTGTTAGCATTCCCATTGATTATGTCAGTATCTTCCCTCACGGTGCGTGAATTGCCCCTGTTTCCCCTCCCCGAACTTGTCCTCTTCCCAGGACAGTCCTTGCCCCTACACATTTTTGAGTACCGCTATCGCATGATGATCAACACCATCTTGCAGACGGATCGCTCTTTTGGTGTTTTGATGTGGGATAGCCAGGCGGGCAAGTGTGCCTCGGTTGGCTGCTGTGCTCAGATTGTGCAGCACCACCGCCTCCCTGACGATCGGTGGAAGATTATGGCAGTCGGGCAACAGCGGTTCCGTGTTTTGCGCTACACCAGGGAAAAACCTTACCGCGTGGGTTTAGTGGAATGGATTGAGGATCATATCTCTGAAGATAGTGATGTCCCCTATGCCCTCGCCGATGAATTGCGGGAGTTGCTAGATGATGTGGTGCGCTTGTCGCAAAAATTGACGGAGCAGGAAATTGAACTGCCCCAAGTTCCCCGTAGCCCCCTTGAATTGTCCTACTGGATTGCGAGCTACTTCTATGGTGCTAGTGAAGAACAACAGGCATTATTAGAAACCCAGGACACATCGGCGCGATTGCGCAGGGAAGTGGAAATATTGTCTTCCACCCGATCGCAGTTGGCGGCAAGAACGGTATTAAAAGAAACTTTTAAGGATATTTAACCTCTCCCTGTCGTAAAACTTGCCAGCGATCCTGCTCCCATTTAATCACGGTGGAGGGCTGACCGCTTCCCCATAGCCGATCGGGGTCTTGGTCTCCTAAAGCAAGTACACTGGGGAACTGCGCCGCGATCGCTGTCATGGTAAGTAGGGGAGTTTTCCCACTGGTGTTAGCGCTGGTAGTGAGGAGGGGGCCAGTCTGTTGCAAAATCCCCAGGGCAATTGTGGATTGAGGTATTCTCATGCCGATCGTGTCCTGTTCTCTGGCGGGCAAGACAATGGTCAATGCCCCCGGCAAATAATCGGAGACTACCTGTTCCCATTGGGGATGGCTACCTTGAATAAAGTCTTGCAACTGTGACCAACTGGCTGCCATGAGCACCAGGGGCTTATGGATAGGACGCTGTTTGAGGTGATAGATTTTTGTGCCCAGCCCGGGCAGGACTGCTAAGGCGGGCACCGTATCTGTAGGGAAAGCGACTACCGTCCCCGAGCGTGCCCCTGCTACCACCACTGCCGTACTAACTAAGGGCATCCCGAATCACCCGATCGTAGTAGGTCTGCAACTGCTTGGTCGCTTCTGCCCAGCCCCATCTCTCTGCCTCCGATCGGGCACGCTCCTTTAGATGAGCAGTATCTTGCCCCAATAAATTCTGGGTAGCCACAATTAAACCATCCTCCCGATCGGGGTCAAACAAATAGCCGTTCACGCCATCGCTGACTATGTCGGGAATCCCCCCGCCCGCGCTGCCACGACGGGACAGCCCGCTGCCATTGCCTCCAACAATACCAAGCCCAAGGTTTCCGTACGGGAAGGAAACAAAAATACATCACTAGAAGCAAAGGCACTCGCTAAATCATCCCCCTGCAAATAACCGACAAAATGGGTGTTTGTCCCGGCAAAAATCTGTTCCAACTCCGATCGGTAGGGGCCATCCCCCACCAACGCCAGCCTCGTCTGGGGGATGGCTTGCAATACTTCCCAAATTCTCTGGATTTCCTTCTCTGCCGATAACCTGCCCACATACAATAACAACCGATCGTGGGGATGCCCCTGGGTCAAGCGCTCCCGCATCGCCGCCGATCGGAATCGGGGATGGAACTGCTCTGTATCTACCCCCCGTTGCCATAGGTCTACCACCTCCACCCCGTGACTCTTCAACTCCTGCACCATCGCTGTAGAAGTGCAAAGATTGAGGGCGGCGTTGTTGTGGGCAGTCTTGATCAACTCCCACATAGCGCCCTCTAAAAAACCCAGACCGTAGTGCTGTAAATACTTAGGCAGATGGGTATGGTAAGAGGCAATTAAAGGCAACTTCATCGCCTTAGCAAAAAATAACCCCCCCAAGCCCAGCACCGCCGGATTGACAATATGGACAATATGGGGACGGAACTCCTCCAACTTAGCGCCAATGCCAGGGTGGGGCACCGCCAACTTCAACTCCGGGTAGAGGGGCAAAGGAAAGCCGGAAATGCCATAGACCTCCGCCCCCTTATACTCTTTGACCCCGCCATCGGGGGCAAACACTACTACCTCATCCCCCAACCTTACCAAATATTCCACCGTATACTTGAGGCGGGTGACGATCCCGTCTACCTTAGGGACAAAAGTTTCTGTAAATAGAGCAATGCGGCGCATCAAAATTTCTATGACTGAGATCGGACTAAAATCATGACACAAAATCCCGCCGCTCCGTTAAGTTTATCTCACTTATTTAGACGCACCACATACCACTGCCATACCCCCCCAGGGGTGCTAAACTCGCAAACCGTGGCAATTAACCGATCGATTTGGCACTCCCGATCGAGGTTTTGCAGGTCAGCCGGTAGATCAGTATCACAACTGGACAGTAAATCATCTAAAATCTGCCGCAGTTCTGCTAAATTGACAAACTGTTGTTCCAAGCTGGGAGACAGTACCACGTAGGTATCTTCAGTAAACATAATCCGATCGGGCATTTTAGTCCTCCGTTGGCGCTACTGCTAACACCATGCCCTCCCGCGCCATCATGCCATTAGAAAAGGTAGCTTGTAACTCCTCCCCCACCTTATCTAAAAAGTCGTCATCATGGGCGGGGTCGTGGTGAAAAATTACTAAATGCTTCACCTGGGCGGCTTTTGCCACCTTGACCCCCTCCTGCCAGGTAGAGTGCCCCCAGCCGATCTTAGGGGAGGTTTTAGACCAGTATTCTTCATCGGTGTAGGTGCAGTCCATAATCAAAAAGTCGGCATTGCGGGCTAAATGGACTAGGTTCTCATCCAGCCGATCGGGATAGTGCTCGGTATCGGTGGCATAGACGACCACCTCTTGGTTCCAACTGACGCGATAGCCCATGGCATCCCCTGGATGATTGAGTTTTGCCGTCTCTACAGTCACCCCATTGCCAATATCGATCGTTTCGCCAAAATCGAGGGTATAAAAGTGCTTAGTTGAACCCATAATCCCCAAAGGCACCGGGAAATTAGGATCGAGCATTTGTTTACTCAGGCAACTCTCAATTGTGTCCCCAGCAATAGAAACTTTGCCATGAATATGAAAAGTATTACCCTTCACAAAAGCAGGGGTAAAAAAAGGAAATCCCTGGATATGATCCCAGTGGGTATGGGTAAAGAAAATGTAAGCCTCTAGGGGCATTTCTTTGAGGAGATGGTCTCCCAATACACGGATGCCTGTGCCGGCATCAAAAATTAGCCTTTTGCCATGACAGCGCATTTCAATGCAGGAAGTGTTACCACCGTACCTGATAGTAGATTGACCCGGAGTGGGAATACTACCGCGCACCCCCCAAAAATGAACTGTAAATTGACTCTTAGTCATTCAGTGCTTACAAATTTCTTGCCCCTATAGTAGTGTAGCGTAAAGCAAAATTCACTTTAATTTAATATTGATAAAGCAACAAAAATATTTGTATCGTGTTTTTAGGGCTTGATCCAGGGAAAAGTAAATGCGGTTTGGCAGTGATGGGCATCGATCGCAAGCTCTGGCTTCAGGAAATTATTCCTACTCCAGAAACGCCTAGACGGGTGCAGGAAATTTGCGCCCAATATCCCATCTCTTTAGTAGTTTTGGGCAATGGTACCGGTAGCAAAGTCTGGCAAGAAGAACTACTCAAGCAGACCAGGGTAGTCATAGTCGATGAAAAATTTACCACCCTAGAGGCAAGGCAGCGCTACTGGGAACTCTATCCCCCTAAAGGTATAGTCAAATTGCTCCCTCCTAAATTGCGCCTGCCCCCCCGTCCCCTGGATGACATTGTGGCGATCGTGTTAATCGAGCGCTATCTCAAACAACTAATTGCTTCGTAACCCTCCCCTAGAAGCGAGGCGGGCTTTCCCCGATTTCGCCCATTCCAGTAAGTATTCCACTTCACTACTGGCGGCTTGGGCAAGGGGCACAATTTGGCTGGCTGCCTCTAATATGTCTTCGCTGGTAAAATCGCGGTTCTGGCTAAAGCCGATGTGCATGGCTTCGATGATCATTTGTTCAATTTCTGCCCCAGAAAAGTTGGGGGTTTCGTAGGCTAACCGATCGAGGTCGTAGTTGCGCAGGTTATAGCCCCGGAAGCGTTTGAGATGCACTTCAAAAATCTGCGCCCGTTCCTCTTGGTTGGGCAGCCCGACAAAGAATATTTCATCAAAGCGTCCTTTCCGCAGTAACTCTGGGGGCAAGGCGCGGATATTGTTAGCTGTTGCCACGACAAATACGGGGACAGTCTTCTCGGACATCCAGGTTAAAAAGGTGCTAAACACCCGGTTGGTGGTGCCCCCATCCCCCCTACTGTCCCCACTAAAAGCTTTGTCAATTTCATCGACCCACAGCACACAGGGGGCTAGGGCTTCTGCCAATTGGGTCATCTGTCTGGTGCGGGCTTCGCTTTCCCCTACCAGACCGGCAAATAGGCGTCCTACGTCTAAGCGCAGGAGGGGTAAGCCCCAATGGTGGGCGGTAGCTTTGGCGGCGAGGGATTTACCGGTACCCTGGATGCCCACTAACATTAAGCCCCTGGGGTAGGGGATGCCGTATTGCCTAGCCCGATCGGTAAAAGCATTGCCCCTCCTGAGGAGCCATTCCTTGAGGTTGTCTAAGCCCCCAATATCCTCGATCGCTGTAGTATCGGGGAAAAAGTCTAAAATCTCCGTCTGGCGGATGGTCTGCTGTTTTTCCGCCAAAATCAGGGACAAATCCCCCAGGCGCAGTTCCCCATGATCCGCCAGGGCTAAGGACAGCACGCGGCGGATGCGCTCTAAAGATAAGCCCTGACAGGCTCTGGTCAATTCTTCTAATAATTCTGGCTCCTTGACACCAAAATTTTGTAGTTCTTGACTGATCTGGTCTTTCTGGGGCAGGGCAAAATCTACGATCGTGACTACTTCCCGCAAAAATTCTGGCACCACCCTGGTCGTCGTCTCTAAAATTAAATTTTGGGGTAACTGTTTTAACTGCTTCGCCAAATTACGCAACTTGCGACTGACTGCTACATCTTCCCAAAACCGATCGAAGTCCCGCAGAATGAACACTGCCCCGTGGTCAATCTTTTCTACAAATTCCAAGGCTTGGAGGGGATTGCGCCTGCCTATACCCTGATTAGTAGGACTGCCTTGATAACCTTCCACGAAGTCCCACAAATACACACTCCTGCCCAAGGTCTGGGAAATTTGGGTTAATTTTTCTTCCAGGCGTTCTTCCTCACTACTCCAGATTGCTAGGACGGGATAGCGTGCCCGCAGTAGTAGTTCTAAATCCGTCGAAAAGCCCATGAAATTATACTTCCTAGAGTGGGTAAAATCACTTTGTAAAACATCATGCCAAACAAGTGGGCACTTAGCGCAAAGAGGCGAAGAAAATGGGTAACTTAAATCTGGAAGATAGACAGTCGTGGCAACGATTTCAGCGCATTTTAACCAGCTTTATCAGTGATTATATCGATTTACTTGCTCCTGAACAAGTAGCTATTCGCTATGACCAAGATGCCCTCTTCCTTGGATTTACCCTGTTGTCCGATCGGGTTGATGATCAGCAGGTTGATCTTTTCATTCATCAGTTGGAGCAGTTTCTAAAGCGTCTCCCCCTTGCCGGTGTCAATTCGATCGAGTTGACTTTTTACAGTGTCACTGATGGTGATGCTCTGTTGACTCACTGCTTCCCCGTCACCTACATTGCTCCGGTCCGGGCGATCGTGGTTGCCTCGGAACGCCCCCAATCCCGCCGTCGGGGTGGTTCCCTTGTCCGTCGTCTCCGGGGCTTGCTGACTAACCCCCAACTGGGCAGAGCGATTCAAACTGCGACCACCACGATCGTGCGTCGTCCGCAGGAAGCGATCGTGGCGGCGGGAGCCTTCAGCCAACAAAAATTGAACCAAGCCCTCACCTGGGTCGATACCTTCCCCTGGGAAGACTGGGCGCAACGGAAGGTGCAATGGCAACAACGCCGGCACCGCCGCAATCCAATTAAAGCCCTCATTGAAGATGTCCTGTTCATCGGTTTAATCGCCCTCTTCATTTTGTTTGGCGGTCGTCTCCTTTCTGGACCCTCCTTAAACTTGGCAGCTCTCCCCTCCCAACATTACGACAGCGCCTTTGCTAATGCCCGCTATAGCTGTGGTCCTAGTGGCGTAACCCGTAAAAACTACGTCTGCCTCCGTCCTGGTATGAGTTACAACCGCGTGAAGCAAATCTTGGGCGGCGATGGTAAACCCCTGGGTATTGACCCCAAGTTTGGCAGGAATGCGGACGAGGCGAAAAAGCTCCTAGTTAACCAGCCCAAGCCTAGTCTATTTAGCTTCCTCAACCGTCAAAAGTCTGTGGGAGAGCAGGTAGCCACGATCATAAGTTGGTCTGATGGCAAGGGCGGCACTCTCAACGCCACTTTTTTGGGTAACCGTTTGGTGGCGAGAGCCTATCGGGATATTTCCTAGAGGTTTCTAGGGGGAGGCAGCTCCCCCTGGACGATTAACGACTGCTGATGCGGCACCGATCGGTGTCTTTTTCTGCTTTTTCTTCCTTGGCGGGAGCGGGCTGGGGCGGTAAGAGCGCCACCACATGGGGGACTGGTCTCGGTTCATATTCCATGACGGATTGCCCTTGGTAGGACAGAGCGGCACTCGCCCCAGAATCTAGCATCACGGCTTCGTAGATGCCGGCTTTGGCTAAAATTTGTCCCAAACCGACAGAATCGATCATCTCCATCGTCACCCCGATCACGGGTCGCCCCGCCCGATCGATGCCCCAAAACGCCCGATCGCGGGCGGCATCAAAGCCGTAGAGCTTGCCAAAGCTGGCGGCATCCCTGGGTTTACCTTGTTTGACCAGCCATGCAGCAGCGACAAAGGCATCTTTGACATCGGGCAATTCCTGTTGCAGTGCCTCCAGGGACGTATGCCGATCGGGGTCATAGGGCACATACTTGACACTGCGATCGGAAATTAAAACCAGGGGACGACCTTTTAAGAGGGGATTTTCCCCCTTTTTGCCCGGATTGAAGACTCCAGCCTGGGAGGAATTGCGGCTGAGGACAGGGCCAATCATTTGATTACTATCTAAAAACTCAAGGGAGAAGAAGCCGCCATCGACGGCAGCGACAGCATTGGGTAACTTACTTTGAATTTCGGCTACTTGATAACGGCTATCGGCATGGACGGTGACGGGTTGCCCGCCAAAAACTAAAGTCAGGGGCAAACCATCGATCGTGACGCGATGCTTTTCCACGGGGCTAGAAAAATTGATCGGGGCAAAACCCTGCTTTACCGGCACGATCGTGGCTAAATCACTGTCAGAACTATGGCGTTTCCCTTCCGCAATAATGTCATTAAAGCGGGATTGCCCGTAGCGCCGCAAACTGAGCAAATCGTCCGACTCACTGGCAGAGGTTTCGTAGTAGGGGTCTAAGCTCATACTCAAAGCTGCGCGATAGCCCGCCTTGAGCACCTGCTCTTTCATGGGTTCTGTATAGGTGCCCTCTGGGTAAGTGAAATATTTCACCGATCGTCCCAACTTTTCCTCCAGGATTTGCTTTGATTCCCGCAATTCCCGATCGATTTCAGCAGGGGTGAGGTCAGTCAGATTGCGATGACTGACGGTGTGGGAAGCAACCGTAACTAAGCCACTATCCGCCATCTTTTTTAGTTCTTCCCAGGTGGCTTTGGGTTTACCCTGGGGACTACCGACAAAAGCGGTATGCACCGACCATACGGCGGGAAAATTATATTTTTGCAACAAGGGGAAAGCATGGAGATACTGCCCGCGATAGTTGTCATCAAAGGTAAGCAAAACCGGCTTGGGGGGCAGGCTAGCTCCCGTTTCTAAGTGCCTCACCAGCTGGTCAATGCTGATGGGGGTCATCCCCTCCGCTTTGAGAGTGGCAAAGTGGTCTGCCAATTCCTGGGGGGTGACATCATAATCTACATCCTTAACCGGCGTAATGTCGTGGTACATGATGATGGGGACATAGGTGCGCCGTGCCCGATCGTGGATGTTGGGATAATTGGTGGGCAGGAATTGCGCTATGACTTCCTCTCTCCACTCTGCAGACAGATTCACAAGTTGCAGAGGATTGGCAGCAGCAGACTGCACTTGAGCCAAGGTGTCCTCCAAAGCCGTGAGGGCATCCGCTTCACAAATTTGGATGCCCTCGATCGTTTGCGTATTACTTAGAGTTTTTCCCATGGGGCGGAATGCCTGCAATACTGAAAAAGTGGTGACCGCACCCAGGGAAATCGCGCTAGACATGATCACAAGAAATAAGAGGGAACCGATCGGTTTTTGTTTTACCTTTGTCTTTCTAGTCATTTTTTTACCCGTTTTTCCCAATGAAGTTAGGAGATTACTTTTGCGGCACACAGGCATAGCCACCAGGCATGGGGGCAGGTACGGTACCAGGGTAGGCGCTACAGGACTCGGCCGCTTCCTGCACTAATTGTTTGGCATTAGGCTCCTTAGCAATGGAGGCAGGAATGGCAGTCACAGTAGGTGTTGTGTTCATTCTCGTTGCGGGAGTAGCGATCCTGTCCATAGTCTCTTCTGTCGGTAACGTCCTGCCCTGTTGGGTAGGTAAGCAACGCCCAATTTTGGCATTGAGGGCAGTGCCATCGGGGCAAGTTTTGTCTCTCCCCCTGGGGAAGACAGTACCAGGATTTGTAGCAGGAATTGCCGGAGCAGGAGCTAGGGGAGTCAGAAGTTGAGCTTGCAGGGGGAAGCCCACCGCGATCGTCGTCAGCAAAAAGACACGCATGACCATCTCCAAGAGAACTTACAGAGGCATTTTAACCTAAATACCTACAAGTCATTACCTACGATCGCCTGAAAACTTGCTCCTGAGAAAGGTACAACCGTAACTAAAATAACGACAGAAGATGACAAAAGTATTGAGGTCTGATAGGATAAACACCATATCTAAAAGTATAGCTTTGTTATTAACTTAAAGCTCTACTCGATCGTTTTCACAGATGGATTTAACAGACAGATGGATAACATCCGACCCCTTGGTGTAGTTGTACAAGGTTCTTTAAGTCAGGGTTTAGAAGTGCGGCTATACGGGGATGTGTCGGTGGAAGAGATGCGAGTCGGTAAATTTTTAGTGGTACAGGGAAAACGATCGCGTTTTTTTGTATCCTGACCGATGTAGCTTTAGGTACAGCTAGTCCGAGAATTTTGGTCAATCCCCCCGATCCCAGCAATCTTTTTTTAACGGAAGTTTTAGCAGGAACTGGTACCTTTGGCACGATCAATCTAGCACCGATGTTGATGTTTGAATCTTCCCCTGCCTTAGACTTATTGCCCACGGAAAAAAAGAGTAAACGAAAGAAGACCCCGAGCGCCCTCGAATCGGACTTTGTGCTTTTGCCAGTGAAAACCGTTCCCAGTCACTTTTCCCAAGCCTTTGAAGCTTCAGAGCGGGATTTTCGCATCGTTTTTGGTTGGGAAGATGACCCCCACAAGCGTAATTTTGCCATTGGGCAACCGATCGATATGGCGGTGCCGATTTGTATCGACCTCGATCGGTTTGTGGAGCGCAGTAACGGCATCTTTGGCAAGTCGGGCACGGGTAAATCTTTTTTAGCCCGTCTGTTATTGTCGGGAGTAATTCGCAAACGGGCTGCCGTCAATCTGATTTTTGATATGCACTCGGAATATGGCTGGGAGGCGGCGGCGGAGGGCAAGCAATTCCAGACGGTGAAGGGACTGCGGCAACTTTTCCCTGGGCAGGTCAAAATCTACACCCTTGATCCGGACTCCACTGTAAGAAGGGGGGTCAGAGATGCCCAAGAGCTTTACATCGGTCTCGATCAGATTGAAGTAGAAGACCTAATGTTAGTGAAAGAAGAACTAAATCTCTCGGAGGCAAGTTTAGAAAATGCGATTATCCTGCGTAATGAATTTGGCAAGAACTGGATTTCCCGTCTACTCAGTATGACCAACGGCGAAATTCAAGAGTTTTGCGAGACGAAAATGGGCAGTAAGTCTTCCATAATGGCATTACAACGCAAGTTAACTCGTTTAGAAGAGCTAAAATACCTAAAACAAACCTGCCCGGAAAACCCGATTAAACAACTCCTCGATGCCCTAAAAAGTCATAAACACGTGGTGATCGAGTTCGGCTCTCAGTCGAATATGTTGTCCTATATGCTAGCTACTAACATTATCACGCGGCGTATTCACCATGCCTATGTTAGACAAGCAGAGAAGTTCTTACAAACAAAAAATCCCTCCGATCGTCCCATCCAACTGATGATCACGATCGAAGAAGCCCATCGTTTTTTGAATCCGATGACTGCTAGACAGACCATCTTCGGCACGATCGCCAGGGAAATGCGCAAGTATTTTGTCACTCTTTTAGTAGTTGATCAAAGACCCTCTGGTATTGATAACGAAGTCATGTCTCAGATTGGCACTAGGGTAACAGCTTTGTTAAACGATGACAAAGACATTGATGCCATTTTTACGGGGGTGGCAGGGAGTACCAACCTGCGATCGGTGTTAGCCAAACTAGACTCTAAACAACAGGCTCTAGTTTTAGGTCATGCGGTACCGATGCCGGTGGTGATGCAGACCAGGCGTTATGATGAGGAGTTTTATCGCGCGATCGGGGAAATTGACTGGGAGGAAGTATCTACCCCAGAAGTGTTAAAAGCAGCGGAAGTTGCTAGGGCAGATTTAGGATTTTAGTTCGACAGGCTCAGGGCTTCTCCCACAGCGGGGAGAGGGCTTCCGCAAAAGCAAC
>PHFO01000036.1 GCA_002861535.1 Cyanobacteria bacterium M5B4 | reverse complement strand
GAGCCAAGCAGGGAAGTACCTATTCCCTCGTAGTAGCGGGCGGAAGTACGCCAAAACCCCTCTATCAATCTTTAGCGCAAGAAGACTTAGATTGGTCTAATATCCATATTTTTTGGGGCGATGAACGCTATGTCCCCCCTACCGATCCCCAAAGTAATGAGGGTATGGTCAGGCAGGCGTGGCTAAATCAGGTAAATTTCCCGGAAACTAACATCCATCCTATGCCTACGAGTTTTCCTACTGCTCTGGAAGCAGCAGAGAGTTATCAGGCGCACTTAGAGGAATTTTTTGCCCTTAAACCGCCAGGATTGCCCATTTTTGATCTGGTTTTGCTTGGTATGGGGGATGATGGGCATACTGCCTCCCTGTTTCCTGGTACCGAGGCATTGACTGTCACCGATCGGTGGGTGACGGTGGGACAAAAGGACGACCAGCCCCGTCTCACTTTGACCTATCCCATAATTAACAACGCCAGGCAGATTCTCTTTTTGGTCAGTGGGGCGAATAAAAATCCAGCCCTCAAGGCAGTTCATGCCCCTACAGGGGATAGTAACCTCTATCCGGCGCGGCTAATTCAGGGGAATGTGTTGTGGTTAATCGATCGGGCTGCCTATGGCGGAGGGATTAGGTAAATTATGATTGCGATCTCAGAAAAATTTAAGATGTTGCGCAGTCGGGGCGAGGCGGCACTGATTCCCTTTATTACGGCGGGAGACCCCGACCTAGAAACCACGATCGCTGCCCTCGAAGCCCTCGATCGGGCTGGGGCAGATTTGATTGAATTGGGGATTCCCTATGCTGACCCCCTTGCCGATGGACCTGTAATCCAAGCCGCCGCTACCAGAGCGTTACAAAAAGGGACGAATTTAGGAGCTATTTTGGCAGTATTGGAGCAGGTAAAGGGGAAAATTAGCGCTCCGTTAATCATTTTTTCCTATTTCAATCCGATTTTGCAACAGGGTATTCCTAATTTCTTGCAAAAAATTTACGATCGGGGAGCTAGAGGTTTAGTAGTGCCCGATTTACCCCTAGAAGAAGCCGAGAATTTATTACAGCCCGCCCGGGCGATCGGGATTGAAGTGACTCTTTTGATTGCGCCTACTACCCCCAGGGAACGGATGGCGACTATTGCCGCCCAGTCGGAGGGATTTATTTATCTGGTCAGTACCACCGGTGTCACAGGGATGCGCGCCCAGGTGGGCAAAGGCGTACAACGGCAACTAGAGGAACTGCGCACCGTCACAGACAAACCGATCGGGGTTGGTTTTGGTATTTCCCAGCCTGAGCACGCCAAACAAGTAATTAGCTGGAATGCCGATGCCGCGATCGTGGGCAGTGCCATGGTCAAACGCCTTGCTGAAGATGGGGTACAGAGTATGGCAGAACTTTGTCTTAGCCTCAAGCAGGCGATTAGGCTAGAGGAAACGATCGGGTAGAGAACCATTAACTTCGGTATATCTTTATCCCTAGTTTCGTGGTATCTCTACTATCTGTGGCTCGTTGTTGTAGAGGTTGTTGTCTATTTTAATTCTGATTACACTTCTGACGGCATTTAACGGCATTGTTGCCCTATGGTTGCTCATTTACGGGCTAAATGCTTGTTTTCTAACTATTACTAATAAACCCAGCCCCCGGTTGAGTAAGTCTTTGCCCCCCGATGACCTACCGGTTCTGACGGTACAGTTGCCGGTCTACAACGAACGTTATGTGGCACAACGTCTAATTGATGCTGTGTGCAACTTGGACTATCCCCCCGATCGTTTGTTCATTCAAGTATTAGATGACTCTACGGATGACACCCAGGAACTGTTGCAGTCCATAGTGGCAGAGTACCAAGCCAAGGGGCATTGGATTACCTATATTCACCGATCGGTACGGACGGGCTTTAAGGCGGGGGCATTGCAAAATGGCATGGCAACCGCACAGGGAGAATTTATCGCCATTTTTGATGCAGACTTCGTGCCGGAACCCAATTGGTTGAAGGAAACGATCGGGCATTATTTTTTACACCCCGAAGCCGACAAAATTGGCGTTGTGCAGACCCGCTGGGGGCACCTCAACCCCGAATATTCCCTGTTAACCAAGTTGCAAGCCACCTGCTTGGATGGTCATTTTATTGTGGAGCAACGTTCCCGATCGGTGAATCAATGGCTGCTCAACTTCAACGGCACCGCCGGCATTTGGCGCAAACGGGCGATCGAGGAAAGCGGCGGTTGGCATGGCGATACCCTGGCAGAAGATACGGATTTAAGTTATCGCGCTCAACTGAAGGGCTGGCGCATTTTGTTTGACAGCACGATCGTGGCTCCCGCCGAACTGCCAGTGGCAGTGGCAGCCTACAAAGTCCAGCAATTTCGCTGGGCAAAGGGAACCATTCAATGCGCCAAAAAACTCCTGCCCCAAGTGTGGCACCATCCCTACCTATCTCTACTGGCGAAGGGACAAGCGACAATTCACCTCACCGGCTATGTCACCCAGCTATGCGCCCTAGTCGCCCTGCTGATGTCCGTGCCTACCATGATCCTGCTACACCACGATACCCCTACTCTGCGGGAATCGGTGATGGGATTTTGGGGCTTTCTCACCCCCGCCGCCCTTGGTCCTTCCATTCTCTACTTGGCAGCCCAGCGGGAACTATATCCCCGCAATTGGTGGTGCCGGATCGATCGGGTTATACTCCTTTCCCTCTTTGGCACGGGGTTGTCCCTCAATAACAGTCGGGCTGTGATGGAAGGATTGTTTAACTACGGTCTCAATTTCCGCCGTACTCCCAAGTTTAATATCCAACGCCCCACCGATCGGTGGCAAGACAAACATTACAAAATCCCCTTCGACCCTATGGCCCTGGGGGAACTAGCCCTTTCTGCCTATGGGCTAATGGCGTTGGTCATCGCTTGGTGGGAGTCCTTTTATACCTCCGTGCCCTACCTGCTGATGTACACTCTGGGCTATGCCTACGTGGGCGGTCTGACCCTATGGCAATCCTGGGAGCAAAAAAGCAGTTAAGCTCTCCTGAAAATACTAACAGGAATTACCCTCTCCCTTTTAGGAGAGGGTTTCAGAAAAAGCAACGTAAGTCCTTAGTTGTTTTATTGCCAAGATTAGTCGTTGGCAGCAGTCATGCTATCACGAAAACTCTGTTCATTCCGATCTACTAACTTGATCGATACTTCATCGGGTTGTAAAAATCCTTGCTGCCGTGGCACAGACTGCTGGGGATTAAAGGCTCTGGCTAACTTTTCTCGCTGTATTTCTACCCTGGCTTCCATTGCGGCTACTTCGCGGTTTACTTCTTTTAACCGATCGAGTTGCACCTTTTGATATTTGCCTAAACGAATCAAGCCCATAATTGCCCCTGCGGACAGTAGCAGGCTGGCACTGGTCACGCCAATAATTTCTAGCCCCCTACCCAGGGTGTGTCGTTCCTGTTGTAAACGAAACTTGGTATCGGGCTTAACAAAGCTACCAGATTTAGGTCTAAGGGGTGTAACTTTGGTAGTTAGTTTCGATCTACGTCTGGTAGCCATAAATGTGCAAGTTAAATTGACTATTCGTTTGCGAGGGCAGAACCAAGCATTGCTGCCATTACCGCCGGAAACAGGGCGATAACAAGGGCGGTTAAAACTTGAGCTTCTGAAATTTGCATCTTAAACTCCTAATTGATAATTGGTAATGGTTTTAACTGTACACCCAGGGGCGTAATTCTGCCAAGAGGTTAGTTGAAATCAATGATCCAGGAGCCAATGTAGCGCAAAATGGGGGTACTGTCGGCACTGATCAAATTGGCATCGAATTTGTAAATTCCAGGGAAGTTGGGATTGGTCACCCCGGCTAGAACTACGGTGAGGGCTGCGTTGGGGGGAACTGGCTCGGCTAAAACTAGCTCAATTCTGCGCCCTTCCATATCCAGTTTTTTGCTCCGCAGAGGGACGGCTTTGTCTTTGATTCTTACTTCCATCCGATCGGGATCAAAGCGTCCATCAAAGGTTTCGGGGATGTTGATCACAATTTCGCCGATCTTGAATTTCTGGGGTTTGAGGTCTAAAAAGTAGCGATCGGTGAGTCGTGCTGAGCCATCGTCGAGGGAATAATTTAGCGCCTTATCCCGCACATCGCCATACAAAATAAAGCCCGCGCCCGACTGGGCAAACAGGGGCAAAACATTACTGCCAAGTACCAGAAAGGAGAGGAAAAGGGCAGGCTTAAACATAGCTAACTTCCTTGGGAGATATACTGAGGGATTGGACGAAATTTTTCAGGATTTGTAGCCCAGAGGCGGCAGATTTTTCGGGATGGAATTGCAGACCCATGACGTTATCTTTGACAACTGCCACAGCCGGATGGAAACCGCCGTAGTTTACTGTAGCAGAGATGGTCGATCGATCGGCGGGTTCGGCATAGTAGGAATGGACAAAATAAACCCAGGGCAGGGGTGGCAAATTCTGCCAGAGGTAATGATTAGTGTGAATTTCTAGTTGATTCCAACCCATGTGGGGCAGGGGCATGGGGGGAATACTTGGTAAACGGTGAATTTCTCCAGGGATGATCCCTAATCCGGGTTCTGTGCCCTCTGCCGATCGGTCGAATAGTAACTGCATTCCCAGACAAATACCCAACAGGGGTTTACCCTGGGCGACCCAATCTTGGAGGGGATGGAGCAAATCTTTTTGTTTGAGCGCCTGCATCGCCGGATCGAAGGCACCTACTCCGGGCAGTAGCACTGCTTGGGCTTGGCTGAAGTCTTGCCAACGATCGGTGATTTTGACCTCTGCCCCCCATAACTCCAGGGCTTTGGCGGCAGAATGGATGTTAGCAATGCCAGAATCGATCAGCAGGATAGTCATTGAATTGGGCTGTCATAGTTAAATTATCTTAATCAAAGCCCGGAAATTTCGCTACATGTAATATTACGTTGCTTTTGCTGAAACCCTAGCCTTTGCCTCCTTCGGCTGCGCTCAGGAAACGGGAGAGGGAACAGGAAAAAATTCGCTGTGGGAGAAGGGATTGAGGGATGAGGGGCAATTTTGCTTGGTGTAAGTCCTGTAATATCTTAGATCAGAACTTACCTTGCTTTTTCTGAAACCCTCACCCTAGCCCTCTCCCAAACAGGGAGAGGGAACAAGAAAAAATTCGCTGTGGGATGAGGGGTAATCTTGCTTGGCGTAATATCTTAGATGTTTTTCGACTACAATTTGCCCGATCGGTCTTGGTAAAAACATGGCTTTGAGAATTGTCCTAGTGGAAACCAAAGGGGCGTTAAATCTAGGCTCGGTGGCTAGGGTAATGAAAAATATGGGACTCGATCGGTTGTATTTGGTTGCGCCCCACTGTAGCCCCAGGGATAGGGCGGCTCTCAAAATGGCAGTGCATGGCGCGGATGTTTTAGCTAAAGCCCAAATTGTCCCCACTCTAACGGCAGCATTAACGGGATGCCAGCGGGCAATGGCTACCTGCGGGCGCATCGATAGCAGTTTAACCACCACAAGACCCGATCGGGGTTTAGCCTGGTTGCAGGAAGTGCCAGAATTTGCCCTAGTGTTTGGTGCCGAAGATAGGGGACTAAGTAATGAGGAATTGCAGTGCTGTCAGGGGGTGATCGAGATTCCCACCGATCCTGGCTATCCCTCTCTCAATCTCGCCCAAGCCGTGGCTATTTGTTGTTATCAGTGGCGGATGTTGCAACCAGAAACCATAAAACCACGATCGATCGACCGTGCCACCATAGAATCTTTAGAAGGTCTATTTGCACATCTGGAGACCGTTTTGCTGGACATTGGCTATCTCTATCCCCATACTGCCTTGGCGCGGATGCAGAAATTCCGTAAAATAGGGCATCGATCGGATTTAAGCCAGGCAGAAGTAGCTATGCTTAGAGGAGTATTAAGCCAAGTACAGTGGGCGATAAGAAAAACCTATGAATAAATTGCGTCGCCGCCGTACCCGCGCCCAGCAAAAGCCCATGTCCCCCTTGATGCGTCTCCTCCGCATCGCCGTGGTGATTGCCGTGCCCCTCGTGGGCATCAGCCTCATTGCCGCCACCATCTCCGCCCTCTTTAGCCGCCCCGCCCCCCCGCCCCAAGCTGCCCCAGAACCAGAAGCAGTAGTGCAAACGATCGCCCTCAAGCAAGAAATTACTCCCCTCACCACCGCCATCAAAGCCCTTGTTCCTAAAGAATTAAATCTCCACCTCATGGTCTACGAACCAGACCAAGGCGGTTATGTGGACATCAACGCCGCCACCCCCACTGCCTCCGCCAGCCTCATTAAACTGCCCCTACTGGTTGCTTTTTTGGAACAACTAGACCTACAAACGATCGCCCTGGACGAAATGCTGCAACTCACCGAAGGGGACAAAGCCCCGGAAGCAGGAATACTCCAGGATCAACCGATCGGGACAAAAATCTCTGCCCTAGAAGTTGCCACCCTGATGATCACCGAAAGCGACAACACCGCCACCAACATGATGATCAAGCGTTTAGGGGGCATTGAAGTGATCAACGAACGCCTGGACAAGTGGGGCATGAAGCAGACCCGTTTCCGTAATATCCTGCCCGACCTCCAGGGCACCAACACCACCAGTGCCAAGGAACTAGTAGAACTATTTAGCAAAGTCGAACAACAACAACTGCTGTCCTTGCGTAGCCGCGACCTATTTATGGACATCCTCAGCCAGACCAAAAACAACTCCCTGATCGCCGAACCGATCGGGGAAAAGAGTCGCATCCGCCATAAAACCGGCACGATCGCCAATCTTATAGGAGATGTAGCCATGATTGATGCCCCCAACGGCAGGCGCTACTTCCTCGCCGTCATGGTGCGCCGTCCCCCCGAAGACCCCAGCGCCGAAGAACTGATCCGCAAAATCTCCGCCACCGTCTACAGCCACTTCCAAGGCAAAGCTCCCGTCCTGCCCCCCACTTCTGAAGTGTTAAACTAGGACAAAATCGAGAACAAAACATGATCGTTGAAGATGCAATTACCCTGCTGTCAGTGCAAGACCTGACCGCCAGTGTCGACGGCACCCAGATATTAAAGGGAGTAAACCTAGAAGTAAAAAGCGGCGAAATTCATGCCATCATGGGACCCAACGGCTCTGGTAAAAGCACATTTTCCAAGATTTTGGCGGGACATCCCGACTACACCGTGACCGGCGGCACGATTACTTTTAAGGGACAAAATTTACTAGACTGGGAACCAGAAATTAGGGCAAGGGAAGGACTGTTTTTGGCATTCCAATATCCCCTAGAGATTCCTGGGGTGACCAATTCGGAATTTCTGCGCATTTCCTGTAATGCCGTACGCAAGCACCGCGGGCTACCGGAGTTAGACTTACTAGACTTTGGCGATTTGATTAACGAAAAGCTCAAAGTGGTAGACATGAACCCCTCCTTTTTGCAACGCAGTGTGAATGAGGGCTTTTCGGGGGGAGAAAAGAAGCGCAACGAAATTGTGCAGATGGCAGTGATGGAACCAGTGCTCTCCATACTGGATGAAACAGACTCAGGCTTAGACATCGATGCCCTGAAAATTGTCTCCCAGGGCGTAAACCAGCTCAGTAATGCCCATAATGCCACGATCGTGATTACCCACTATCAACGGTTATTAAATTACATCGTGCCGGACTTTATTCATGTAATGGAAGGGGGCAAAATCATTTTAACAGGTGGCAAAGAACTCGCCCTGGAATTAGAATCCCGCGGCTATGACTGGTTGACGGAAGAATAGGTAAAGCAGAAAAAAATGACATCTGAAGTAAAACAATTGTTAAAGGCACTCCAGCAGAGAGCCGAGGCAACAATCCCCCGTCTAGTTTTCCCCAACACCAAGCAGGAAGAGTGGAAATATACTGACCCCTCTGCCCTCCAGTCGATTAGGTGGCAGACTGCTCTACCCCAGTTTGAGTCGACTGTAACGCCTATCCCCGAAGCGGAATTTGCTTTGGTCTTTGCCAATGGTACATTTATCCCCGATCGATCGGTCGTGGAGCCAGGAGAACTATTAGTTCTGGGTTCAGTTTTAACCGATAATAGCTCTGCCTCTCTCTTGTCAGCCCACTTGGGAAAATATACTGACGATTGGGATATGCTCAGTCAAATTAACAGCAGTTCCTGTGAAGATTTATCCTTAATTTATGTGCCCCAGAATTATGCTGATGGAACGATCGTAGCTCTGCACTACCTCAATCAGGGACAGCATAGCGCTAGTCATCCCCGTTGTTTAGTAGTTTTAGCCCCCCATAGCCGCCTCACGATCGTGGAAGTGCATCAGGGCAATGAGGATGTCTATTGGGCGAACCCCTTGACGGAGATTTATGTAGGGGAACAAGCTGTTCTCAACCACATCATTTGGCAGCACCAGGGTCTATCTGCCTTTCATACCCAGACTACCAGAGTGGTGCAGGCAAAAAACAGTTTCTATCAGTTACAAACGATCGATGTTGGTGCCCAGCTCTCCCGTCATAACTTACACGTCCAACTCCAGGGAGATGCCACCAGCACCACATTGCAGGGATTAGTCACGATCGGGGCTAACCAAACCTCCGACACCTATTCCACGATCGTGCACAGTCATCCCAGCGGCAGAAGCAACCAACTGCATAAGTGCATCCTCAGGGATCACAGTCATGGCGTATTCAGCGGGCAAATTTGTGTCACTAAGCAGGGACAACTGACGGATGCCCAACAAATGAGCCGCAATCTGTTGCTGTCGCCCCATGCCCGCATTGATACTAAACCCCAGTTGCAGATTGTGGCAGACAATGTCAAATGCGCCCACGGTGCTACCGTGAGCCAACTCGATCGGGAGGAGCAATTCTATCTGCAAAGCCGCGGCATTGACCCCGTGACAGCAACTAACCTACTGACCTATGCCTTTGCCGGGGAGATACTGCAAAATATCCCCATTGCCTCGGTGCGGGAAGCGATCGTTAAGCTCATTTTTGCCCAAACGATCGTTTAACTTTATACAGGACTTACGTTGCTTTTTCGGAAACCCTCACCCTAGCCCTCTCCCCAAAAGAGAGAGGGAACAAGAAAAACCGATACATTTCCCTTCTCCCTGGGAGCAATTTTGCTTGGTGTAAGTCCTAAAGAAAAAATTCGCTGTGGGAGAAGGGATTGAGGGATAAGGGGCAACTTTGCTGGCGTAAGTCCTATCAGTTTAGAATGAACCTTAGAGCCATAACCAAGTTACCCTATGAGAAATATCCTGACTTCGATCGCCATTGCTCTTGGTTCCGCCATCCTTGCCTATGCGCCCCTGCCTGGTCTGCAACAAACTATCACGATCGTCAGTGGTTCCGAATTAGAAGAACCCCTCAAGATTCTGGAGCAGGCATTTGAAGCTAAACATCCCGACATTAAGCTAGAGATTAAAATCCAAGGTTCCCAGGAAATTATTAACCGCGTGGTGGATAAAAAAAATGACTTTAATCCCACAGTTTTAATTCCGGCGAATGGGGAGTTGCTGACGGAATTACAACAAAGACTGGGAGCAGATGCTTTTTATGAACCGCCCCAACCCGTCGCCCAGACTCTTCTGGTGGCGATAGCTTGGTTCGATCGGGGGCAGGTGCTATTCCCCAACGATCGGTTCAATTGGCGCTTGATTGAGCGGGCAATGCAGAATAATAACTGGTTTGCCATCGGCGGAAACCGCGACTGGGGCAGTTTTGACTTTTTAACTACTGACCCCAGCCGATCGAATAGTGGACAGCTTACCCTGGCGCTCTGGGCGCAAAATCATCTGGGGGGTTTAGACCCAGGCAGGTTGAGTTCTCCTCGCAGTGAGGCGTTGTTTAGTTTAATTAAACGATCGGTCTATCAACCCCCCCGCTCGACGGACATCTTATTGCAAGAGTTTATCTCCCGCGGTCCTAACGATGCCGATGTAGCTACAGTCTACGAAAGCATTGCCCTCTACCGCTGGCAACAAGCAAGCCAGGGTAAAGGTATCCCCTACAAAATTTACTATCCCAACCCCACGATCGCGACAATTTCCACAGCGGGTATTTTGCGGGAGAATGTCTCTGGAGGGCAAGCCCAAGCCGCCAAAAAATTTGTACAATTCCTCCGCGAACCCCAACAGCAAGGCATTTTTGCCCAGTATGGCTTCCGCTCGATCGATAGTAATTTTGACCTAAAAAGCGTAGCCAATAGTCCCTGGAACCAGAACATTCCTGGAGCCTCCCTTACAATTTCCAGTCAGATAATTCCCCAGCCCGATCGGCAGACCCTCACGGAAATTATTAGGCAATGGGAACGGAGCAAGTAAATTCCCGACTGCGGCGGGACTGCCAAAAACAGCGGCTGCAGTTGTCAGACTCTGCCTGGCAAGAACGAAGCCGCCTAATTAGGGAGCGGCTGGGGCAATGGCAGCTTTTTCAGAACGCCGCCGTCGTACTCAGTTTTGTATCCCATCGGCGCGAACCCGATCTAAGCCCTCTGTGCCAGCAATTCCCTGATAAAACCTGGGCTTTCCCCCGCTGCCACCAAGACCAACTGTACTTTCATGCCATCAACCGATCGGCTGCCCTCATCCCCAATGCCTGGGGCATCGGTGAGCCACCGCCTACTGCCCCCCTAATTATTCCCGATCGCTCTACCCTGTGCTTGGTACCAGGTTTAGTCTTCGATCGCAGGGGCTACCGTTTGGGTTTTGGCAAGGGATACTACGATCGTTTTCTGGCTCAATATCCCCACTGCATCAAAGTAGGTGTTTTTTTCCAGGAATTTCTGATCGACAGCCTCCAGCCCCGCCCCTGGGATATACCGATGCACTACCTAGCCCACGATCGTGCGATCGATCCAGTCCAAAATTAAACTATTCACTCGCTGGGGGTCTTCATCCTGGGGACAGTGCCCCAGCCCTTCCAGGAGGACTACTTCCGCCAGGGGGTTATAGGAAGCCAGCTTCTTGGCAGGTTTGGCAGGAACTACACGATCCTTTGTTCCCCAGAGAATCAGTAAAGGAACTTTGAGGAGAGCAATCATCTTTTTGGCGCTCAGGACATCCTGGGGACGGGTCATACCCCGATTAAGCCAGCTAAAAGCAATCACCGCTTGACGTTCCGCCGCCGGAGTAGCAATCAGCTCCACCAACTCCCCATCCACCCTACTGTTGTTCCCATAAACAAAATTACTCAGCACCGATCGGATTACCCAGGGCTGCCTAAACAAATAAAACAAAGGCGTTGCCAGCAATCCCCCGATCGTGCCCTCCAAAAATTGCTTTAGCGGTCTCATCGGCTTGGGTACCGATCGTGCCAACTCCGCCACATCCGGCAAACTAATGGTCACCACTCCCCGCACCGCTTCGGGATGGCGGTAAGAAAATATCAACCCCACCAACGCCCCCAGGGAATTACCCGCAATTACCATCGGCTCCCCCACGATCGTCCGCCAAAAATCATAGACCTGATCCACCCACAAACCCAAACCGTAGAGCGTAGCAGGCTTTTCCGCCGCACCAAAGCCCAATAAATCCAGGGTATAGACCCGGTGCCGCGCCCCCAGTTCCCCCAGGTTATAACGCCAATGGCGACTCGAAGCCCCAAAACCATGGAGTAATAAAATTGGCAAATTTCCTGCCGTCAGCGATCGGGTAAAATGATAGCGGACTTGCCAACCCCTCCAGAACCAATCCCTCCTCTGGACATAAAAACTCTCAAAGGCCATAAAAAAATTGCCGATCGTGCCAAGCTATGCTAGCATCTACGGGAGGCTTTTCAAAGAAAATAATGGCGAAAGTCCTGGTACTAAATGCTTCCTACGAACCTCTCAACATTACAACTTGGCAAAGAGCAGTTGTTCTGCTAATCAAAGGCAAAGCAGAACAAGTAGAGCACAATGGCAAAATGCTTTACCATGACTTTCCCCTGCCCACTGTAATTCGGCTCCTCCACTACATCAATCTTCCCTACAAAGAGATTCCCTTAACTAGGCGTAACATATTACACAGAGACGGCTACTCTTGTCAATACTGCGGCTATATGGGAGAGGATTTAACCCTAGACCACGTCTTACCCCGATCGAGGGGAGGGGGAGACACCTGGGAAAATGTCGTCACTGCCTGCATCCGCTGTAATGTCAAGAAAGGCAACCGCACTCCCAAGGAGGCGAATATGCATCTCCGTAAGCCCCCCCGTCGTCCCCACAGCAGTCTTTATTTTGAAGTTACTAAATATCTGCGCGGCGGCGGACATCAAGAGTGGAAAAAATACATCATTGGTAACTAGATGAACTACCCCACCCTGCTACGCGAGGATGGGGAATGCATTGCGGAATTTCGTTCAACAACTGAATCTAGTTTATTTGGTGTTGCCAAGCAAAATGACCCCTCATCCCTCAATCCCTTCTCCCACAGCGAATTTTTTCTTGTTCCCTCTCCCAAACAGGGTGAGGGTTTCAGAAAAAAATTGATTTTTCCTCAGCGTAAGTCCTGAACAATCACATAGTCCAGGCTTTGGAGATCATATAAATTGCCATCACCACCAGTAAGCCCCTAAACATTTGAGTCACCACCGATCGGGTAACTGGGGCAACAATTTTGCCCCTATTTGTCCTCCGATCACGCTACCGCTACCCAGGAGTAGCCCCTCTTTCCAGAGGATGTTGCCCTTCACACCATGACTAGCTACGCCCCACAGAGCAATTACCGTGATCGCCCCCAAACTCGATCGGATGGCATCTTTGATATTTTGCCCCAGCCATAGCACTTGCAGGGGAACCATGACCAAGCCCCCCCCCACCCCCAGCCACCCCGACAAAATGCCTGCAACTGCGCCGATGAGGTAAAGCCGCCAGGACGGAGAAGGGGATCGTTCCCGATCGGGGCTGAGTTGACGCTTTTTTAGATCAATTAAAAAGATGGCAGCAATCAACAAAACCGCAAAAGATAGTAATAGATAACGGGGGGGTAAAACATTAGCCAACCCCACTCCTAATTCTGTAGTTAATAAAGCGGGTAGAGCTAGATAGATCGCCAACTTAAAATCTAAACTACCACTGAAATAATTTTGCACCGTTGCCGATACAGCTCCTAAGAATACGCCCACAAGGCTGGTAGCCGTTGCCTGGAGGGGAGTCGCCCCCAATAAATTGAGGATTGGCACAATTACTAACCCCCCGCCAATCCCTAAAACTGCAGCAATAATTCCCACCCCAATTCCCAACAAAACGATCGACATTACAACAAATCCAAACTATAGATCTACAGCAAACAATTGCCCAAAGAAGGACAATTTTTATTATTTCTCTCCGATCGGGTAACTTTACCTCAGCAAATATAACCGATCGTTTATGATAAAAGCAGTAAACAAAAATAAACAGTCTGTCCGGCTATGGTAAATGTCCTGCAAATGTTATTAGGTGACCCCAATCAGCGCCAACTCAACAAGTTAAAGCCCTACGTGGCATTGATCAACTCCCTTGAAGCTGAGTACCAGGGGTTAAGCGACGAACAACTGCAGGCTAAAACCGCCGAATTTAAGCAGCGCCTGGAAAAGGGAGAAGAACTAGACGAACTCCTCCCCGAAGCCTTTGCCGTAGTCAGGGAAGCCTCCAGGCGGGTACTGGGGCTGAGACATTTTGATGTGCAACTGCTGGGGGGGATGGTACTCCACCAAGGGCAAATCGCCGAAATGAAGACGGGAGAAGGTAAAACCCTGGTGGCAACCCTGCCTAGCTATCTCAACGGGTTGACAGGCAAAGGAGTGCAGGTGGTCACAGTCAACGACTACCTCGCCCGCCGTGACGCGGAATGGATGGGGCAAGTACATCGCTTCTTGGGGCTGACGGTGGGGCTAATTCAGCAATCGATGGACCCCAGCGAACGCCAGAGAAATTACGCCTGTGACATCACCTATGTGACCAACAGCGAATTAGGATTTGACTATCTGCGGGATAACATGGCAACTTCTATGGAAGAAGTAGTGCAACGCCCCTTTAACTATTGCATCATTGACGAAGTCGATTCTATTTTGATCGACGAAGCCCGCACCCCCTTGATCATTTCTGGGCAGGTAGAACGACCAACGGAGAAATACATGGGAGCATCCCGAATTGCCCAACAACTAGAAAAAGAAAAACACTACGAAGTAGACGAAAAACAACGCAACATCATACTGACTGATGAAGGCTACGAAGCGGCGGAAAAACTCCTGGGCGTAACCGATCTATTTGACCAAGAAGACCCCTGGGCACACTATATCTTCAATGCGATCAAGGCAAAAGAACTCTTCATCAAAGATGTCAACTACATTGTGCGCAACGATGAAATCGTCATTGTCGATGAATTTACCGGCAGGGTTATGCCCGGCAGACGCTGGAGTGATGGACTCCACCAAGCGATCGAAGCTAAAGAGAACGTACCGATCGAGGCAGAAACCCAGACCCTAGCTTCTATTACCTACCAGAACTTATTTTTGCTTTATCCCAAACTATCCGGCATGACTGGTACTGCCAAAACAGAAGAAGCGGAGTTTAGCAAGATTTACAACCTAGAAGTGACGACCATTCCCACCAACAAAAAGAACCGTCGTTTAGATTATCCCGATGAAGTTTACAAGACGGAAGTGGCAAAATGGAAGGCAGTGGCAAGGGAATGTCAAGAGATGTACGAAAAAGGCAGACCAGTCCTGGTAGGAACTACCAGTGTGGAAAAGTCAGAATACTTGTCTTCCATTTTAACGGAGATGGGTATCCCCCACAATCTGCTCAACGCTAAACCAGAAAACGTAGAGCGGGAAGCAGAAATCATTGCCCAAGCCGGACGGAAAAAGACAATCACGATCGCTACCAATATGGCAGGGCGAGGCACAGACATCATTTTAGGGGGCAACGCCGATTACATGGCGCGGCTCAAAATCCGGGAAGAACTCTTTCCTCGTTTAGTCAGACCGGAAGATGACAGTTTAATGCAACGATCGTTGTTTGCTAAAGACCGATCGGGGGGGCAAGGATTTGCCAGCCAAAAGAAGACCAAGACCTGGAAAGCATCCCAACAACTCTTCCCCGCCGAGTTAACCATGCCTACCCAAATCAAATTCAAAGAGGCGTTAGACTTTGCCGTCACCACGATCGGGGCACAGACCCTAACGGAATTACAAGCAGAAGACCTTTTGGCTGTGGCGGTAGAAAAGTCACCAACCTCTGATCCTGTCATTCAAAAATTGCGGGAAGTGTTCAACTTAATTAGAACAGAATACGAACAATACACGAAGCAAGAACAGAAAGAAGTAATCGAATTAGGAGGACTACACGTCATTGGTACAGAACGCCACGAATCCCGTCGGGTAGATAATCAACTCAGGGGTCGTTGTGCCAGGCAGGGAGACTTAGGTTCAACTAAGTTCTTTTTAAGTTTAGAAGACAATCTCATGCGTATCTTTGGCGGCGATCGGGTGGCTAGTTTAATGAATGCCTTCCGGGTGGAAGAAGATATGCCCATCACTTCCGGTCTTTTAACCAGCAGTTTAGAAGGAGCACAAAAGAAGGTAGAAACCTACTATTACGACATTCGTAAGCAGGTATTTGAATACGACGAAGTAATGAACAAACAACGCAGAGCCATCTACGCCGAAAGATACCGGGTTTTGAAGGGAGAGAATCTGCGCAGTCGGGTAATAGAATATGCCGAACAAACGGTAGAAGACCTAGTCAATTACTTTGTCAATCCTGATTTACCGCCAGAAGAATGGAACTTAGAAGGATTGGTGAAGAAGATGAAGGAATTTGTCAAACTTTTGCAAGACCTCCAGCCTGAGCACTTACTAGATATGGGAGTGGAAGAAATCACCGCCTATCTAAAAGAAGAAGTAAGACGCGCCTACGAAATTAAAGAGGTGGAAGTGGATAGCGTGCAACCAGGATTGATGCGGCAGGCGGAGCGTTATTACATCTTGCAACAAATCGATGCCCTTTGGCGGGAACATCTCCAGAGTATGGAAGCACTGAGGGAGTCGGTCGGTTTGCGGGGATATGGACAAAAAGACCCCCTGATCGAATATAAGACGGAGGGCTTTGATCTTTTCTTTGCCATGATGACAGACATTAGACGGAATGTCGTCTTCTCTTTGTTTGAATTTGACCCCCGCCCTCAGACCCCCAGCGAAGGGATTGAAGTAGAAGTAGTTTAACTATGCGTTGCCCCTTCTGTCATCATACCGAGAGTCGTGTTTTAGAATCCCGATCGGCGGAAGAGGGCAGTATTCGACGGCGCAGAGAATGTCTTAATCCTGAATGTCGTCGTCGTTTTACCACCTATGAGCGCATCGAGTTTGTGCCGATCACAGTAATTAAGCGGGACGGCAGCCAGGAGTCCTTCGATCGTTCTAAACTGCTGAGGGGAATTGTCCGCGCCTGCGAAAAGACAGATATTACGGAGGATAAAATTCAAGAAATCATTGATGAAATAGAAGCCCATCTGCAAACAAAGGGCGATCGTAGAATTGTCGTGCATAGTCATGAAATTGGCGAGATGGTTTTGTGTTATCTGCGGACATTGAACGAAGTCGCCTATGTCCGTTTTGCTTCTGTCTATCGTCAGTTTAAGGGCGTGCAGGACTTTGCTGATACCCTTAAACTCTTGGAACTAGAGACCATGAAGTAACGCCCAATTGTTGCTATAGTGGCAGTAGAGTATCGCAAAAATAACGATGGCAGTAAAAAAACAATTTAGTAGCTTTGCCGAGTTACTCCAATCCTCCCAGATTCCTTTGCTAGTAGATTTCTATGCCCCTTGGTGTGGTCCTTGCCAATTGATGGCTCCCATTTTAGAAAAAGTAGGTGCCCAGGTGCGGGATAAGGTGCAAATCGTTAAAATCAACACCGATCAATACCCCGAAGTTGCCTCCCAGTATCAAATCCGTGCCCTCCCCACATTTATTCTGTTCCAAGACGGCAAACCGATCGAGCGCATAGAAGGGGCAATGACTGCCGATCAACTCCTAGACAAGCTAAAGAGATTGTAAGGATTTAGGGAGACTTGGTCTAAGCCAAGAAAAAATAAAGCCAGTGTTAGGTGAGAGCAAGGCATGAGCAAGCAGAGTTTCGGACTAATTGGACTGGCAGTCATGGGGGAAAATCTCGCCCTCAATGTGGAGCGCAATGGCTTCCCCATCGCTGTTTACAACCGTAGCCGGGAAAAAACTGATACCTTTATGGCAACAAGGGCGGCGGGCAAAAATGTCAAACCCACCTATTCCCTGGCGGAGTTAGTCCAATCCTTGGAACGCCCCCGCAAAATTCTCATCATGGTCAAAGCCGGTGCACCAGTGGATGCGGTCATCAACGAACTGAAGCCCCTCCTGGAACCGGAAGACATTTTAATTGACGGTGGTAATTCCCTATTTAGTGACACCGATCGGCGCACGGCGGAATTAGAAGCAGCAGGTTTACAGTTTATTGGTATGGGGGTAAGCGGGGGCGAAGAAGGTGCCCTCAATGGTCCTAGCTTGATGCCGGGTGGTCAGTTTTCTGCCTATAAATCCCTAGAACCGATCGTGACTAAGATTGCTGCCCAGGTAGATGATGGTCCCTGCGTCACTTACATTGGTCCTGGCAGTGCGGGGCATTACGTCAAAATGGTGCATAACGGTATCGAATACGGCGATATGCAGTTGATTGCCGAAGCCTACGACCTCCTCAAAACGGGCTTGGGGATGGGTGCCCAGGAGTTACACGACACTTTCCAAGCATGGAATCAGACGGAATTATCTTCTTTTTTGATTGAAATTACTGCGGATATTTTTACCAAGATGGATGAAGACGGCACTCCTTTAGTGGAGAAAATTTTAGATAAAGCCGGGCAAAAGGGGACGGGCAAATGGACAGTAGAAAGTGCCTTTGATTTGGGTGTGCCGATTCCCACGATGATCGCTGCTGTAACCGCGCGGGTGATTTCTTCCTACAAAACCGATCGGGTGGCTGCCTCTAAGGTGCTGACTAGCTATACCGATGGCAAATATACAGGCGATCGGGCAGAGTTTATCGATGCGGTGCGGGATGCTTTGTATTGTTCTAAAATTTGTTCCTATGCCCAGGGCATGGCATTACTAGCTAGGGCTTCCCAGGAGATGAATTACAATCTTAATTTAGGAGAGATTGCTCGCATTTGGAAGGGTGGTTGTATTATTCGGGCGGGATTTTGAATTTGATCAAACAAGCCTATGTCCGCCGTCCTGACCTGCCTAATCTATTATTAGACTCCCATTTTACGCAGTCAATTTTAACCAAGGAAAAAGCTTGGCGCACTGTGGTTATGACGGCCGCCCAAATTGGCATCCCTGTGCCTGCTTTTAGTGCTTCTTTGGATTATTTTGATAGCTACCGCCGCGATCGGTTGCCCCAAAACTTGACCCAGGCGCAACGGGATTACTTTGGTGCCCATACCTACGAACGCATCGATCGGGAGGGGGTTTTCCATACAGAATGGACTAAATAGGGATTTTCTCTGTCGTCCGGCTTCGATCGTTGCCCCTGAGTTATTGGGGTGGCGGCTTTGCCGCCGGATTGAGGGCGAAGTTTATTACGCCACGATCGTGGAAGTAGAAGCCTACGAAGCTAACGATCCGGCTTGCCACGGCTATCAAAAAAAGACGAACAGAAACGGGGCTATTTTCGGTGCCCCTGGTTCCGTTTATGTGTATCTCATTTATGGCATCTATCACTGCCTGAATATCGTCACCGATCGGGAGGGGATATGTAGTGCTGTCTTAGTTCGGGCAGTAGAAATAACGCCTATTCCCCCTTGGTGTCAAGATAAACCCCATCGGGTAGGGGCTGGTCCTGGTAAACTCTGTCGCGCCCTCAAAATCGATCGGTCTTTAGATGGTCTGTTTTTAACAAAAGATAACGACCTTTGGTTAGAGCCTCCAGGAAGAATGAAAGATAAAACGATCGTGCAAACAACTCGCATCGGTCTGACAAAAGGTGTAGATATTCCTTGGCGTTGGTACATCAAAGACAATCGATCGGTGAGTAGATACAGAACCCCTAGCTCTCCACAGGAAAACGCTACTTAACCTGAGTGCAATAAAATTTTTCTAGTTCCCTCTCCCTTTGGGAGAGGGCTAGGGTGAGGGTGAAGTCAAGGTTTAATATTTCCAGAAGTATCGAACTCAGATTGTTAGTCTTTTCTCAGGACTTACGCTGAGGAAAAATTCCCCTTATCTTTGC
>PHFO01000035.1 GCA_002861535.1 Cyanobacteria bacterium M5B4 | reverse complement strand
AGAAAATTGGTCTACTTCCCTGAGCTTATCGAAGGGGGGAGAATTTAGGAAGACCTATGAATCGGAATTAAATGATGTTGCAGAGCATAACGGACAAGCTCAGTGCGGCTGGCAGTACCGGTTTTTACAAATAAACGACTGACGTATTTTTCTACGTTTCTAACTGTGGTGCCGAGTCTTTTGGCAATTTCTTTGTTCATTAGCCCTTCTACTACCAGTTCCAAAATGTCTTGCTCCCTGGGGGTAAAATCGATCGTGACATCGGGGCTACTCTGGGGCGCTTCGGATTGCTGCTGGCGCAATAGGGCACGAATTTCGGCTAATTGCCCCGCCAATTCCTGGATTTCGGGGCTGGAAGTTTGGCTCTGTTTGCGATTTAAGAGGTTTTGCACGACTGCTACCAATTCATCGGGGTCAAAGGGCTTGGAAATGTAGGCATCGACCCCCGTTTGATAACCCTTAATCCGATCGGTGGTCATTCCCCTTGCCGTCAAAAACACAACCGGTAGATTTAAAAATCGTTCATCCGATCGAACCTTTTCTAAAAACTCGTAGCCATTCACCTGGGGCATCATAATATCAGAAATCAGCAGGTCGGGGCGATCGGTTTCCATAAACTTCCAGGCATCGTTAGCGTTAGCTGCCACCTTGACGACAAAACCACTATCTTCTAGGTAGGCGCTCACTGCTTCCCTTAGCCCTGGTTCATCATCTACCAAAAGTAAGTGTCCTGTCATAGATTTCCTTGCTGTTATCTTTTAATTTTAGAGACGGGGGGAGAAAGATTTTTGTTTCGTTGCCGGAGGAGCCGGGGTAGCCGCTGCTTAAATCCGCAGAGAACTTCCCAGGGAATAGTATGGAGTATGTGCGCCCAGTTTTGAGCATTATCCATGACTGTGACTATATCACCAACTTGGGCTTGGGGCACTGCAGTAATGTCAACCATACACTGATCCATGGTAATAGTGCCAACCTGGGGCACTAACTGGTCATGCAGTCGGAATTGGACTTGATTGGACAAGCCCCTGGGTAAGCCGTCGGCGTAACCGATCGTGACCACGGCGATCGGGGTGGTGGTGTGGCTGCGAAACCGATGTCCGTAACTGACCCCAGTGCCAGGGGGAATGGTTTTAATTTGGCTAATTCTGGCTTTGACCGTGAGGGCGGGCTGGAGAGGTACCAAACCCTGCAAATGGGGTGCAGGGGCATAGCCGTAAATTCCCAAACCCACCCTGACCATGGTGTAGTGCATCGATGGATCGAGGAGCATCCCCGCTGTATTGCAGAGGTGAAAATAGGGAAAATCTGACCGAAACTGGCTCACAATCTGCTCAAACCGAGCATGTTGCACCCGCACAAAACTGGCATCCTCTTCGTCGGCTGTTGCCAAGTGGGAATAAAGCCCCACTAATTGCAACTGGGATAATTCCTGCACTTTCTGGATAAAGCCTGCACCCTGCCGCCAATCCATGCCTAGTCGGGACATGCCCGTATCTAGTTTGAGGTGTACTGCCAGAGTACCTACCCGCTGGCAGAGTTCGGCTTCCCCCAGGTTGCTGATGGTCGGTTGCAGGCGATACTCTTTGAGGGCTTGCGCCTCTGCGGCGGCTGTAGTTGCCCCCAATACCAGAATCGGCACCGTAATTCCATTTTGCCTTAACTCGATCCCTTCATCGATCGTGGCTACTCCCAGCCAACTGGCTCCCCCCTCGATCGTGGCTGCAGCTACTGCTACCGCTCCATGGCCATAGGCATCTGCCTTTACTACCGCCATCAAAGCTGTGGCGGGGTGTAACAATTGTTTAAGTGTCCTTACATTGGCAACAATGGCATCTAGGTCAATCTCTACCCAGGCGCGGTGATTGGGTTGTAGCATTTAGTTCTAATATGGGCAGTAGTTGGCAAACTTGTCTATCACAAATAAGTTTCTATTATGTCCGATCGGTTGCAAAAAATTCTCTCTCGATATGGGGTGAGTTCGCGGCGCAGTGCGGAGGCAATGATTGTCTCCGGCAGGGTCAAAGTCAATGGGGAGGTAGTCACCACTCTGGGCACTACCGCCGATCCCGATCGAGATCAAATTGTCGTCGATGGCAGACCCCTAGTCCTGGCACCCCAGTTAACCTACCTACTACTGCACAAACCCACCGGTGTCCTCTGCACCCGCAGCGACCCCCAAGGGCGGAAGACCATCTATGACTTGCTCCCCCCCTCCTATCACCATCTGTTCTATGTGGGCAGGCTGGATAGCGACAGTAGTGGCGCTCTCCTGCTCACCAACGACGGCGCTTTAACCAACCGCTGGACCCATCCCCGCCACCACATCGCCAAACACTACAAAGTGTGGGTCAAGGGCAGGATCAGGGAACCCGTCCTGGAGCAATGGCGCACTGGGGTAATGCTAGACGATCGTCCCACCCTCCCCGCCCGGGTAGAAATCCTAGACTACGCCGCCGATCGCACTTTATTGGCAATAGTGCTATTGGAGGGGAGAAACCGCCAAATTCGCCGCGTTGCCGAACTGTTGCACCACCCCGTCCTGCGCCTGCACCGCACCCAAATCGGCAGCCTTTCCCTCAGAGGCATTGCCAGAGGCAAGTTTAAGCTAATTCCCGCCGAGCAGGTCTTGGCAATTTAATCCCCATCCTTTAATCTGGTAATAAGCACGATCGGGGTGTTTACAATGGCTACACAATTAGAACTATCAGCAAAACTGGCAGAGATCGGTGCTCAACTCAAACAAAGGCGTGAGGACAAAGAACTAACCCTTGAGGAGGTGCAAGCCTCCACATTGATCCCTAAAAATCACCTCCAAGCGATCGAAGAAGGAAACCTCGATCGGTTGCCAGAGCTAGTCTACGTGCAGGGATTTATTCGCAAGTATGGGCAAGCCATAGGCATGGTAGAAATTGCTACCGAATTGACCAGCGTCCCCCCCCCGCCCCGCTCGAGGGGGAGTGAACAATCCCGGCCGGAACTGCGCCCCTGGCACCTCTATGCCCTCTATGTGTCTCTTGTGGTCGCCTCCGTCACCATCCTATCCTTTTTATTTCGTACCCCCCTCAGCCCCCCCAGTCCCCCAGTCCCCCCCCCAGAGGAGCAGCCCCAGACGACGACAACGGAGCTATCTCCGCCTACTGCCCCCCTACCTGTCAATGTTGCCGTAGAAATGATCGGCGAGTCTTGGATGCGCGTAGTTGTCGATGGTACCCTTGACTTTGAAGGCATAATGTCGGAAGGAACCGTCACCCAATGGTCTGGCAATAAGGAGGTAATTCTACGGACAGGAAATGCCGCCGCAGTGAAAGTGCAATTCAATCAAAAGCCGCCACAAGTTTTGGGAGCCGAAGGAGAAGTAGTAGAATTAGTCTTCGATCGTGACTCCGTTAATCCTCTGCCCTAGTCTCCATTTGCTCTGCCAGCCGCTCTAGGGCACTAATAAGACGAGCTTGGGGATCGGGAGCGCTGACTTCCTGCTCCCTTTTGCGGCGGAACTTCTCTATGAACTTGCTAAAGACAAAAATCACAAAAGCAATAACAATAAAGTTAATCACCGTAGCTAGAAATTTACCGTAAAGAATGCCGCTGAAGGACAATTTGGCGATTTCTTCCACCTGTGCCGCTTTCAGAGCAGGTTGCAACAATCCGGGAGTAATCACATCAAAGATGAAGGAATCCACTATTTTGGCAAAAGCTCCAGCTATAATGACCGCCACGGCGATGTCAATCACATTTCCCCTGACCATAAAATCTTTGAAGTCTTGGAAAAAACCAACTGCTGCCGATCGGGTACGACGATTTACCATAGTTCTCTTAACTTATTTTGACGGGCATTTTACCTGATATTTGCGATCATGTCATTTGCCAACCAATCGTCGTGTTTGATCATCATTATAGAAAAAATGTAAACAATACAGAAGATTGCCGATTTAGCCTTTTATACTGCAAACAAATTTTCTCTAAGACTATGGCAAAACTCAAAGTAGCAATTAACGGTTTTGGTCGTATCGGCAGACTGGTACTCAGAGCAGGTATCCACAACGATCGGTTAGAATTTGTCGGCATCAACGACCTCGTACCGGCGGACAATCTCGCCTATCTGTTCAAGTACGATTCTACCCACGGCACCTTTAACGGGCGGGTATCATCGGAGGGAGAAAACCTAATAATTGATGGCAAAGCCATTCCCTGTAGTGCCATCCGCAATCCCAGTGAACTGCCCTGGAAGGACTTGGGCGTAGACTATGTCGTAGAATCGACAGGGCTGTTTACCACCTTTGAAGGTGCCAATCAGCATCTACAGGCGGGGGCAAAACGGGTGGTGATCTCCGCTCCCACCAAGGACCCCGATCGGGTTCCCACACTACTAATGGGAGTAAATCATCACAAGTTTCAGCCAGAGACAGACGCGATCGTTTCCAACGCCAGTTGCACCACCAACTGCCTCGCACCGGTCGCCAAGGTAATTGAAGACAACTTTGGTTTGGCAGAAGGGCTAATGACCACCGTGCACTCCATGACCGCCACCCAACCCACCGTCGATGGTCCCAGTAAAAAAGACTGGCGGGGCGGGCGGGGCGCTTGCCAAAACATCATCCCCTCCTCTACAGGGGCAGCCAAGGCAGTGGCGTTAGTCTTGCCCCAACTCAAGGGCAAGCTGACGGGGATGGCATTCCGCGTCCCCACTCCCAATGTGTCAGTAGTAGACCTGACTTTCAAAACGGCAAAACCTACCACCTACCAAGAAATTTGCCAAAAGATGGCAGAAGCATCCCAGACAGAGATGGCAGGAATTTTGGGCTACACGGAAGATGAAGTAGTGTCGATGGACTTTAAGGGAGACACCCATTCCAGCATATTTGACGCTAAGGCGGGGATTGAACTCAATGCCAATTTCTTTAAGATCGTCTCCTGGTATGACAATGAATGGGGCTATTCTAACCGCGTCGTCGATTTAATGCTCCACATGGCAAAAACAGAGGGCATCCTCTAGGGACTATCTGGTGGGAGGATTTTGGCTCTGGCTGGTTTTAAGCTCTATCACTTTTTGCTGCAGCCGCTTTTGCAACTCCCGATCGGTTTGTTGGGACAGGGTGATTTGGTTAAACTGTCTACTGTCAAAACCATAGCGCTCGATCGTATCTTTGGCATAGCGGAACATCTCACTACAAAGGCTCTGCAGTTGGGGTTCCGGGGGCTTGAGGTCGCAGACATTGACCCCCTGCCGGTCAGCCTGGCGGGCGGCGTTTTCCCAGGCGGGTAGTTGCTTTGCCCGCTTGAGCATATCATCCCGCTTTTGCTCGATCGTAAATACCGCCTTGGCATAGTTGTCCAGTTGACTTTCCGTAAAAGCCGATCGGGTTTGGGCAAGCCCAGGAAAAGCCAGCAAAAACAGTAACCCAAATTGCCATCGTTTCATATTTCTGCATCATCACTTACCCCTTTTTAGACTAACCAGATTTGATTTTGTGCCTTGGGTTAGAATTAAATTGTCTACTAACAGGTGTGATCCATGGCATCGCGCTTACTGATATTCGATCAGGGACCAATCACCTCCGGGAACCTTGCCTACTGGCAGGCAGTCACTAAGCTAGGGGACTGTTATGTGCCCCAGATAGTCCTAGAAGAAATTCAACGCATGGCAGAGGAAGCCCCCTTAGGCAGAGAAACGAGTTCAGAGGCAGCGGCAAAGGAATTCTTGCGATTTTGGGAAGGGGGGGGTTGGAAAGTGACCCGCACTACCAAAAGTCACAGTGATCTGGTTCCCACTCCTGGGCACAATTTGAGTCGCAAAGCCCGTCTTGCCTACAGTGTCGCCCAGTGTGCCTACGGCATGGCGGAGTTAAATCCCGATGCTGTTGTAATCTTAGTCACTGAAGACCAAGCGCTTATTCGGAGAATCAGTGCCATAGGTTTAGAAAAACTGGGAGGAACAACGGGAATTGCGGTGCGGGAATGGACGAAGAATAACCAAGTTCCTTCCTCCCTAGAAAAAATGTTTGCGCGGCTGGGGCAGAAGCGGAAGGGATTGCGGGGCACTTCTTGGCTAGTCAAGCTGGGCAGTGGTTTTATGGGGGTATCCCTAATGCTGGCAGTTTTTTGTTACAGCTGGTACTGGCTTTCCCCCCAGCAGTTCGAGCGCTGGCGGAAAGGACTGGGTCTGCCCCCCTTACCCTTTGCTGATCTACTTAGAAAAAATAAATGACTCGCTTACGAAATTGTGAAGAAGCTAATGCCACAGTCGATCAGTTAGAAAAACTAAACTCGATCGGTATTGCTCTTTCCGCGGAAAGGAACATTCCTCAATTAATGGAGATGATCTTGCGGGAATTAAAACAGATGTTAAATGCCGATGGGGGCACGATTTATCTAATTAAAGATAACGCGCTCCATTTTAATACGGTGCTTAACTCTTCCCTCAATATCTACATCGGTGGTGTGCAGGGCAAACCGGTGCATTATCCTCCCATCCCTCTCTACAACAAGGAAGGCAATCCTAACTATGCCACTGTTTCGGCATACTGCGCCCTCAAAGGAGAAACGATCAACATTGCTGATGCCTACTTTGCGGCAGGGTTTGACTTTGCGGGAACGCGGGAATTCGATCGCCGATCGGGTTATCGTTCTCAGTCTTTTTTAACTATACCGATGAAAAATCATGAAGAAGAAGTCATCGGTGTTATTCAACTAATCAATGCAAAAGATAAAAACGGTGTTATTATCCCTTTTTCTGAAGCCGATCAACGGATTGCCGAGTCGTTGGCTTCCCAGGCTGCCATTGCCGTCACTAATCAGTTATTGATTAAGGAATTTCGGGAGTTATTCGAGGCGTTTATCTCTTTAATTGCCCAAGCGATCGATGAAAAGTCGGAACATACGGGAGACCACTGCCGCCGTGTGCCGGTGTTGACAATGATGCTAGCAGAAGCTGCTTGTCACACTAAGACAGGGGTATTCAAAGATTTTCAGATGACGGAGGAAGAACTCTACGAACTGAAAATTGCTGGTCTTTTACACGATTGCGGCAAGGTGACAACACCAGTGCATGTGATCGAGAAAGCTACTAAACTACAGACAATTTATGACCGCATTAACTTGATTGATACTAGATTTGCGGCTTTGCAAAAAGATTTAGAGATTGAATTCCTGAAACAAAAGATTAGCTTCTTAGAGGGAAAGAGTAATATAAATCTAACAGCTTTGACGGAAGAATACCAAAAAAATTAGAGCAGATGAAATCCGATCGGTTGTTTTTACACAATTGTAACATCGGTAGTGAGTTCATGTCAGACGACCTAAAGGAGAGGGTGAAAACGATCGGGCAATATCAGTGGTATGACTGGGATAATAAACAACAAAACTTTCTTACTGAAGATGAAATATACAACCTCAATATTACAAAAGGCACATTGACAAAGGAAGAACGAGAAATCATCAATCGTCATATAGTTGTGACGATCAAAATGTTAGAGGCTCTGCCCTATCCTAAAAATCTCAGACGAGTGCCGGAATATGCCGGTGGTCATCACGAACGGATGGACGGCAAAGGTTATCCCAAGGGTTTGACCAGGGAGCAGATGTCAATACCAGCACGAATGATGGGGATTGCGGATGTGTTTGAGGCGTTAAGTGCCCGCGATCGTCCTTACAAGAAAGGTAAAACACTAACGGAGTGTTTACATATTTTAGGCAAAATGAAGTTAGATAACCACATCGATCCCGATCTGTTTGATCTGTTTGTGCGGGAAAAGGTTTATCTTAAATATGCAGAGAAGTTTTTGTCTCCTGATCAAATTGATCAGGTGGATGAAAGCAAGATTCCTGGTTACAATCCTACCGTTTTGCAGTAGGCACGTTACCCAACAAGCGATCCTGAAAATATCTGGAGGATTTGCTCAAGATTGTGGGATCAAGGTAAGGTATGGGAAGAATAAGAATAAATTGTAAGTTTATGCCCCTCCCTCGTTCTAGTGGTATTTTGCTCCATCCTACTTCTCTGCCTAGCCCCTATGGCATTGGTGATTTGGGCACCAGTGCCTATCATTTTATTGATTTCCTAGAACAAAGCGGACAGCGGTTTTGGCAAGTTTTGCCCCTCACGCCCACGGGCTATGGCAATTCCCCTTACATGAGTTTTAGTGCTATTGCGGGCAATCCCCTGTTAATCAGCCCGGAGTTGTTGCGTCAAGATGGTTTAATCACCACCGATCGGTTCGATCGTTCTTTCCCCCAGGATGTGGTAGATTTCGATCAAGTAATTCCCTACAAACGGGAGCTTCTAGCCCACGCCTACAGTAATGCCCTGACCCAGGAATCCCTACAAAAGAATCTGGAGGAGTTTTGCGAAGAGCAGGCGGCATGGCTCGATGACTACGCTTTGTTTATGGCACTAGCTGAGGCTCATCCCCACCAGTCTTGGCATCAATGGGAAGAATCTCTGGCTCGTCGTGATCCCCAAGCCCTCGCTGCCGCTAGGGAAAAACACAGCGACACGATCGGGTTGCACCAATTTCAGCAGTATTGCTTTTTTAAGCAGTGGCATAACCTCCGCACCTATGCCAACGATCGGAATATAGAAATTATTGGCGACATTCCCATCTATGTCTCCCACCACAGCGCTGACGTGTGGGCGCATCCCCAAAACTTTGCCCTCGATCCCGATACTTTTAGTGTGGCTTTGATGGCGGGGGTGCCGCCGGACTACTTTAGTGCCACGGGGCAACTGTGGGGTAATCCCATCTACAACTGGGAATATATGGAGCAAGATAACTTTAGCTGGTGGCTCGATCGGTTTGAACGTCTGACCAAGCTTGTAGACTGGATTCGCATCGATCATTTCCGCGGCTTTGACACCTACTGGCAAGTACCGGCGGGAGAGACAACGGCGATCAACGGGGAATGGCGGGAAGCACCAGGAGAAAAATTTTTTCAAGTTTTGCAAGAAAAGCTAGGTAATTTGCCCATTCTGGCAGAAGATTTGGGGGAAATTCGCCCAGAAGTGACAATTTTAAGGGAAAAATTCCATTTTCCCGGCATGAGAGTCCTCGTTTTTGGCTTTGGCGGTGATAGCCATAACCCCCATCTCCCCCACCACTACCCCGAAAATGCCATTGTCTATACAGGCACCCACGACAACGATACCGTCTTGGGCTGGTGGCTCAAGGCATCTAGCCACGAACGATCGCGCTTGATGGACTACTTCGGTCTGAGCCATCCCCCCCTTGCGGAGGATGTCCCCTGGTTGTTGATCCGATCGGGTTTAGCTTCTGTAGCTAAGTTGTGTATCGTGCCCCTCCAGGACGTGCTGGGCTTAGATAACAGTGCCCGCATGAATCGCCCAGGATTAGGGGCAGGCAACTGGTCTTGGCGTTATAGCCATATTCCGGAAGGCATTCCTGACAAACTCCGTCATTTAACCCATCTCTATTCTCGATGAAAGACCCCCGATCGTTGTGTTTAAGTGCCACTAGCTTGAACATTTTCACTAAATGTCCTCGTTTGTTTTGTTATCGCTATTTAGATGAAGAAAAACTCTACCTTCCTTTGAGGGATAACGGCAGACTCGGTAGCCAATTCCATACCTTAGTGCAACTGCTCACTCCTCTAGCAGAGGCACAACGGCAGTTGTGGCTCGATCGGGTAGACCCCAAAGTAAAACAATGGTGGCAAGACTTCTGCCGATCGGGGTTAGATCAAGTGCACTATCCCTTTTACAGTGAATTTCCTCTTTTGGTAGAGTACCAAGGTTGGCAACTGCAAGCCCGTTACGATCGTTTAGTTGTCAAACCAGACCAATACCAAATCTGGGATTGGAAGACCGGCAAACAGCAAGAGACCTGGCAGACAGTCCTCTACCCCCTTTTACTCCATTGGGGGCTAAAAATTGCACCGCAAATGATCTCAGTCCACTTCTGGTACGTCTCCCAAGGGGAAACATCCTTCACCTATAGTAGGGAACAACAACAAAACGATCGAGAACAGCTCGACCAAGCCCTAGAACAAATCGATCGGTTAGATTTTCCGCAAACGACAAATACCAAGACCTGCCAAGACTGTTTCTTTCGTTACCACTGTTGGGGAGAATCTTTACCCTAGAAAATTTTGTAATAACTGGTTCTATTCCCCCGACTAGGGTCTTTGCGCCATCCGTAGAGACTAGCCCCCTCCGACAGCCTCTTCCTAAATACCCCTTGAGAAATCAAACAACCGTTAGCCACAGCATCGTTGTAAGCATCTTCCAAAGAATAAAAAACAGTATCTTCCGTAGGCTGGACGTTCTTTTCTCCACCCTCTTCTTTTGCGGCAGTAACAATAACCCGATCGGGGCTGAGACGAACAGGTTGCTTCCGTTCTTCAACGTTAAGCAAAATATCGTAGCAGTCGATCGCCTGTTTAATTACCTTGATCAAGTCCTTAGTCTGCTGGAGAGAAGTATTACCTTGGGTAGTTTGGCGTTGTAACCAGTTAATAATGGCGACCTGAGAGTTAATAATATCCTTATTGGGCGATGGATTCATAGACCTGTTTTAGTTGAAATGACGTTTTTATTGTAACGGAATTTCGTCAATTTGATTTTATTGGTTATCCAGTTCCGTTTGCTCTTCCACAGATTTAGGTGTTGCCTTCTTCCGTTTTACTACCCGTTTTGGTGGAGAAGAACTACAAACCTTGCTCCCTGTTTCTACAATTTTCTTGGAAGGACCAAGACGGGCATTCTCAAATAACCGATCGAATTCCCTACGGTAATGAGCCGCCACAGTAGGATGCTTAACCACAACTAGGGTTTCATCGTTGAGATGATTAGCAGAAGCAGACCAGTTGTGGGAGCCAGTTATGACCATTTCATCATCAATCAACCCATACTTGTGGTGCAGTTTATCTCCCTTAGCAATGGAGGCAATACCCACCCTGCCAGGAATGGGTTTTGCCCAGGGTCTACGATTACCGCTCTTACAATCTTGGGTGGAAACATAACCCCACATATCCAATGTAGTGGCATATTCCCGATAAGCAAAACTAGAATCCACTAGGACAGCAATTTCAACCCCTTGTTTTTGTTTCTCTTCCAAAAGATTGCCAAATCTAGGTTCGGCAAACACAAATAATGCCATATCCACAGACTTTTTGGCTTGCCTTAGCTTACTAGCAATTACCCCATTTGTTGTGTCTTCCCACCTTACTTTTGACTTACTATCGGGGGAAAATTTAACCCATACTTCTGCATCCCCCACTTGTACTTTTTTTACTGGACGATGGGGCTTTTTCGTGCCAAACCTGCTATCAGGCTTACCCCCTGGACCATCCCCCCACATAATGTCAAATTCTTCAAGGAATAAATTAGCAACAGCCTGGCTAGAAATAATCATCATGTTGTTACTATTACCCCTGGTTTCCAGGTTGTCGTAGTCGCCGTAGGCATCACTCCAGGTAAAATTAGTAGAGGTAAGTAACACTTTCTGCCCGTCGGCAACCATATATTTATGGTGCATTAAACCCGAACCCTTAGAACCATCAGCGGTATCATCAATTATAGGCACATTAGCCTGTTTTAATAGATAAATGGCATCATTATTGCGGGCTTCTGTAATAGATAAAATACCATCTTTATTTTCATCAGCAAAGATTTTATATTCCTCAAATCTAGGGCGGCGATGGGAATCTAATTTTGCCCCTTCAGCCTCCGTAAATTCTGACCATCCCTTACTATAGGTGTTTTCGATTACTACTCTAACTTTGACCCCCGATCGGTGTTTGTCAATTACGGCTTTGGCAACCCTAGGCAATCTAAATTCTTGTACGGCAATTTCTAAAGTGCGATTGGCGCTTTTAATAAATTCTAAAATCAATGACTCGTGATCGTCTCCATACCGATCGATGCCGCGCAAATCGACAAAACTATTAGCCTGTTGTTGATTCATATAGACCTGCACCTGGGGATGTTGTGGCAGGGGTGCTAAGAGGGATTTAAGTTTAGTACGTTTTGGTCTGGGGTCTGAGGAATAAATAAGCGGCACCGCCCAACAAAAGTAAGATAATTAAACCGATTAGTCCGAGTTGCCAAAAGCGATCACTTTGCTTTGTTGCCCTAGAGGTACTCATGGTGCTACGGGGAATAGATACTCTTAAAACATACCTTATTTTGATCAAGATGCCAATCAAATTTAGTTTTAATTAAGAAGATTGACACAAGCCATGAGTACGACTAAATTCCCATAACTGATCGAATAATGAAGACGATCGTTGTTCTTTGTCATACCACATTGTTGCCACTGATAAAGTCAGTCGTTTTTTTGCTCTTGTAATTGCCACATAGAGTAATCGCAAGCGTTCCGCCGCATTCTCTCTAAAAACAGCCGAATTAAAATCAGGCTCTTGGGGAGAATCCAGGATAAAATTTTGCCATTGAGATAGTATTTCTGGTTCTAAGTTTAGTTTTTTTTCCCCTTGGTCTTCATAGCGGACGGGAAATTGATAGGCGCTACAGTCAGTTACAAATACTTCATCCCATTCTAAGCCCTTCGATCGGTGGCAAGTTAATACTGTAATTACCCCAGGCTGGGGTTCATAATTTTGTATTTCTGCTGGTAGATTAGATAGTGGGCGCTCCAAAATTTCACCAATTCGGTAACTAATATCGCTCCAGTCTACTAATAGTTGATCGCGGAACTCATTTTCCAGTTGACTAATTAAGTAATTGCCCATATAAAGGTCATCGGGGCACTGTTGGAGATACTGCACAATTAGTCTGAGTAGTTCATCCCAGGGCAAATTAGACTGCTCTAGCCAAAAGGTAAATAGTTTTAATAATTTGGTAATCTGGATTTCTGTTTCTATCTCTATACCTCTAACCTCTGGGAATGTGGCTGTGGGATAGAGCAATTGTTCGGGGTAGTATTCCCTTAACTGCTGTTTGATGAGGTTAATTTGGGTTTGGCTAATACCTATACAAAAGTCGGGTAAAACTGCTTCTAATGCTTCTAGGAAAGTACTTATTTGTGTTGGCGCTCCTAAAAATTTAGTAATTTTGCATATCTTATTGATTAGTTGTTTAGCACTTCTATTGTTGCGCAGTAAATCATTGGCTTGGATGCCATTCTGCTTTAATAGCTCTAAAATATCATTTCCTGTTTCATTTTTAGTGACTAAAATTGCCACACTGTGTTTTTTCTGGTAGCAATTGCATTACAAGCCCGATCGACAATTTCTTTTAACTCATCTTGAATGGTGCCATCTACTTTGATAAATTCGATCTCAGACAAACAATCGGATGGGTTTTGCTCTGCTGTTTGAATGTGCTGAGTTTTTAACGCCGATCGTAGTTCTAATAAAGGATGTTTCGTTGTTCGTCCAATCTACTAAATAGTTTGCCAAATCGATGATCTTTTGACTACTGCGGCTAGATTGATTGAGGGTGTGACGTTGATGTTTATCGCAAAAGTCACGAAAGATGGCTGGTTCAGAATTAGTAAAGGTGCTCATAATACATTGATTGGGGTCACCTACCCGCACTAAGTTACCCGATCGTTCACTTAAAATTTCTAACATTCTTGCCTGCAAAGGGGAGCTATCTTGAGCTTCATCTTCTAATAAATAGTCAAACCAACTCTGAGCTACCGATCGAATATAGGAGTTCTCTTCTAACAATTTTACTGCTTTTACTGCCATGTCATCGTAGTCGATGCGTTGTTGTTCGGCTAACTTCAGTTCATAACGATCGTATAGTTCCTTTATGACGGACAATAGAGAATTAGGTTGTGCTTTAATTTGGTAAGCAGATAGGCACTTTTGTTTTGCTTTGCCAATTATTGTTTTCAATCCATTGGCTAATTGTTTGCTAACTTCGGCTTCCGCCTTTTGTATTTTTTGCTCTGCAACCCAGTTATGCCATACCGATCGGTTTAGTTCCATCCAAGAACTGACTAAGTTGTTTATCAGTCTTTCTTTTTGATATTCTTCTTGGACATTAAAGCTAAAACTACCAGGATAAAACTCTTTAAGAATTTGTAACGACAAAGAATGGAGGGTAAAAACTTGGACTCTGTCATAACCATGATTGATAAACTTTTGGGCTAAATTACCCCGCGAAGACCGCATATAAGTGCCAATGCCAATCCGATCGGGGGGAGTACCTTCCTTAATCAACTGTAAGACTAACTGCTCTATAATAAATGTCTTGCCCGAACCAGGTACGGCAGCAATGGCTAACTTACCTCCTTTGTAGCTTTCTAAAATTGCCTTTTGTGCCGGTCTTAACTGGGTAGAAGATGGTAACATCAAAACAATTAGACGTTCGTAAGTAATGACAATTCACATTAAATCAAATATCCGATCGGTTGATCAATCTTTTAGCACTGCTTTTGCCGTCGTCTTTCAGGAAATGCCAAACCTAGAGGAAAAACAAGCTGTGGAAATGCTGACAAGATTGATCGAAGGCAAAAAGATTCCTGATAATAGTTTAATGGCGATCGCTAGTGGTTTGTATTGGCACCATGAACCGCAAATTTTGGCAGAGTTATTTTCTACCCCAGAACCCTTGATTGTTGCCCATGCCATCGCCCTTGCCTGTAGCGGCAAACTTGCCCCGCGGAGCTTAATTCACCACTTGTGCCTCCAGTTGCCCCCCGAACAGGAGAATTTTGCCCGCACTCTGCAACTGAGCCATGCCCTGGTAGAGCAGGGGCAAAGTAGTATTATTGCCTATAGGCGTTTACAGCCCAGCCCCCTTGCCTTTGGCTTTTACTGCTTTCTTGCCGCACCCTACGTTACTAATTGGACTATGCTCCTGATGAGGAAATACATTTCCCAAAGTAGTCACCTCATGGCGATTCATAGCCTGGCGGCAATTTACAACCAAGACCGCGGTCATCATGCCCTTGGCGAATGGCTCTACCGGCAATGGACAGGTAGCCACAGCGATCGCGTAGCGATTGTCACTGCCCCCGATGCTTTAGGCAGAAGGATTTAGGGGAGGGAATTTTTCCTTTAACTCCTCATCGTACTCGTCGGCAATAGTTGCCACGATCGTGATGATGCGGGAAATTTCGGCGGCGGAGAGGTCTTCCACCGATCGGGAGCTAATTACAATTACTTGGTCGTTTTCGATGGCAAAGTGGGACTCGAAAGTATCAACGGCGTTTTTCTCTAAAAGATAGCGGAATAACCCCAACTCATCTTGGACTGGCAGAGGCATCACCGTAGCCACTACAGTAAAGGTATCGGTAGGTTCTTGCCCCGTAATACTAACTGCTACGTTCACGGTACCGTATCGAAATTTCCAAACATTGCCCGTCTGATTGACCATGGCAGATTGATCGGCATCCATGGCACTAATTACGGTTTCGATCGTTTCTGTATGGCTAGGGCTAGAGTCTGCTGCCGCCTGTTCTACCATTTCTTCAGTCATTGGTTCAGTAGTTGTAGTCATAAGTAAATGGGCAATTCCTACAGGTTAAATATATTACATTTTGCTTAAACAAAACTGCGGGAAGCCCGATCGAGTTGCGCCATTTCCACATCGGTCAAATCCCAACCCAAAGCACCGGCATTATCTTGGGATTGCTGGGCGTTCTTTGCCCCAGGGATGGGAATCGCCCCCTTCTGTATTACCCAGTTGAGGGCAACTTGGCTACAGGTGCGTCCCTGCTGGGTAGCAATATCATTCATCAGGCGCAGGAGGGGTTGAATCCGGTCTAGTCCCTTAGCGCCAAAGCGGGTATCGAGTTGGCGGGCACCTTGGGGGGATTGGTGTTGCGGTATTTCCCTGTCAACAGACCCTGGGCAAGGGGGCTGTAGGCAATAATTTTGATGCCTAGTTCCTGGGCTGTTTCTAGTACGCCGTTAGTCTCGATTTTGCGTAATAGCAGGGAATAGTTGACCTGGTTAGAAACGAGGGGGATCCCTAAATCTGCCAAAATTTTCTGGGCGGTGCGCATCTGCGGGGCGGAATAGTTGCTAACGCCAATATTCTTGATCTGTCCCCGTTTTACTGCGTTGGCGAGGGTCTGGAGGAGGGTCTTTTCTGGGATTAAAAAATGTAAGGGCCAGTGGATTTGATAGAGGTCGATGCAGTCTACTTGCAACCGAGCGAGGCTATTGGCGATCGCTTTTTCTACTACTGCTGTTCCCATGCGCCAAGGGAAAGGGAAGTATTTAGTAGCTATAAACAGGGGGGTCTTTACTTTTTTGGCAAACTGTCCAATTAGGCGTTCTGATTCGCCGGAGCCGTAGATTTCTGCTGTATCAAATAGGGTGATGCCTGCATTGACGGCGCTGTCGAAGGCGGATTTCACTTCTGGGGCACCGTAGTCTTTGCCGTAGGTCCAAAATAGGTTATCGCCCCATGCCCAGGTGCCAATTCCTAAGGCGGGAATCGTCTGGGAACCGATCGTGGTTGTCTGCATTGTTTACCTCCTTGCCCTAAGCTAACTTTAACAGAATTCAGGACTTACGTGGCTTTTTCGGAAACCCTCCCAAAAAGGGAGAGGAGAATTTTTATCTCTGTAGCAATCAGGGGACAGATACCTGGAGCCGGACGCGCCCCGATCGTTCCGTGGGATTCCAGCCCTCCAGCAATTTTGCCCAAGTGGTGCTGTCCTCTGCACTGCCATTCTCTATACTGGGCATGACTGGTCTGCCCTCTTCTACTGTGACATCAACTGTCACTTTTCCCTGGGGCAATGTCACCGATCGTAAGTAGTTAATCAAATCCTGGGTGAGTAATTCCGACGTAGAGATGTCCACCCTTTCGATCGTGATCGTAGGGGGCAGTTCCACCGCTTCTGTATTATCTCTGTTGCTGGTCAGTTCATTACTAGACCTACTGGCTATGCCAGCCGGAGCTTCTGGGGCAAGTAGTTCCCGATCGTCGGGGGGGCTTTCTTCTGTGACAGGGGGGAGGGGCGACTTAATCTTTTCCAGGGGCGGCGGGGCGGGAGGACGGGGATAGACGGTAATCGGCGGCTCGGTTTCCTGGGGGGGCTTAGGCTCTACTACTGGCGGTGGCGCTGACGGCGGCGGGGTATCAGTGAAAACTTCGGGGGGGGCAGATGGGGTAACGACCACACTGGGAAGCGATCGGGGTTGACGGGAAGCCAGCCACAAACCAATCCCTGCCCCGATCGTGAGGGCAGACAGCCCTACCACAACAGACTTGACCCAATCGTTCCCACTAGGTGAGCTAGCTGTAGCGGGCAAAAGCAGCACCTCACTGCGAAACTCCTCGATAGCATTACTAGCATCTATCAATTGCCCACTGGTCAGGGTCAAACCCATTACCCCATGCACCATGGCAGGGAGATGATCCTGACTCAAAAACTTTTGGATGTAGGCATCAATGCTATGTACTAAAGCCCACAATTGCGCCAAATCGCCAGCTAAAGTTTGTTGGTCGCCAAAGCGCAAAATAAATCCCAACTGATGAATCACTGATCGATTGTCGATGTATCCCCCCTCCTCCCACCAAACCTGGAGGACACAGGAGGGTTGCACATAGGAGCGTTGCTGGCGCACTAGGCAGAGCGTTTGTTATTAGAGACAGCTAGTTCAGCGCTGACCGCATCGATGGCGCTGTTGAGTTGGGCAATTTTTTCTTCCAAGGTGAGGGCAATATCCCGATTATCTGATTCTGGCACCTCTTCTGTTGTTGTGCTATTTTCCTTTACCTTGAGTGCCACGATCGCGCCTACGGTAGCCCCCAGGACTGTGCCTAACAAAAACCACCCAAAAGTTATCCGACTTTTCTGCCATAACTACTCCTAGACTTCAATTCGCATCAATACCTGCCCAAACTCGATCGGTTCAGCGTTTTGTACCAAAATTTCTGCTATTTTGCCCGCACTCTCCGCCTCAATCTCATTCATCAGCTTCATCGCTTCCACAATACAGACAGTCTGTCCCCGTTTTACCACTTCCCCCACCTCGACAAAGGGCGGCTCATCAGGGGCGGGGGAACGATAAAAAGTGCCCACCATCGGCGAGACGACATCAATCAGTTTACGATTGTCCGGCACGGAGACTCGATCGGGGACGGAGGCGTAGGGCTAGCAGTCGAAACAGCGGCAACCGGAGCAGCCACGATCGGGCTATTCCCTTTACGGACACTCAGCCTCAATTCCCCGAATTCTAAAGTTAGTTCCGTGATGTCAGTTTCATTGAGAATTTTCAGCAATTCCCGTAGCTGCTCCAGATTGAAATCCACCTAATTTTCTCGCCCTAAATAAGAATCATCCCTTGTGTCAATTTTGACACGGTCACCGACATTGACAAACAAAGGTACAGAAATAATTGCCCCAGTTTCCACCTTGGCTGGCTTACTACCACCTGTTGCCGTATCTCCCCGCACACCTGGATCAGTCTCAATAATTTCTAACACAACCGTATTGGGAAGTTCCACATCAATTACTTGATTATTTTTATTCCAGCGCACCACATTTACTTCCATGCCCTCCTTAATGTACTTCACCCTCGGACCAATTTGTTCAGCAGTTAAGGAAGCTTCTTCATAGGTTTCCATGTCCATAAAGATGAAATTTTCCCCCTCTTTGTAGGTGTGTTGCATTGTACTTTTTTCTAACACTGCCTGGGGCACAGTTTCCCCCGCTCTAAAAGTCCGCTCTAACATACTTCCTGTCTGGGCATTTTTGAGTTTAGTACGGACAAAGGCAGAACCCTTCCCCGGTTTAACATGGAGGAATTCTATTACTTTCCAGACGTTCCCGTCTAATTCTAGGGTTACCCCAGGGCGGAAGTCGTTACTTGAGATCATCGTGCTTATTTTTACCTTGGCGTGTGTATCTTACCAAAAAAGGTTGTAATCCATCTCAAAGATTTGTAGAGATGGTACTATTTATGGCAGAGTTTTCCCCGATCGGAAGTAATTTTACTGCCTAGATTATGAAAAACACCTCCCACCCCAAGGCTTTTGCCCGCAAACCCGAATCGATGCAGGGGTTATTAAACCAACTAGAACTGGTGCAGCGTTTTGCCAAGGAAGGGTTTTGGGTTACCACGGAGGAGTTGGGGCATTTGTTAGAAATAGACCCCCTCCAGTTCCAAGGGCAACGGCAGTTTCCATGGCGCAATTTTGTCTGTAGTTTGGTGGAACAGCAACATAATCAGCAGTTTTGGCAGATTTCACCCCGTAACTCGGCAGTTGTGGCTCCCGCTAACCCTCTCATAAATTCTAG
>PHFO01000034.1 GCA_002861535.1 Cyanobacteria bacterium M5B4 | reverse complement strand
CTTGACTGCTATGTAGTTATCAAAGTCTTAGACTGAAAGGCGCAAAGAGAAGGAGGTTGTCTATGTATAAAAAAATCTTAGCCGCGATCGAAAATTCTCCCAGGGGCGATCAAATTTTTGCCCATGCCCTAGAGCTAGCAGAAATAACTAAAAGTGAACTCAAATTAGTCAACGTCCTTTCCCAGGAAGAAGAGTATGGACCAGTGTTCCAGGGTATTTCTACCCTAGATTATTACCCCGCCCTCTACGATGATTTGATGCAAAAATATCGCAAAGCCTGGGAAGATTTTCTCCTCAATACGCGCAACCGCCTAGAAAATTTGACTAACCAGGGGCAGTTAAGAGGTGTACCTACTACCTACAGCCAAAATTATGGCAGTCCCGGTCGCACAATCTGTGAAGTCGCCCAAGACTGGGAGGCAGGTTTGATTGTCATGGGGCATCGGGGCTTGAAGGGGATTTCGGAACTGATTCAGGGGAGCGCCAGCAACTATGTTATGCACAATGCCAAGTGTTCGGTTTTGATCCTTAAGCTGCCTTCTCTGGAGGAATAGCTACCGCCCTAGTTACATCCTCGACATATAATAAGACTAATTTTGTCATAAACTATTGACGCACAAAACACTATGACCGTTTTTGAAGGAAACTTTGTCGATACAGAAGACCTCCACTTTGCCCTGGTAATGGGACGTTTTAATGACCTGGTTATGAATAGGCTGGTACAGGGTTGTTTGGATGCTCTCACTCGGCACGGAGTCAAAGAGAATCACATCGATCGGGCTTGGGTGCCTGGCAGTTTTGAAGTCCCCCTGGTGGCGCGGGAACTAGCTCTGACGGGGCACTACGACGCTGTTATCTGTTTAGGGGCAATTATTCGCGGCGATACGCCCCATTTCGACTACGTGGCAGCAGAGGCGGCTAAGGGCATTGGGGCAGCAGCTCTTCAGACTGGCGTCCCGATCGTGTTTGGCATTGTCACTGCCGACAATATGGAGCAGGCTTTAGAGCGGGCAGGAATTAAAACTAACAAGGGTTGGGAATACGCCATGAACGCGATCGAGATGGCGACCCTCCTGCGCCATATCCGCAAAGTGACCGCTGTGCGTCCAGAACGGTATAACGCTATTCCCCCAGGAACCGATCGGTGATGAAGTCTTATCTTGCGGCGGCGGTACAGATGACCAGTGTACCCCGTCTAGATGCTAATTTGGCACAGGCAGAGGATTTAATTCAACTAGCGGTCAATCGGGGGGCAGAGTTGGTCAGCCTACCAGAAAATTTTTCCTTTTTGGGGGATGAGGAAGCAAAACGGCTACAGGCGGCAGAAATTGCCGAACAGAGTGAAAAATTCCTCAAAACAATGGCGCAACGCTATCAGATCACCATCTTAGGGGGTGGATTTCCTGTCCCTGCTACCCCGGGCAAGTTCTACAATACGGCGCTTTTGGTGGGACCTCAGGGGGAAGAACTGGCGCGCTATCATAAAATTCATCTTTTCGATGTTAACTTGCCTGATGGCAACACCTATCAAGAGTCAGACAGTGTGGTGGCAGGCAAGGAATTACCCCCCGTCTACCGATCGGAGACCCTAGGCAACTTAGGGCTATCGGTGTGCTATGACGTGAGATTTCCGGAGTTATATCGCCATCTTTCCCAGAATGGGGCTAATGTGCTGTTTATACCGGCTGCCTTTACGGCTTTTACGGGGAAGGATCACTGGCAAGTCCTGATTCAGGCAAGGGCGATCGAGAATACCTGCTATGTGATTGCGGCGGCTCAGGTGGGCACCCATCATCTGCGGCGGCAGTCCCACGGTCATGCTATGATTGTCGATCCCTGGGGCACAATTTTAGCGGATGCCGGCAATACACCGGGGGTAGCTATTGCCGATATTCAACCCGCCCGCCTAGAGCAGGTAAGGCGGCAGATGCCCTCTTTGCAACATATCATTTGGAGCTGTACCGTACCCCAATAATAAAGTGAGTTAAGATGACAAAGAGTTACTCTTAACTGACTGTCTATGTCTCATCCTTTCCTCGAACGGCTCCACCACCCCGATCGTCCCGTTATTGTATTTGACGGCGGCATGGGGACGGCATTACAGATGCAAAACCTGACGGCGGCAGACTTTGGTGGTGCCCAGTTTGAAGGCTGTAATGAATTTTTGGTGATCAGTAAACCGGAGGCAGTAGCTCAGGTGCATCGCGCGTACTTAGAAGCGGGGGCGGATGTGATTGAAACAGATACCTTTGGCGGTGCCTCGATCGTGTTAGCGGAGTATGACCTCGCCGATCGCGCCTATGAAATCAACAAGAAAGCAGCAGAGTTAGCGAAAGAGATCGCAACAGAGTATTCAACACCGGAAAAACCCCGATTTGTAGCAGGTTCCATCGGTCCGACGACGAAGTTGCCTACGCTCTTACATATCCAGTTTGATCAGATGGAGCAGTCCTATGAAGAGCAAGTAGAAGGGCTGTTAGACGGGGGCGTAGATTTATTGATTGTGGAAACCTGTCAGGACATCTTACAAATTAAGTCGGCGTTAAGAGCGATCGATCGCACCTTTCAGAAAAAACAAAGAAGGGTACCTTTGATGGTATCAGTAACAATGGAAACGACAGGAACGATGCTGGTCGGTACAGAAATGAACGCCGTGGTCACGATTTTAGAACCATTCCCGATCGATATTTTGGGAATGAACTGCGCCACTGGTCCCGATCGGATGACCGAGCATATGAAGTATCTTTCTAGTCATTCGCCCTTTGTCATTTCTTGTATTCCTAACGCCGGTCTACCGGAGAATGTGGGCGGCAAAGCAGTCTATCGTTTATCTCCCGATGCTTTAGCAGAACATCTGCGTTATTTTGTGGAAGACTTGGGAGTGCAAGTTATAGGTGGATGTTGCGGCACGACCCCCGATCATATCAGAGCCTTAGCCACGATCGCTAAAGACCTGAAGCCCAAGCCTCGCCGACCTTTCAACCCGCCCAGTTGTGCTTCTATTTATTCTGCCCAGCCCTACGAACAAGAAAACTCCTTTTTAATTATCGGCGAAAGACTAAACGCCAGTGGTTCCAAAAAATGTCGTGATCTGCTAAATGCGGAAGACTGGGATGGTCTGGTCGCCCTAGCGCGCTCCCAGGTGAAAGAAGGTGCCCATGTCATTGATGTCAATGTCGATTATGTCGGCAGAGATGGCGTTAGAGATATGCGGGAATTAGTCTCTCGTCTTGTGACTAATGTCACTTTACCTTTGATGTTAGATTCTACCGAATGGCAGAAGATGGAAGCCGGGCTGAAGGTAGCAGGGGGCAAATGTATTCTCAATTCTACTAACTATGAAGACGGCGAAGAACGTTTTTTACAGGTTTTACAACTGGCAAAGACCTATGGTGCCGCAGTTGTCATAGGCACAATCGATGAAGAAGGCATGGCAAGAACTGCCGAAAAGAAGTTTAGCATCGCCGAAAGAGCTTACAAACAAGCGATCGAGTATGGTATTCCCCCCCAGGAAATCTTCTTTGATCCTCTGGCTTTACCCATTTCTACTGGTATTGAAGAAGATAGACAAAACGGTGCGCACACGATCGCAGCAATTAAACTAATCCGCAACCGTTTACCCCATTGTCACATTGTTCTGGGTGTGTCTAATGTGTCTTTTGGACTGAGTCCTGTGGCTCGGACTGTCCTAAACTCTGTCTTTTTACATCTCTGTCAAGAAGCGGGGATGGACAGCGCCATTGTCCACGCCAGTAAGATTTTACCCCTGCATAAACTCGATCGGGAAGAGATAGAACTAGCGGAAGACCTGATCTACGATCGTCGTCGTTATGAAAATAACATTTGTGTTTATGATCCTTTAGGAGAGTTCACTAATCGTTATTCGGGGGCATCTGCTAAACAGATAAAAACAGAAGACGTTAATTTACCGATCGAGGAAAAGTTAAAGAGACATATCATTGACGGCGATCGGCAGAAACTGGAAGAGCATTTACAAGAAGCATTAAAAACCTATACTCCCTTAGATATTATCAACAATCTGTTGTTAGACGGCATGAAAGTTGTCGGCGAACTATTTGGTTCCGGACAAATGCAGTTACCTTTTGTTTTACAAAGTGCTGAAACGATGAAAGCTGCTGTTGCCTACCTAGAACCTTTCATGGAAAAGGTGGAAGGTTCCCACAAGGGCGTGTTTGTCATTGCCACAGTTAAAGGGGATGTTCATGACATTGGCAAGAATCTGGTAGATATTATTTTGTCTAACAACGGCTATCGTGTGATTAACATCGGCATTAAACAACCGGTAGAAAACATCATTGCTGCCTACGAAGAACACAAAGCTGATTGTATTGCCATGAGTGGTTTATTGGTCAAATCCACTGCCTTTATGCAGGAAAACCTAGTAGAGTTTAATCGCAGGGGCATTACCGTACCGGTCATTTTGGGGGGAGCGGCTCTAACTTCTAAGTTTGTCTATGAAGACTGTCAACAGACTTATCACGGCAGAGTGATTTATGGCAAAGACGCTTTTTCGGATTTGAATTTTATGGATGCTTACATGCCCGCCAAGGCAGCAGGGAAGTGGGACGATCGGTTGGGCTTTTTAGACGACTATGGTAATCCTATCCATCAGAATGGACAACCAGAGAAAGAAAAAGAAGTTAAACCTAAACAAGAAAAACCGAAAGAACAAACCACGATCGATACTAGCCGATCGGAGGCGGTAGCCATTGATATTCCCCGCCCTACTCCTCCCTTTTGGGGCACAAAGATTCTCACCGCAGCCGACATTCCCCTGGAAGAACTATTCTGGTATTTAGATTTGCAGGCTTTAATAGCAGGACAGTGGCAGTTCCGTAAGCCCCAAGAACAAACTAGGGAAGAATACGATCGTTTTTTACAAGAAAAAGTGCATCCTATCTTAGCAGAGTGGAAAGAAAGAATTGTCAGAGAGAAACTATTAGAACCTCAAGTAGTCTACGGTTATTTTCCTGTTTTTGCCGAGGGCAACAGCGTCTTCCTCTTCGATCCAGAAGGAGAAAAAGAAGAACCGATCGCGTCTTTTACTTTCCCCCGCCAACGATCGATGCGGAGGCTATGTATAGCGGACTTTTACGCCCCCAAAGAACTAGGCATCAAAGATGTATTTCCCATGCAGGCAGTTACAGTGGGAGAGATTGCCACAGAATATGCACAAAAGTTATTTCAAAATAATCAATATACAGACTATCTTTATTTCCATGGCATGGCAGTACAAATGGCAGAAGCTCTGGCGGAATGGACCCACGCCCGCATTAGAAGGGAACTAGGTTTTGCCCAACAAGAACCAGACAACATCCGCGAGATTTTGCAACAACATTATGCTGGTTCTCGTTATAGTTTTGGCTATCCTGCTTGTCCCAACATCCAAGACCAATACACCCTTTTAGATCTGTTAGATGCCAAACGGATTGGTCTGTTTATGGATGAAAGTGAACAACTCTATCCTGAACAATCAACGACAGCTTTGATCGCTTACCATCCCCTCGCTAAATACTTCAGTGCTTAGATAGTGGTTTTTTGTAAAACAAAAGATGATAAAGTTATTCCCTAGCTCGATCGGTAATTTTAGAGTGTAGGATTAAATAAGACCATTGGGTTAAGCCATGATTGGACAACTAGCGGATCAGCGCTATCGCGTTGTAAGTATTTTGGGCAGCGGCGGGTTTGGTTGCACCTATCTTGCCCATGATACGCGCCGTCCTGGAGAACCGGTATGCGTGGTTAAAGAATTAGCACCTTCTTCCGATGACCCCAAGGTATTGCAAATTGCCCGCCGGCTGTTTAGTAGTGAGGCGGCAACCTTAGAAAAATTAGGCTCCCATGACCAAATCCCTAGACTCCTTGCTTATTTTGAAGAAAATGGCGGTTTTATCTGGTGCAGGAGTTTGTCGATGGTATTACCCTCGATCGGGAGCTAGCCCAGGGGGATATTTGGGGCACCGATCGGGTGTTGGAACTACTGCAGCAGGTATTAGAAGTTTTAGCCTTTGTCCATTCCCACAAGGTTATCCATCGCGATGTTAAGCCAGCAAACATTATGCGCCGCTCCCACGATCGCAAACTTGTCCTTCTGGACTTTGGCGCCGTCAAGGAAATTCGTCAAGCTACCACCTCCTCCATCACTGGAGCCAATACCGGCTCTAAAACCGTAGCGATCGGGACTGTAGGCTATGCCTCCCCGGAACAACTCCAAGGCAAACCCAGGGAAAGCAGTGATGTCTATGCCCTGGGGGTAATTGCCATCCAGGCATTGACGGGGGAGCAGCCCCAGGAATTTTTAGAAGATGAAATGGGGGAAATTTTCTGGCAAGCCCCAGACCTCCCTCCGGAAATCTATCGCATCATTCGCAAAATGGTAAAGCGGAATTACCGCGAGCGTTACAACAGTGCCCTCGATGCCCTTGCCGACCTGCAACCCTTCCTAGACCAACAACGGGAACAACTTTCTGCCCCTACAGCTATTTTTTCCCCGATCAACAGGAAACCTTATTAGACACTATCCCCGAACCAGAGCCGGAAGAAGTCAGCAAAGCTGACATTTTATTAGTCGATGACAAGCCAGAAAATTTGCGTCTCCTTTCCACCATGCTAGAGGAACAGGGCTATGAAATTAGGGAAGCCATCAACGGCACTTTAGCTCTTAAATCAGCTCAGGCAGACCCACCGGACTTAATTTTGCTCGACATCAATATGCCGGGACTAAATGGCTATGAAGTTTGTCAGCGGCTCAAGGCAGACCAGACCACCAATCATGTCCCCGTCATTTTTGTTAGTGCCCAGGATGAAGCCTGGGACAAGGTAAAGGCATTTTCGGTGGGGGGAGTAGACTATATTACTAAGCCCTTTAAGGTGATGGAAGTTTTAGCTAGAATTGAAACCCATTTGCGGTTGGGTAAGTTGCAAAAGCGACTCTATGAAACGCAAAATCAATTACGTTTAGAAGTTCAGAAGCGGCAAAATTTAGAAGCTGCCCTTGATCAAGCCCGGAAAGAAATTAGTTTATTAAAGCAACAATAGTATGGAAGATTACCTCGATCGAATTAAAGAGCTGGAGTTACAAATTGCAGAATTACAACGGGAAAAGTGTGACCTAGAAGAACTCCTGGAAACTACCACCTGCCACGCTGATGTGATTCAAGAGAATTTACACAATAGTGAAGCACGGCTTAAAGCTCTATTAAATGTGGTGCCCGATGTGATTTGGCGTATCCGATCGGATGGTTTAATTTTGGAGATGGTGAAATATCCCACCGACCCTTTATTGCATAAAGAATCCCATCGTTTTAGCTCATTAGTGGGTAAAAATTTAATCAATGTCTATCCTGAAGAGATTGCTCAGCTTACTTTACGCAATATTCGTAAGGCATTAGAGTCCCAGACTTTACAAATATTTGAATATCCCTATATTTTATCAGAAACTACTGCCTACTTGGAAAACAGAATCGTCCCCTTTGATGAGGATCATGTGATTGTATTTATGCGGGATGTTACCGATCGGATTCAGTTTGAAAAGGAGCTAGAGCAGGCAAAGGAAGCTGCTGATAGTGCCAACCGATCGAAGAGTGAATTTTTAGCCAGTATGAGCCATGAATTGCGCACGCCCCTCAATGCTATTTTAGGTTTTTCCCAGCTATTATCCCGCAGTTCTAATCTCGATCGGGAGCAGAGAGAATTTATCAGTGCGATCGAGCGGGGGGGAGAACACTTACTAGAATTGATCAATGATGTACTGACAATTTCTAAAATTGAAGCGGGCAAAGTTGAAATAAATAATAGCAGCTTCCATCTGGGTCGGCTCCTAGAATTGATTGAAGAGATGATGCAGGTGCGGGCAAAGGCAAAGGGACTTTATTTACGATTTACGATCGAGGAAGGCACGCCTTTACTAATTAAAGCTGACCAGGGTAAGCTCAAACAAATTATCATCAATCTCCTCAGTAATGCCATTAAATTTACTAAGGTGGGGGGGGTGGATTTACTGGCAAGTTTACATGATGCGCGGCACCTAAGATTTGTCGTTACTGACACTGGAGTCGGTATTGCTGAGGAGGAGTTAAAAACTCTATTCGGGGCATTTGTGCAGACCAGTTCCGGTAAAAATTCCCAGGAGGGGACTGGTTTAGGGTTAGCAATTTGTCATAAATTTGTGCAGCTAATGGGGGGAGAATTTCAAGTTTTTAGTCAAGTGCATAAGGGTACTTCTTTCCAATTCACGATCGAGTTTGAGCCTGCCCAGCCCGAAGACATTCCCGCACAACCCCCCAAACAAAGGGTGATTGGCATTGTCCCTGGAGGGGAGAAGTATCGTATTTTAGTAGTTGAAGACCGCTATGATAATCGCTATTTGTTGACGCGATTGTTGGAGTCGGTGGGTTTTGAAGTTTGTACTGCTTGTAATGGCAAGGAAGGGGTAGAGAAGTGGCAGAGTTGGCAACCCCATTTAATTTGGATGGATATGAATATGCCGGTGATGGATGGCTTTGCCGCGACAAAATTGATTAAGTCCCATCCCCTGGGCAAAGACACAAAAATTATTGCCCTCTCTGCCAGTGTGTTTGAGGAAGAAAGAAATAAAGTAATTAACTGCGGCTGTGATGATTTTGCTAGTAAGCCCCTAGTGGAAGAAGTAATTTTTGCTAAGATAGCTCAGCATTTGGGCGTAGAGTATATTTATGCTCAAGAAACCGATCGGGAGGATGAAGCTCAAGAGGCATTTGTTTTAACTAAAGAGTCCCTGCAAATTATGCCTCCCCAGTGGATTCAGCAACTTGGTCAGGCTGCTACTGCCCTCAAGAAAAAGCAAGTATTTAAGTTAATCGAACAGATACCGGAAGAGCAGGCAAACCTCAAACGATCGTTGTTAGAAATTGCCGAAAGCTATCAATTTGATGCCCTGGCGGAACTTTGTGACTAGGGTAATTCCACGGAAGTAGGCTTAGAAATGTGGGGTAGTCCCCAGCCCAGTTTTTCCCTTAAAACATTGAAAAATTCCCCTGGGCGCAGGCGGGCAAAGCGGGCGGGATAGATCGATCGGTCTAGTACCAATTTGTATTCGGGATAGATGTAACAACCGGCATTGCCGTCTAGCACCATGACTAGGCGATGGCGATCTGCTGAAGTAACTACTACTTTCTCGGAGTTGGCAAATACTAATGCCCGCGATGCCATGGAGTGGGGACAGATAGGCACTAATTGGAATACGGGAATGCCCGGCTCAATTACCGTCCCTCCCGCGGACAGGGCATAGGCGGTAGAACCCGTGGGCGTGGAAATAATGATGCCGTCAGCGGCTATATCCACTGGGGCATGGTTGCCGATACTGACTTCAAAGTGGCACATACTGGTGAGGGGTTCGCGGTGCAACACCATTTCATTGAGGGCGAGGGCTTCCCAAAACACTTCCTCCCCATCGTAGGCACGTACCCGCATCATCGATCGTTGTTCGACAATATAGCTCCCCTGTACCATGCGATCGAGGGCATCTTCCCAGTGACTGAGATAGGTTTCCGTCAAAAAGCCCATGTGTCCTGTATTGATAGCGAGGACGGGCAAGCCTAGGGGCGCCACCTGGCGAAAAGTTGATAATACGGTGCCGTCCCCCCCCAAAGAGACGACAAAAGTTATATCTTGCTTAAATTCCGGCGGCACTAAATCTTCAATGGGAGTGTAGCTAATACTGTCCGGGCTGGCATAGCCCAGTAGTCCCCCCCGCCCAGTAGTGAGGACAGCATCCCAGCCCCTTTCCTGGAGCCAGGCTTCGATCGTGACCGCTGTTTGCTCTGCTATGGGTTTGGCATCATTAAAAACTACGCCGACTTTTGGCACGCTGTCTTAACTTCCGTGATTGAGATTGACCCATTATACTGAGGTTGTTTGCAGTTTGAGACAATTGTTTGTCTGGGGGGATGAGTAACTATGGGACAAATTCTGACATTTTTGGGTAAGGGCGGTACGGGCAAAACTACCACCGCGATCGGGGTCGCCCAGGGACTAGCACAGCAACAAAAATCTGTCCTTTTGGTGGGCAATCATACCCTGGCACTGCACCTGAAGGAGCTAGTGGAGCAGACCAAAATTGTTAAACTTAGTCCCAAACTGGACGCGATCGCCCTCCGATCGACTTTTTTGCTGGCAGACTATTGGGAAAAAATGAAAACGATCGAGAAACAATACCTGAAAACGCCCTTCTTTCAGGAGGTGTACGGGGAAGAGTTGGGAGTATTGCCAGGGATGGACAGTGCCCTGGCGCTGAGTTTTGTGCGGGAGCAGGATAGTACCGGCAATTATGACTACATTATTTATGACGGCAGGGGCGATTTAGAAACCTTGAGGATGTTGGGGATGCCGGAGATTTTAGGCTGGTATTTGCGCCGGTTTCGCCAGATTTTAACTAATTCCGCCCTGGGACAAGCCCTAAACCCTATCATCGAACCGGTTTTACGCAGTGTGTTACAAGTTTCTACGCCCACGCAAAACCTCCAGGAGCAAGCGGGGCAGATGGGGGATGTGCTGACGCGGGGTCAAGAGGCGGTCAATAACCCCGATCGGGTCTGGGCTTACCTAGTCACCAGTGGTGAAGAAGTGGCTATCGCTGTCGCTAGATATTTGTGGGGTAGTGCCCAACAGATCGGCTTGACTGTAAAGGGGGTTTTGTACCACGGATTTGTGCCTGCCCATACCTTTGACCCCCTACCCTGCCAAGAGTTACCTATCCCCCCCTTACCTTGTTTTTTGCAGTCCGTTCCCCCTGCCCCAGCTGCGGTCACGATCGATCGGGAACGCTATCAAGTAAAACTCTTCTTTCCTACTTTTAGTAAGTCGGAGGTGAAATTGTTGCAGTTGGGACCAGAGGTAACGATCGAGGCGGGGGATCAGCGGCGTAATGTGTTCTTGCCCCCAGAATGGCAGGGCAGACAGGCAAGGGGTGCCAAATTCCAAGACAATTATTTAATCATTTCATTTGGGTAAATATGATCACGATCGGGGTTATTCAGTGCAGTTTAGCTGATAGTTTGACGGAAAATATAGATAAAATTACCGACTATATCCGCCAGGCAGCCAAGCAGGGAGCGCAGGTAATTTTGCCCCCCGAATTATTTGCCGGTTGTTATTTTTGCCGCGAAGAAAAAGAGGCTTATTTTGATTGGGCGCAGCCCTTGGAGGGGAATAGCACGATCGGACATTTTCAGCAATTAGCCCAGGAATTGGGGGTAGCATTACCGATTTCCTTTTTTGAGCGGGACGGTCAACTTTATTACAACAGTCTGGCGATGATCAGTCCCCAGGGCACGGTCATGGGAGTTTACCGCAAAAGTCACATTCCCGATGGCCCAGGCTATGAAGAAAAATTCTACTTCCGCCCCGGCAATACCGGCTTTAGGGTATGGGATTTGGGCTTTGCCACGATCGGTGTTGGTATTTGTTGGGACCAGTGGTTCCCCGAATGTGCCAGGGCGATGGTGTTAATGGGGGCGGAGATATTGCTTTATCCCACCGCGATCGGCACCGAACCCCAGGAACCAGACTTAGATACCAGGCACCCCTGGCAACGGGCGATGATCGGTCATGCAGTCAGTAATGTAGTTCCCGTTGCTGCTGCTAATCGCATTGGTAGGGAGGGAGAGCAAACTTTTTATGGCTGTTCTTTTATTAGTAATCACCGCGGCGATAAAGTTGCCGAATTTGGGGATCAGGAAGCAGGTATCCTGATTGCTAGTTTTGACCTAGCCACCATCCGTCGCCAACGGGCTGCCTTTGGTTTCTTCCGCGATCGTCGCCCCGACTTGTATCAAATTTTGGTGCAATAGATGCGCTAGGATTAACACCGATCGGTCTAGTTATCAATGCCTAAATACACATCCCGCAACTCTACAGGCGTAAAGCGCCGTGTTGCCCGGTTATTTAAGTGGTTGCGCCCCGGCATTTTGGTGAAACGCTGGTTTGTTGTCAGTGTCCTGGGAGTTTTGTTAGTAGTTTTGGGTCTGGCAATTTCTGCCCGCCTCACCCCAGTGCGCATGATTTTAGATTTTTTTAGCCGTGTCATCGATGTTTTAGTCACCCTCCTGCCCCGCCAGGTCAGTGGCCCCCTGGCGATCGGTCTAGGCTTAGCTCTGCTGTGGCTAGGGCAGAAGCGCATTTTTACCGGTCTCATTCAAGCCCTCATCCCCGGCAGAAATCCCAAGGAAGCGATCGTGGAGCAGTTGATTGCCCACCATACCCTCAATCGCGGTCCTAAATTAGTGGCGATCGGGGGAGGGACAGGACTTTCCACCCTGCTGCGGGGCTTGAAGAAATATAGCGCTAACATTACAGCGATCGTGACCGTGGCAGATGACGGCGGCTCCTCCGGTAGACTGCGGCGGGAGCAGGGGATGCTCCCCCCAGGGGATATCCGCAATTGCTTGGCAGCCCTAGCGGACGAAGAAAAATTAGTCACCGAGCTATTTCAGTACCGCTTTAGTACGGGGGAAGGTTTGGCAGGGCACAGCTTCGGCAATTTGTTTCTCACCGCCATGACCCACATTACCGGCGATTTAGAACGGGCAATCCGCGCCAGTTCCGAAGTTTTGTCCGTTAGGGGCAGAGTTTTACCCGCCACGATCGAGGATATGGTACTCTACGCCCATCTCGAAGACGGTCGCTACGTGGAGGGGGAATCCCAAATTACGGCCGCCAGGGGCAAAATTAGCCGCATTGGTTGCAAGCCCCCCAGCCCCAAAGCTGTACCCCAGAGCGTAGCAGATATTTTTGAAGCCAATTTACTGATCCTGGGTCCCGGTAGCCTCTACACCAGCATCATTCCCAATTTACTCATCCCCGAAATTGCTGAAGCCCTGATCAGCCGCCAAGTGCCCTGCATCTATGTGTGTAACATTATGACCCAGCCCGGCGAAACCGATGGCTTTACAGTCTCTGACCATGTGCATAAGATTGAAGAAGTAGTGGGGCAAGACATCATCGACCTGGTGATAGTGCAAAAAACGCCCCCCTCCCCCCCCACCCTCGATGCCTATCGCCACAGCGGCGCCGATTTTGTCCACCTCGATCGGGAACGGCTGGGGTGCCCCATTCTGTCTGCAGAGGTGATGCTGGAACAAAATGGTAAAGTACGCCATGATTCCGATAAACTTGCAAATGTAATTATGGTTTGGTTTCATAGTCAAGCCTAACTCCTGAAAACCTTACAAACTTATGACGAATGTGTATCGCCTCCAAGTCAATAGCAGTATCTACGAATTAGCACGGGTAAGGAGTTGGTTTCAGCAGTTTAAGAGTTTGCCCAAACCCTTCAGACAACAATTAGACCTAGCTCTGACGGAAGGCTTCAGCAATGTGATCTACCATGCCCACGAGCATTTACCGGAAGAGACCCCCATTGAGATTGAGGTGCAAATTTTCCCCGATCGGTTGGAGTTACGCATCTGGGACTACGGTCAGCCCTTCGATCTTTTTAGTAAGAAACGAACCCTCGATCAGAGACATCAAGAAATTTTTGACGTAGATGACATTCCTACGGGGGGGAGGGGGCTAATGATTATGGAATCGATCGCCGACCAAATTAGTTACGATCGCACAGCGGACGAGCGCAACTGCCTCTTTATTGCGAAGAACTTACCCGACGCTGCAACTCCGCCAGCAACACCTCCGGGATAGGCTGTCTGAGCGCCTTGCCTAAGCGATTTTTTTGAGAGCCTCTGCCAAACAATTGCCCTGACGACAGACATAGACCGATCGTCCCATCCCCTGGTCTAGTTTGACCGTCGTGCCCTCCCGCACAATGCGCCAAAATTCACCCCGATCGGCTAACTTGCGACAGACGATACAACGCCGAAATCCTACAGGAGCCATTATTCATTCCTTTTAATATCAATTTTCCAGCCCGTCAGCCTAGCCGCCAGGCGCACATTCTGCCCCTCCTTGCCGATCGCTAGACTCAACTGGTCCTCCGGCACAATCACCAAAGCCTGGCGTTCATTGGCATTGACAATCTGCACCTCCTTAATTTTAGCGGGGCTGAGGGCATTGGCAATATAGGTAGCCGGATCAGGGGACCAGCGGATCACGTCAATCTTTTCCCCCTTGAGTTCATTTACCACCGCTTGGATGCGTACCCCCCTAGAGCCGATACAAGCACCGACCGGGTCTACATCCCGTTCCAAAGTATCGACAGCAATTTTTGTCCTGGGTCCCACATGCCCCGTGGGCGGATTAGCCTCCCGCGCAACGGCAACGATCCTAACGATTTCATCCTCAATTTCCGGCACCTCATTTTCAAACAGACGCACCACTAAACCGGCATCCGCCCTAGATACCAGCAACTGCGGACCACGCCGGGGAGTATCATAGACCCGCTTCAAATAGACCTTGAGATTGGAGTTGGGGCGATAAGGGCGTTCATTGGGCAGCTGTTCCATTTTCGGTAGTTCCGCCTCTACCTCCGGCTGCCCCATACTGCTAGTCACCGCCAGAATCACGGAATTATTTTCAAAGCGCAGTACCCTGCCCTGTAAAATTTCTCCCTCCATATCTTGAAATTCTTCCTGGATTGCCCGCCGTTGTTGATCCCTCAACTTTTGCGCCAATACCTGCTTAGTCTGCATCGCTGCCATTCTGCCGAAATCCTGTTGCTCCGGAGTGACATCCACTACTACAGTTCCCCCTGCTTGAGCTTCTGGAGCAACTTCTCGCACCTCCGTCAGGGAAATTTCCCGATCGGGATTTTCCACGTGATCGACGATCGTTTTGGTGGCAAGCACGCGAAATCCCTCCTGTTCCAGGTCTAGCTCTACCTCAAAATTCTTGAAATATTCTTCATCAAAGGTAGTGCCCTCGCTGCGATAGGTTTTGCGAAATTTTTCGTAACCCTTGAGGAGCGCCTCCGCCAGGGCGGCATTGACAGCAGTGCTAGGTAAGTTGCGTTCCTTACTAATTTCTTCCACAAGACGGCGTAAACTAGGCAGATTGACAATCGACATGACCTCTCCTTATCTAATAAGTTTTATTGCAGTTCTACGTTAGCCACCACCGATCGGGGAATAGCGACGACCTTACCCCGCTGATTAAGTTTGATGACATCCTCTGTGCGCTCCACTAATTGTCCTACCCACTTGTCTTTGCCAGCGTAGGGGGTATGGGCAGAAACAGCGATCGTAAAGCCACGAAATGCCGCAAAATGCCGATCGGTGGTCAGAAATGGCTCGATTCCAGGGCTAGACACTTCCAGAGTGTAGGAAAAGGGGATGAGGTCTAGCCGATCGAGTTCCGCTTCCAGGGATAAGCTCATCCGTTCACAGTCATCTAAACCAACTTCATCCAGGGGCTTACGAATATCAATGCGCACGACAGCGGGGTTATGATGGGTCTGCACAGATACCTCCACAAGTTCTAAGCCCAGATTTAGGGCAAGGTCGGCAGCGATCGTTTGAATTGGTTTGATTAAGGGATGACTCATAGGCGGCTAAAAAACAAATAAAGCGGGGGGCGCCCACTTCAGTATCTAATCATACATTATGCTCTACCGATCGTGGCGTGTGCATTGATACTCTCTTTGCCCAATCGAGCGCTATAAAAAATTGCCATAAAGCCATCATATCACTTTAATTTTTGCATTGCCGCGATCGTTATTAAGGTGATTAGGAACAGAGCAGAAGCCCATTGTCAGGTTACTAATAGTGAGATTTTAGCCTAACTATTGGGTTCCTTATTAAATGAAATTTGAGGGTGAAACTGCACAACTTCTGTTAGAATTGTGGGCAATTTTATTAGTAGTAATTTTTGCAATGTCTCAGGACTTACGTTACTTTGTCTGAAACCCTCACCCTAGCCCTCTGCCAAAAAGCGAGAGGGGGCAACCCCTTTCTTTTTCCCCTTCTCCCAGAAGGGGGAGAAGGGGCTAAGGGATGAGGGGCAATTTTGCCTGCGTAAGTCTTAATGTCTATTAAGTTAGCCCTTATGTCTAATTCTATTAGTAAGCATAAACTAATCTGATCCCTAGCAACAACATAAGGTAAAGTCACCAGCAAAATAAAGAAATTGCACTAGGTTTGGTCTTTTTGTCTTAAAGAAGCACTGCCAATGTGTAGAATACAATCAGGAGAAATCTAGTTACTATGCAACCTACCGATCCAAATCAATTCACAGATAAAGCCTGGGAAGCAGTCGTAAAATCTCAAGAAGTCGCTCGCCGATGGCAACATCAAGAGTTAGAGATAGAGCATTTAGTAGTGGCATTGCTGGAGCAGGGAGGTCTAACCAAGGACATTTTAGAGACAAGTCAGATTTCTTTGCCGAGGATGCAACGCAATATCGAGGAGTTTTTACGCAGTCAACCCAAAATCGCTAATCCCAAAGACCTTTATTTAGGTCGTTATTTGAATGTCTGTTTCGATCGTGCAGAAGAACTAAGGCAACAGTGGGAAGATACCTATATTTCCGTAGAACATTTCTGGTTATCGATCGCGGAAGATGAAAGACTAGGTAAAAGACTATTGCGGAATCTCAGCCTCGATCGTAAAAAGCTAGAAACGATCGTGCAAACTTTGCGCGGCAGACAAAAGGTGTCCGACCAAAATCCAGAGTCAAAGTATGCGTCTTTAGAAAAATATGGCAGAGACCTGACGGAATTAGCCAGGGAAGGAAAGCTCGATCCCGTCATTGGCAGGGATGATGAAGTTAGAAGAGTAATTCAAGTTTTATCCCGCCGGACGAAAAACAACCCTGTCTTAATTGGTGAACCAGGAGTAGGTAAAACAGCGATCATTGAAGGATTGGCACAACGGATTGTGCGGGGGGATGTGCCGGAATCTTTGAAAGATCGAACTCTTGTTAGTTTAGATTTGGGTGCTTTGTTGGCAGGGACAAAATATCGCGGTGAGTTTGAAGAAAGACTAAAGTCGGTATTGAAAGAAGTGATGGAGTCTTAGGACAGATCGTCTTGTTTATCGATGAACTGCATACCGTAGTAGGAGCAGGTTCTGCTACCGGTTCAGTCGATGCTAGCAACTTACTTAAACCAATGCTAGCCAGGGGCGAGTTGCGTTGTATTGGGGCTACGACTTTAGAGGAATATCGTAAATATATCGAAAAAGATGCCGCCCTAGAAAGACGCTTTCAACAGATATTGGTCGATCAACCAACGGTGGAAGATACTATTTCCATCCTGCGGGGATTGAAAGAAAGATACGAACTCCATCACGGCGTGAAAATCTCAGACTCCGCTCTGGTGGCGGCGGCTACCCTTTCGCAACGCTACATCACCGATCGTTTTTTGCCCGACAAAGCCATTGATTTGGTGGATGAAGCCGCAGCTAAATTAAAAATGGAGATCACTTCCAAACCGATCGAATTAGACGAACTCGATCGCAAGTTATTACAACTAGAGATGGAAAAGCTCTCTTTACAAAAGGAAAATGACCTCACCGGTAAAGCCGCCCAGGCTACTGCCGAAAGACTCGATCGGATTCAGACAGAAATTACTAAACTGCAAAACAAACAAGCATACCTAAACGAACTATGGAAGACGGAAAAAGAAGCGATCGAGGTGATCAAATCCCTGAAGGAAGAGATCAATCAGACCCGACGCAAAATTGAACAGGCAGAGCGAGAGTTTGACCTCAATTTAGCGGCTGAACTAAAATATAACCGTCTGACAGACCTAGAAAAACAACTGGATGAAGCAGAACTGCAAATCAATCGCGCTCAGGAAGACGGTTATTCTTTATTCAGAGAACAAGTTACAGAGAATGACATTGCGGAAATTGTTGCCCGTTGGACAGGTATTCCCGTCAACAGTTTGTTAGAGTCAGAACGACAGAAGTTGTTAAAACTAGAATCCCATTTACACGATCGGGTGATCGGACAAATCGAGGCGGTAGCGTCTGTAGCCAGTGCTATTCGTCGTGCTAGAGCCGGAATGCAAGACCCTAACAAACCGATCGGCTCTTTTCTCTTTTTAGGACCAACAGGAGTAGGAAAGACAGAACTTGCCAGAGCTTTAGCTCATTTTTTATTCAACTCCGATCATGCCATGATTCGCATTGATATGTCAGAATACATGGAAAAACATACTGTTTCCCGCTTGATTGGTGCTCCTCCAGGCTATGTAGGTTATGAAGAAGGCGGACAATTCTCGGAAGCAGTCAGACGCAGACCCTATTCTGTCGTTTTGTTAGATGAAATTGAAAAAGCTCACCCCGATGTGTTCAACATTCTTTTACAGGTGTTAGACGATGGCAGAATAACCGATAGTCAGGGACGTTTGATCGATTGTAAGAACACGATCATCATTATGACTAGCAATATCGGCAGTGAATATATGTTAGAAGGCTCTAGCGAAGAAAATAAACAACGGGTGATGTTAGCTCTGCAAAAGAACTTTCGTCCTGAATTTTTGAATCGTATTGATGAGATTGTCGTCTTCCATGCCCTCGGCAAAGAGGAGATGAAAGAGATTGTTAAACTGCAACTCAAACGTATCACCGATCGGTTGGCAGAACAAAAACTATCGATCGTTTTAACGCCTGAAGCAGAGGACTTCATTGTGGAAACTGGTTACAACCCCGCCTTTGGTGCCAGACCACTAAAAAGAGCCATCCAACGCACTCTAGAGAACCCCATTGCCACGGCTATTTTAGCAGGAGAATTTGCACCTGGGGATGTTATTAAAGTAAGATTAGTAGAAGACAAATTAGTGTTTGAATAATGAATGAACTATTCGCTCTTTATGAAACGCTGGCTAAACAGTTGGTCTTATAGTTTAGGACTTACGCCAAGCAAAATTGCCTCAATCCCTTCTCCCACAGGGAGCAGGGAAGTGTATCAATTTTTTCTTGTTCAGAAAAAGCAACGTAAGTTCTGAATTAAAAAATGACCGATCGGGCACAACAAAATTTAGCTTGGGGGAAAATTGTCGCCTTGTCTTTATGGCAAGCAGGTATAAGACAGGTTTGTATATCCCCAGGCTCCCGATCGACTCCTTTGGTTTTAGGTCTTTACTTGTTTAACAAAATCGAAATCTTTGTACAGATAGACGAACGATCGGCGGCGTTTTTTGCTTTAGGTATGGCAAAGGCACAACAAAGACCGGTAGCCTTGTTATGTACTTCTGGTTCTGCCGTCAGTCATTATTTTCCCGCAGTGATTGAAGCGTTTTATAGTCATGTACCTTTGGTCATTTTATCTGCCGATCGTCCTAATGAATTAAGACATTGCGGCGCTCAACAAACGATCGATCAGTTACATTTATTTGGTCGTTATGTCAGAAGTTTTGTCGATGTTGGTCTACCGAGTGAGAATCATCATTATGTCGCAATGATCGTTCAATCCACGATCGGTCTTTCTTTACAACCTATACCTGGCGCGGTTCATCTTAACTTTGCTTTTAGAGAGCCTCTTTCTCCAGCTAAATTAGATCATAATTTTGACCAAACTATTCCTACTTGGCAACATTTAACTACAAGCAAGCGATTAGATTGCATGGATTTATTATTAGATACTTTTGCAAAAAAACGCAGAGGAATTATAGTAGTTGGTGTTAATAAAAAAACGATCAGCCAGCCAAATTTAATTCATAAATTAGCTAATATTCTCGGTTATCCCCTGCTTATAGAAGCAACAGGAATGCCCAGACAAAATTGTATTAGTCACTATGATAGTTTCTTACGATCGGAGCAATTAGCTAATAATCTTGTGCCAGAAATTACACTCAGATTTGGCGATATGCCCACTTCTAAAAGTTATCGTCAATGGCTAGAAAAATGTCCCCAGTGTCAACAGATTACGATCGGTAGTTATGAAAATAC
>PHFO01000033.1 GCA_002861535.1 Cyanobacteria bacterium M5B4 | reverse complement strand
TTTATTTGTTGATCAACAAAATATAAACTATAACCAATTGTTTCTAATGCTATGGCTTCCCTGTCCTACGGTAAAGAGTTTAGATTCTAAATTGCATAGTAATGTTTACAAACTCACGACCTATCAAGTGTTGATCGGCTCCCAAAGTAGTAGTTTTAATCAAGGGTTAAGTGACCGTGTTGACTACCTTGAAATATTTAATTCAGATCGGGAAAGACTTGATCCTACTCACAATTCTATGCGTCGTTTAGAAATGAAACAATACGATTCCTATCTCGTTAAGTCCTTAAAAGATTACACATTAAATTCACTAATAGATGTAGCTGTTGAACATTGGATTGGCAAAATTTAGATGACTCACTTCTTAAACTACCCGATAGGAAAATCCGATCGTTGCCCATTTCTGCATTGATAAAACCCAAGTGTCCTCGTTGCCCCCCTGGTCTAAGTCTTGCAAGAGGGCTAAAACGATCGGTAACGGGTTGGCAAACACTTGCATTCCGTTAGTAGGTTGCCCCGTGGTCTGCGCCATTAAATCAGTGATCGCTTTGAGGGGAGAACGACTCACTACAATTAAAACTTCAAAATTACCCTGGGGGGAAGCTACGGACCAATTTACTGGAGCATTGGGGCGGGGAATAATTAGCTGCTGTTGCGCTGGCACGACGTTATCGCTGGCATAGGGGGGAATGACAAAAGATGGACTCATCAGCCGGTAGCTGGCATCCACACAAAAAATGCGGATGTGGAGGGGGGTATCTGTAAGGTTTTGCAGTTGACAGGAAAGCTGATCGCCGATCGTGAGGCTATGGTTAGGTAGTCTTGTCGGCGCGTACTGGGGCGATCGTCTGGTGCTAGTTTGAAATAGAGTGAAAGAGTCGGCTTGATTGCTGGGCTGGACGTTGATGCGCGCCTGGAATCCCAGATAGGAGGAGTTGGGATTGAGGGTCAGATGTAATAACTTGAGGGCTAACAGGCTCTCTAACCTGGGACGGAGGCGGCGCAGGGCGGCGCTGACCGATTCATCGGCACTACCAAAGGAATCCACGATCGGCACGCCCCCCCGGGTAAATAACCCATACCTGCCTTCATCTTTGCCAAAGACACAGTCGGCATTTTGTTCCCCCGCAGTTACCCCCGTCGTGCGGGCGATCGTGGAAAGGGCACTGGTGGCATCTACCCTTTCAATGCGGGATAAGCCCATATCCATCGCCAGCATCAAGTTGATATTGCGGGGCAGGGTGCGGGACTCCTCCTGGGCAAGGGTGCCTACTTGGAGGGGTAATGTCCCCCCCACTACTTCAAATTTGGCAGTTAAACCACTGCGCGCCTTGATCTGTAGTAACTGCCTTGGGGTTTTAAGCAGGGAGCCGGGACTGTAGTAGGACAGTGCGTAGAAGGGGATTCCCCCCAGCCACAATTCCCCAGATTTGCCTTCCCCAGCCAAAATCACCGCATCCCCCACTTCGGGGGAGTTTAAACCCTGCCAAAAAGACTGTTCCTGAGATAGGGGAGGGGTTTCCAAGCTCAACTGCCGCATCATGTCCTGGACATTGTTTAGAGCTTCTGGGGTAATCATCTGCCACAGTTGCTGGGTCAAAACATAGGTAAAAATACCGCTACTAAAATTGTCCCAGGTAGCTTCGGCGCAGATTTGGTTGGTATCCGCCGCCTGTAACACTATGCCCGGTTTAGATTGGGCAGGAAGGGAGGCTTTTAACCGCTCTTGATAGCTTATCTCTGCTGGGGTCAAGCGCCCAGGACCATTCCAGGGGACACTTCTGACCCGAAAGTTACCCACGATCGGTCTGCCAGGATAGCGATAGCCCGCATCAATTACACACAATAAACGATCGGTATCGATCGAGCGGAGCCATAGCTCCACTGTGGATAGGGGAATCACCTGTCCATCGCCGGCTAGTAAACAGGGTTCTTCCCCCACGATCGTGCCGCAGCCGCTGAAGTGAATTAGCACTCTGTCCCCAGGGGCAGTCTCCTTGATCAGATGCTCCGTAATTGCGCCCTCAATTTCTGCCCGACTAGCCTGCCGATCGGTTAAAGTCACAATCTCCGATCGGTTAAAGCCCAAGCGGCTAGTGAGAAGTTCTTTTTGTAATAGAACATCGGTAGTAGTACCAACAATTCCGCCCTGATTGACCCCGATTAAGAGCGCCCTCTGGCGGCAGGAAGGTTCTGCCCATGCCATTTGGTGCATCATCCAGTAACTTGCTAGCAAACCTATAAGGAAATGCCTGCGTTTGATGGTCATAGCAACCCCTAACTTATGAGAACTGCCAATGGTATATTGGTTCTATTACTAAAACTATATTAGAAACATGTTAGAAGTTCCCGAAATTCATAATTTTGACGCAGCCTCCCCAGAAGAACTAGGGGAATTAATCCAAGAATTGGTCTCCTACCGCGATCGGTTGGAAGCAGAAACCCTCGCCGCCGCCCAGAAGGCTAAGGTCACCAAACAACAGGTTACTGCCCACCTCTCCCCCGTTTTGACTAAACTGGATCACACGATCGAGCAATTACAAGCACGGTATAGTAGCATCCTTTAATTATGTCTCCAGTCCATGAGCGCCATGATGCCCTCCTCGCCAGGGTAAACGAAGAAATTATGCTCGACACCTTCGATCGGTCTAACATCGAGGTACTACAGCAACTGGTAGAGGGTCTAGGAGATAGTAGGGGTTTAGTGCGCCTCCGCTTTGCCGAAACCCTGGGGGAAATTGGCGAAGTTGCCACTCCTTTTTTGGTCGATGCCCTGTTGCACCATGAAAATGTGGTACTACGGCGCGCCGCTGCCAAAACTCTGACCTTGATCGCTGATCCGGAAGCAGTGCCCCAATTATTCCAAGCATTTTTAGAAGACGAAGATACGGTAGTGCGGGGTTCAGCGGTGGGAGCCTTAGCCCGTACGGGAGTGGCAGCAGCACCTGGATTGCTAGAAATTTTGGCTAATCCCGATCATCCCCAGGATATAAAGGGGCACGCCGCCTGGGCTTTAGCTTTTATGGGGGCAGAAGCCGCCGATCAGCTGTTTGCTGCCCTCAACTCCCCTCACCTAGATGTGCGCTGTGCCGTCATCGGCGCGATCGCTCAGGTGGCTAAAGAAAACCTCGACCCCTCCGCCTGTAATGTCCTGATTCAAGCCCTCAACGATCGGGAGGAGTTAATCCGCGTCGAAGCCTGCGCCGCCCTGGGACAGTTGAACTATCCCCCTGCTTTCCCCCATCTGCTCAATTGCCTCCAGGATGAAGCCCTAGAAGTGCGTAAAACCGCTATCACCTCCCTGGGCAAGCTCGGCAATCCTGAAGCCTTGAGTGCTTTACAGCCTTTTTTGAGCGATGAAAGTGTCACCCTCCGCACTTTAGCTAAACTAGCGATCGAGCAGATCAACAACTACGAAGCCTTGGAATAGGCAGTATAATCAGGAAAAAGTTATGCCCCTCACGCAAAAAAAGCCCATCTCAGAACTAGAGTTTTTAGTAGAACGATTAGAACAAGGCGGAGCTTTGTTGCCAGATACGCCCCAGAATGTGATGGAAGTAGTGGGGATACTCAAGAGCTACGGCATAGTTTTAGATGCTTACTGGCGCAATCTCTGCTACATCGCCGAACATCAGTTTTTAGAGTTATTCCCCTTCTTTAAGTACTTTAACGGCGAATTTTCTCTAGGGAAATTGTGGCAACACTGGGGACACGATCGCATTAACTACGAGTTCGCCGAGTATTGTATGCGGGCGATGTTGTTCCACGGCGGCGGCAAAATCGATCGGTTTTTAGATACGCCAGAGTTTGTTGATCTCGCCCGCCAAGCGATCGGGGCAAAATTTCGCACTAATCCTTTGGGGCAAATGCTGTTCCGCCTGTTTCCCGACTTTTTAATAGAGCAAGCACGGATGATGGTCTACTACAGTGCCCTGGGACAGTTTTGGTCGGTGATGGCGCCCATGTTCTTAAAATTAAGCGATCGTTACGACCGGGGCGAAATTACGACTATTCCCCAGGTAGTCCAGCATATTTTAGAAGGCTTGGTTGCAGCTGCCGACAAACCGATCGTCTACAGTGTCACGATCGATGGCAAATCCTGGGACCTCCTGCCCGCCAGCGTCGGCGCTACCTTTTTAATGGATACGGCAGTCCCCTATGTAGAAGCCGTCTTCTTCCGCTCCTTCCCCTTCCGCGGCACAGTCACCTACAATGCCCAATACCAGGCAATTTCCCGCAATTTAAGCGAATTTAACTACGGTGCCCTCTACGCCGACCCACTCCCTATCGGCGGCGCTGGCATTCCCCCCACCCTCCTAATGCAGGATATGCGCCATTTTTTGCCCCCATACCTCCAATCTTACTACCGCCAAAGCAACCGATCGGGGGGAGACCTACGCGTGCAAATTTGTATCTCCTTCCAGAAGTCCATGTTCTGCGTCACTACGGCGGCGATTTTGGGACTAGCCCCCCACCCGATCGGCACTGACGACCCCGAAAAAATCCAAGCCAACCGCGCCTACTTCCGGGGCTGGCTCAATCGCTTAGCTGGCTCCCGCCTCTTAGCTCTACAAACCAATTAAAAGAGTTCGGGAAACCGCCCTAGTAGTTTGCCCCTCCCATTCGTTACATTAGCACTCAGGTCGAGAGAGTGCCAACAACCCCGACCGACAGTAGGAAAAAATTATTGTAGAGGAATAGAAGCGATGGCAACTACCACTCTGAACGTATCGACGGTCAAGCCTTTAGGCGATCGTGTATTCGTAAAAGTGAGCGAGAAGGAAGAAAAAACAGCAGGGGGCATCTTTTTACCTGACACTGCCAAGGAGAAGCCCCAAGTCGGCGAAATTGCTGCTGTAGGTCCTGGCAAACGCAACGATGACGGCAGTCGTCAAGCCCTAGAAGTTAAGGTGGGCGACAAGGTCTTGTATTCCAAGTATGCAGGCACCGAGATCAAGTTGGGGTCTGACGAATACGTCTTGCTTTCCGAAAAAGACATCTTGGCTGTTCTTTCGTAGTTATTCATTTTTTTAGGAGTTATTTCCCATGGCAAAACGTATTATTTACAACGAAGATGCACGGCGCGCCCTAGAGCGGGGCATGGACATCCTGGCAGAAGCCGTAGCAGTGACCCTAGGTCCCAAGGGTCGCAATGTGGTACTAGAGAAGAAGTTCGGCGCTCCCCAAATCATCAATGACGGTGTCACGATCGCCAAAGAGATTGAGTTAGAAGACCACGTAGAGAACACTGGCGTAGCCTTGATCCGTCAAGCCGCCTCCAAGACCAACGACACCGCTGGCGACGGTACCACCACCGCCACCGTATTGGCGCATTCTTTAGTGAAGGAAGGTTTACGGAATGTAGCCGCTGGAGCTAACGCCATCGAACTGAAGCGCGGTATCGATCGGGCAACCAGCTTTTTAGTAGAGAAGATTGCCGCCCATTCCCGCGCCGTGGAAGACTCCAAAGCGATCGCCCAAGTTGCTGCTATTTCCGCCGGTAATGACCAAGAAGTAGGAAAGATGATCGCCGAAGCCATGGAAAAAGTAGGTAGAGAAGGCGTAATCTCCCTAGAAGAAGGTAAGTCTATGACTACCGAGCTGGAAGTTACCGAAGGAATGCGCTTTGACAAAGGTTATATTTCTCCCTACTTTGTCACCGACAGCGAACGGATGGAAGCATCGATCGAAGACCCGCTGTTGTTGTTGACTGACAAAAAGATCACGATGGTGCAAGACCTCGTACCTGTGTTAGAACAGGTGGCACGGGCTGGTCGTCCTTTGATCATCATTGCGGAAGACATCGAAAAAGAAGCCCTGGCTACCCTAGTAGTCAACAAGTTGCGCGGTGTATTGAACGTCTGTGCTGTCAAGGCTCCTGGCTTTGGCGATCGTCGTAAAGCCATGTTAGAAGACATTGCCGTTTTGACTGGTGGTCAAGTCATCAGCGAAGACGCTGGCTTCAAACTCGATGCTACCCGCATGGATCAGTTGGGTAAAGCCCGCCGCGTTACTGTTACCAAGGACACCACCACGATCGTGGCTGATGGCAATGAAAAAGAAGTCAAAGCCCGTTGTGAACAAATTCGTCGTCAGATCGAAGAAACCGATTCTTCCTACGACAGAGAAAAACTACAAGAACGTCTGGCAAAACTCTCCGGCGGCGTAGCAGTTGTAAAAGTCGGTGCTGCCACCGAAACGGAAATGAAAGACCGTAAATTCCGTCTCGAAGATGCGATCAACGCCACCAAAGCTGCGGTAGAAGAAGGTATCGTTCCTGGCGGTGGTACAACCTATGCCCACTTGGTGCCTGACCTCGAAAAATGGGCTAAGGAAACCCTGAAGGGAGAACAACTCACCGGCGCGATGATTGTGGCTAAGGCGCTCACGGCTCCTGTAAAACGGATTGCCGAAAATGCTGGCTTTAACGGTGCAGTAATTGCCGATCGGATTCAAGAGAAGGAATTCAACGTTGGCTTCAACGCCATGACCGGTGAATACGAAGACATGTTCGCAGCTGGTATTGTTGACCCCGCCAAAGTAACTCGATCGGCACTGCAAAACGCGGCTTCGATCGCGGGCATGATTTTAACCACCGAATGTATTGTGGTTGACAAACCCGAAGATAAGCCCGCTGGTGGCGCTCCCGGCGGCATGGGCGGTATGGGCGGCGGCGACTTCGACTACTAAAAAGCCCGCATCTAATTTCTTCCTCCCCAACATCGGGGGGGATTTTTTTCATAGAAGGAAACTCTCACCCTAGCACTCTTCCAAAAAGGGAGAAGGGATTGAGGGGAATTTTCCCTCAGCGTAAGTCCTGTTATACTGAAAATACTATGACTAACAACTTAATCGCCGAGCTTAATCCTTCGCAACAACGAGCCGCAACTCATGTCAACGGTCCTCTTTTGGTCGTGGCGGGGGCAGGCTCTGGCAAGACGCGCACTCTTACTTATCGTATTGCCAACTTAATTTTACAAGAGGGTATCTATCCAGAAGAAATACTAGCTGTTACCTTTACTAACAAGGCGGCTAAAGAAATGAAAGACCGCATTGAACGTCTTTTTATTGAACGACAATTAGGACAACACAACCGATTGTTTGAGAGTTTAAGCACCGCTGAACAGACAGAAATCCGATCGATCGTTTACAAGCAATACACGAAAAAATTGTGGATTGGCACTTTTCACAGTCTTTGTGCCCGCATACTGAGATTTGACATTGAAAAATATAAAACGGAAGACGGCAGAGGATGGCAGAAGAACTTTACCATCTTTGATGAAAGTGATGTACAGACTTTAGTCAAAGAAATTGTCACCAAAGACCTCCAGTTAGATGAAAAGAAGTTTGACCCCAAGTCTATGCGCTATGCCATTAGTGGCGCTAAAAATCGCTGTTGGACACCAGCAGAATACCTGAAAAACGAAAGTGGTTACAAAGTCCAAACCATCTTTAGAGTTTATCAAACTTATCAGCAAAAGATGTTGGCTAACAATGCCCTTGATTTTGATGACTTGATTTTTGTGCCAGTGCAACTCTTGCGTCAAGACCAAAAGGTATTAAACTATTGGCACGATCGGTTCAAGCACATTCTAGTCGATGAATATCAAGATACAAATCGCACCCAGTACGAACTGATTCGCTTATTAGTGACAAACAATCAGAATGAAGTAGATTGGTCAAACCGATCGGTCTTTGCTGTAGGAGATGCCGACCAAAGCATCTATTCTTTCCGTTTAGCAGACTTCCGCATTTTGATGGAATTTCAAGACACTTTTGGGGATGGACTGCCCGATGAACATACCAAAACGATGGTCAAACTAGAAGAAAACTACCGATCGGTGTCGAACATCCTGGAAATTGCTAACGAACTGATTGCCAATAATACGCAAAGAATCCCTAAAATTCTCAAACCCACAAAAAATGAGGGCGATGTAATTCGTTTTTTCCATGCCTCCGACGAAGGTGAAGAGGCAAATTATGTCATCGATCGCATCCGCAGTCACATCAAACAGGGAGGAAAACCAGGAGATTGTGCCATTCTCTATCGCACCAATGCCCAATCCCGTACCTTTGAAGATGTTTTAGTGCGCCACAACATCAACTATCGCGTCGTTGGCGGAATGCGATTTTATGACCGCAAAGAGATCAAAGACATTTTGGCTTATTTGCGAGTTTTAATAAATCCTAACGATCGGGTTAGTCTTTTACGCATTATCAACGTTCCCCGTCGTGGCATTGGCAAAGAAACGATCAATCGTTTAACCGAAACAGCACTAGAATTGGACATACCATTATTTGAGTTATTACAGCAACAGGAAACTGTCAGGATGATTGCTAATCGTTCTGCCCGATCGGTGCAGTCTTTTATCGAGCAAATGATAAAATGGATGGAAAGATTACAAGAAACCAGAGCTATAGATTTAATTCGTTCAGTCATCGAAGAGTCGGGCTATCAAAAAGAATTACAAGAAGAAGGTACAAACGAAGCGCTCGATCGACTAGACAACCTACAAGAACTAGTCAATGCCGCCGCTCAGTACGCTTCCGAAAATGAAGACGAATCGTTAGAAGGATTTTTAGCCAATGCTGCCCTTAGTTCCACTGATGAAGGTACAGGAAATAATGAACAAAGAGTAACTCTCATGACTTTACATGGTGCTAAAGGTTTAGAATTTCCCATAGTCTTTCTAGTAGGTTTAGAACAGGGGTTATTTCCCAGTTACCGATCGTTAGATAACCCCGCCGATTTAGAAGAAGAAAGACGACTGATGTATGTCGGTATTACCCGCGCCCAAGAAAAACTATATCTGACATCCGCCCAAGAACGCCGCTTGTATGGCAGCTCCCAGTACGCTCTTAAGTCGCAGTTTTTGGAAGAATTACCTCAAAACTTAGTTTTAGAAGAAGGAAAGCCCCAGCGTCAGTCAAAAACGACTGCCAAAGTAATTCCCTTCAAACCCAGAGAAGATAAGACAGAAAAAAAGATAAAACAACCGATCGGGCAAAACCAAAATGGCAAGTAGGCGATCAAGTCCACCATCCTGTCAAAGGAATAGGCACGATCGAGAAAATCATCGGCAATGAAAAGAGTTTTTCTTTGGTAGTAAGGTTTGATGACCAGACCAAACAAATTATTTCCCCTAGTTCCCTAAATAGAAATTAGTCTGTTATTGCCCTCACCTCCTGGGACAAGATAGGACTTACGCCGCGTCAAAATTCCCCTTTTAGGGAGAGGGTTTCAGAAAAAGCAACGTAAGTCCTGCAGAAAGAGAGTTTTACTCTACCTAAGTCCTGATGCTAAATTAAAGACAATTTACCACCAGGAAAGTTAGATTTGGCTAAGATAAAACATCGCTATATCTGCAATCAATGCGGCAGTGAATTTGCCCAAATGTTTGGTCGTTGTCCCGACTGCGGTGCTTGGAATTCCCTAGAGGAAGTGAAATTTGCTCCCACTAAAACCAGAACCCTTTTACCCAGTGAATCCCTGCAAGCCTCCCTAACCCTACCAGAAATTAAACAGGATAAACATCAACGTATTTCTTCTGGCTACAAAGAACTCGATCGGGTTTTAGGAGGCGGTCTTGTTCCTGGTTCTTTAGTGTTAATTGGCGGCGAACCTGGAATTGGTAAAAGCACCCTTTTGTTGGGAGTAGCTCAGCAATTAGTATATCAACAATCAGTCCTATATGTGTGTGCAGAAGAATCAGCGCAACAAGTAAAAATGCGCGCCCAACGTATGGGACTTAGTGACCAATCCCCTAAAAATTTATACCTCCTACCTGAAATTGACCTGGATATAATTCTCAAAGAACTGCAAATTCTTCGTCCCCCCATTGCCATAATAGATAGTATTCAATCTCTTTATTTAAGCAGCATTACTTCTGCTCCTGGCTCAGTTTCTCAAGTAAGAGAATGCACCTCAATTTTAATGCGTTTTGCCAAAAAAGAAAATATCACCCTGCTAATTGTCGGGCATGTCACAAAGGAAGGAACTTTAGCAGGTCCCAAATTGCTGGAACATTTGGTCGATACTGTCCTCTATTTTGAAGGCGATCGTTTTGCCAGTCATAGACTACTGCGATCGATTAAAAATCGCTTTGGTGCTACCCAAGAATTAGGCATATTTGAAATGGCAGATAGAGGCTTAATTGAAGTTAGTAACCCCTCTGCTTTATTCTTAGGAAACCGCGAACAACCTGCCCCTGGTACAGCCACGATCGTCTCCTGCGAGGGCAGCCGCCCCCTAGTCGTAGAACTACAAGCCCTAGTTAGCCCCACCAGCTATAGTTCCCCCCGCCGTACTGCCACTGGGGTAGAGACCAATCGCTTCCTGCAAATTTTGGCAGTCCTAGAAAAAAGAATTGGCATCCCCCTCTCCAAATTAGATGCCTATGTCGCCTCCGCCGGAGGGTTAAACGTGAGTGAACCGGCTGTAGATTTGGGAGTAGCCATCGCCGTTGCCGCTAGCTTCAAAGACCGCATCGTTGACCCCTATACCGTATTTATAGGCGAAGTAGGACTGGGAGGACAAATCCGATCGGTGTCCCAATTAGACCTACGCCTCAAGGAAGCAGCTAAACTGGGATTCCAGCGGGCAGTAATCCCCCAAACCCAGGTATTACAAGACTATGGCTTAACGATCGTGGAGGTAGGAACCGTCAAGGATGCCCTGATCGCAACCACTACTCCAACAGATGCTCGCGAAAGCCAGGCAGATAGGTCAATTCATTCAAAGACCAACGATGGGTAGTAGGAATTTTCCCCTGGGCACAACTTTCTTCAAACTGTTTCTGTAATAGAAGTGCTTTGCGTAACATAATTATGATTGTTTGGACTTGTTCCCGCGCCTCTGCGTTCTTAGGAGGAATTGCGGAAAGAGTTTTGCGCTCTAATAGTTGTAGTAACAATTCATAATGAATGGGAGATGGCAACGGTACAGTATTTTTTACGTTTGTTTTTTTCATGGAAGTCTCAAAAAATTATCGAACCCTTATCCCTTGTACATCCTATTTGGATGTGGTTAATTAAATTTAGCCCGAATTATATTGATAATAGAAGTAAATTCCCATTTTTACCACAAATTTTATGGCTGCCTTGCCTCTCCGTATTATTTATCTCCTCCGATGGCACAAGCCCGCGGGCAGACTGATTTTAATGATTCCTGCCCTCTGGTCCCTGGTGCTTGCCTGCCGTAGTCTGGAAATTTTGCCGCCCCCAGACCTGACCCTAGTTATAGTCCTGGGAAGCCTTGCCACCAGCGCTATGGGCTGTGTAATTAACGATCTGTGGGACCAAGACATCGATCGGGAAGTAGAACGTACCCGCAATCGTCCCCTAGCCAACAAATCTCTATCCTTGGCTGTAGGAGCTGTAGTTTTAGTGATTGCCGCTGGCTGCGCCCTGGGACTTGCGACTTACCTCAATCCCCTTAGTTTCGGGCTATGTCTGGCAGCCGTGCCCGTGATTGTGGTCTATCCCCTCTGTAAACGCTTCTTTGCCCTGCCCCAATTAGTCCTGTCCCTGGCTTGGGGCTTTGCTGTCCTGATCCCCTGGACAGCAGTGACTCAAAGTTTAACCATCCCCGCCTGGCTCCTGTGGGGCGCAACCCTATCCTGGACAATGGCATTTGATACGGTTTATGCCCTCAGCGATCGGGAAGATGACCGCAGATTGGGGATTAACTCCAGCGCTCTATTTTTTGGCGATCGGGTAACCATAGCTGTGACTTGTTTTTATGCCTTGACCCTAGTGTTGTTGGGGTTCTTGGGGTACTGGATGAATTTGGGCAGCCCCTACTTTTACAGTCTAGCTATCGCCGCGATCGGGTGGGCATGGCATTGGCAACAGTTAAAATTCCTGCCAGATTCCCCCTCTATCTATCCCCGCTTGTTCAATCACAACGTCATTTTGGGATTTGTCCTCCTTTTAGGTATGGTATTTTCCTAAAAGCTAAAGGGATTAGGGAATTTTACCCAGAAAGCCAAAACCGATCGGATAATGTTTTTGTTATGATTGCCAGAGTGAGTTCATTAAAACCATGAGCGATATTCAAGCTAAAATTCAGGAAGAGTTAGAGAACGCCCACAAAGTCTGTGATGCGACTGGGGTTGGTTCTAAGGAGTGCGCCGCCGCCTGGGATGCGTTAGAAGAGGTGCAAGCAGAAGCCTCCCACCAACGGGAGGAAAAGGGGAAAAACTCCTTAGAAAAGTATTGTGAAGAAAACCCCGATGCCGTCGAGTGTAGAGTTTACGAAGACTAATTAGCTAACCGTCAATCACTAAATTGACGGTTTTTTAGGCTGGTTCTAGGGGAGCCATCGTTAGGTCTGCCCGCTTTAGTTGGGCGTGATACAGTTCCGCCTGTTCTTGGGGACCTACCCACACGATCGCTAGCCCCTCGTAATGTACTTGGTTGGTGAGTTCCCAGGCGCGGCTTTCTGTCATGCCTGGGATATATTTCATTAGGGTTTTTGCTACATGGTCAAAGGTATTGAAATCGTCATTGAGGACTATTACTTTGTAGTTGGGATAATGTTTTTGGACAGTGCGGGGCGATGGTTGTGCCCGTTCCAAAGTTTCTATAGGCATAGTTTACCCTCCTCGATGGATAGACACCTACGATCTTAAACTATTTGCCATCTTCCTTTGCCGAGTATGGAATATATTTTGCGTGCAGCTCAAAATTTAGGCGATGCTTTGGGGCAAATCAGTTGCTGTTAGTTAGAATTCTAATATTTGTAGCTTATTAAACATCACTATTGTTCCTCTATCAAAAGTAAAAAAAGTAGGAAAGACTGATGCGACTGGCGGGGGTTAATTTGTTTTTGGTGGGCATGATGGGGGCAGGCAAGTCCACGATCGGCAAGCTCTTGGCACCCCATTTAGGCTATCGCTTTGTCGATACTGATGCCCTGATTGAGTCCTATGCCCGTACTACTATCGGCGAAATTTTTGCGCAGCAGGGGGAAGCCTACTTTCGGGAGTTGGAGACTAAAGTGTTAGCTGAGGTAAGTTGCCATTCCCGCCTGGTGGTGGCTACAGGGGGCGGTATTGTTATGTCCGATCGCAATTGGTCTTACTTGCATCACGGCATTGTGGTCTGGTTAGATGTGCCCCTGGAGGAACTATGGCAGCGCTTGTCCCACTCTAGTCATGTCCGTCCCCTCTTGCAAAATCCCCAACCCCTGGCAACCCTAAAGAACCTTATGGAGCAACGCCGCGATCGTTATGCCCAAGCTGATATTCATATTCCTGTCAGGGGAGAAGCCCCAGCAGTCATTGAGCAAATTATGGCTGCCCTTGCCGATCGGTTAAAGCCCGCCAGCCAATATCCCGCCGATAATACATCCCCTCAAACTGAATCCGATCGATCGCGTCATAGACTTTAGCTAGGGCTGCAGGCAGGTCATCCCCCACTGCCGTTACGCTCATCACCCGCCCCCCACTGGTGAGGAGTTGCTCATTTTTGCGCCTAGTACCCCCATGGAAGAGGAGGACATCGGCGGGGACATTCTCTAAACCTGTAATGACACGATCGGTGATGGGATTAACTGGATAGCCTTCGCTGGCTAGAACTACCGTGGCGCAGGAGCCAGACCGCCATACCAGGGGCGGGAACTGCCCTAAACTCCCCGCTTGGCAAGCTAGGAGTAGGGATTCTAGGGGGGTTTCCAGGAGGGGCAAGATCACCTGGGCTTCTGGATCGCCCAAACGACAATTAAACTCAATTACATAGGGGTCGCCCTGGGGGGTAATCATCAAACCGGCATACAAAAAGCCGCAGTAGGTAATGCCCCTTGCCTTTAGTTGCGCAAGCGTGGGTGCGAGGATGGTCTTTTGTACTCGCTCTTGCAGACTTGTAGTCATGATGGGGGCTGGGGCATAGGCTCCCATACCACCGGTATTTGGTCCTGTGTCTCCCTCCCCCAGGCGCTTGTGGTCTTGAGCCGCGATCAGAGGGCGGATCGTCTCCCCATCAGTGACAGCAATTACAGAAACTTCTTCCCCTGTAATAAACTCTTCAATTACTATCCTTTGTTCTGAATTTTGGGTAAATAGTCTTTCAATTGTATCTACAGCTTCCGCAAGATTAGCAGCGATCGTGACTCCCTTGCCCGCTGCTAAGCCATCCTGCTTAATTACAATGGGAAAATTAGATTTACGCAAATAACTAAGGGCACTTTCCCGATCGGGGCATAGCTGCCAGGAGGCTGTGGGGATACCCGCTTCTGCCATCAACTCCTTTGCCCAGGACTTACTCGCCTCAATTTGCGCTCCCCTCTGGGTAGGTCCAAAGATGGGGAGCTTTGCCTCCAGGAAATAATCGACAATACCTTGGGCTAGGGGCACTTCTGGTCCCACCACAGTTAATGCCACCCCTTGCACTTCCGCAAAACGACGGATACCCTCAAAATCATCCATGCGCAGGGAAACATTGATACAGTTTTCTAGAGAAGCGGTGCCTCCGTTGCCAGGGATGCACAGTAGAGGTTTGACTCGCTCCGATCGGAGAAATTTCCAAGCTAGGGCGGATTCCCTACCTCCATTACCAATGACCAGAATTTTCAAGTAGACTCCTCAGACCTTTGCGGCTAATTATATCGTGATGAATTATGGCATTACAATGAAACTATGCGTATTGTCTTTATGGGTACGCCCGATTTTGCCGTGCCTTCCCTCCAAGGCTTACTCGATCGGGCAGATATTGAAGTTGTGGGAGTTGTGACCCAGCCCGATGCCAGACGGGGGCGTGGGAAAGCGTTAAGCCCTTGTCCGGTGAAGGAATTGGCGCTAAAACATAGTTTGACGGTGTGGCATCCCGAAAAATTACGCCGAGAGCCGGAATTTTGGCAGATACTCCAAGATGCAAATGCTGACTTTTTTGTGGTAGTAGCCTACGGGCAGATTTTACCCAAGGCGGTGTTAGCCATACCCCGATCGGGTTGTATCAATGTCCATGGTTCTCTGTTACCCCAATATCGCGGGGCTGCCCCGATCCAATGGGCGCTAGCCAGGGGCGAAACAACAACGGGAGTAACGACTATGCTGATGGACGAGGGCATCGATACGGGGGATATGTTGCTAAAAGCAGAAATACCGATCGGTGTCGCCGATAACTACGAAACCCTTTCCCACAAGTTATCCCACCTGGGGGCGCAGTTACTCCTGCAGACCCTAGACCAGTTCCCCCAGATTACCCCCACCCCCCAAGACCCCGATCGGGCTACCTATCCCCCCCTAATCACCAAAAAAGACCTGGAATTAGATTGGACTAGCCCAGGGGCAGAAATTTGGGGCAGGGTGCGCGGTTTCTATCCCGACTGCTATACCTTTGTGGGGAGGAACGGCTAAAAATATTGGCGGTAGAACCGATCGATCGTAACTACGCAGCCCTCCCTGGCACGATCGTGGATGCCATTAAACCCCTGGGGCTTGTCGTTCAAACTGGGAGCACGCCCCTGTTGGTGAAACAGGTCAATCCAGCGGGCAAAAAAATGCAGACTGGTTGGGAATTTTATCAAAACTTCCTCCAGGGCAAATTGGGCAGTCGGTTGGGGGCAGCTCTATCCCAAGGTTAATTTTTGTTGACGATCGGCATTAGTAATCCCTATAATAAAGTCTGTGATTTTCCCCTGGGTTGCTAAAGTTGAAAAATCCCGCTTTATTATTTGGCTTTGATTGGCAGCTTTCTCTCAAACTAGAGGAACGGAGGAAGCAGGTACCTGGTTTGTCTTGGGATGAATCCTGTGAGGGACCCAGTACGGTGGGATCGATCCGTTAACTGTTGGGTTGTCTTTTAACCTGGATCGATCGCCTAAAGAATTTTGTTAACTGAATAGTTCATTTAGTCACCTTTGGTGCTTTGTTTGTTTGTCCATTTTATTTAGGGTAACAGGAGATTTTGTCATGCAAAAAAGAGATTTATTGAACCAGACTGTAGAGCACATCGACATCAAGGCTTACAACGTAGTGGGGCTGGTAGAAGCCATGTCTCGTACTGCTTTCCAGGGCAGGAATTTGGGCAGGGCAGCCCACATCTACGATGAAATGATCCGCGATCATGACTGTGCCATTATTTTGTGTCTGGCGGGTTCCCTATTTAGCGCTGGTCTGAAGAAGGTGGTCTATGATTTGATCACCCACAACATGGTGGACGCGATCGTGTCTACCGGCGCTAACATCGTAGACCAAGACTTTTTTGAAGCCCTTGGTTCTAAGCACTACGTGGGGGATATTGCCGCCGACGATGAGGTGTTGCGCCAACTGCACATCGATCGGATTTATGACACTTACATCGATGAAGATGAACTGCGGGTGTGCGACATGACGATCGCGGAAATTGCCGCTAGTCTGCCCCCCCGTCCCCATTCTTCGCGGGAGTTTATCCATGCCATGGGAGCCTACCTAGACCAACACGCCCGCAATCGGGAATCGGTGGTTTTAGCTGCCTACGAGTATGATGTACCCATCTTTGTTCCTGCCTTTAGCGATTGTTCGGCTGGCTTTGGCTTAGTTCATCACCAGTGGTATAGCCCGGAGTCCCATGTCACGATCGATTCGGTGAAAGACTTCCGCGAATTGACCCAGTGCAAGTTAGCTTGTCCCCATACTGGTCTGTTTATGATCGGGGGCGGTGTACCTAAAAACTTTGCCCAGGATACGGTCGTAGCAGCGGAGTTGCTGGGCTTTGAGACTGCGATGCACAAGTATGCCGTGCAGATTACTGTTGCCGATGAGCGGGATGGCGGCTTGTCTGGTTCTACTCTGCGGGAAGCCCATTCCTGGGGCAAGGTAGATACGGTGCGCGAGCAGATGGTCTTCTCGGAAGCAACGGTAGCGGTGCCTTTGATTGCCGGCTATGTCTACGGTAAGGGCAACTGGGTGCAGCGTCCTTCCCGTCGTCTGGGGCAGATTTTCCAGTCCAACATCAACATTCCTGCCTTGACCTTGACAACGGCATAAATTGCTACTACTTCCCTGGGGGGGAGTGGTAATCTAAGCAAAACACGATCGACTGTCATGGTAAAAGTAGGGATCATCGGTGCCTCTGGCTACGGCGGGGTACAGCTAGTACGTCTGTTGTTGGAGCATCCGGGGGTAGAAATTACTTATCTGGGAGGTAGTTCCAGTGCGGGCACTGCCTTTGGTGACATCTATCCCCACCTGGGTTGGTCCTTACCGATCGAGGATTTACCCCCAGAAGCTGTGCGACAACGCTGTGATGTGGTGTTTCTATCCCTACCCAATGGCTTGGCGGCGCAATTAGCCCCCCCACTCCTAGCCCAGGGTTGCCGCGTCCTCGACCTATCGGCAGATTATCGTTTCCGTGACCTCAATGTTTATACCCAGTGGTACCGTGAACCCCGATCGGATCAATCTATTGCCCAGTCAGCGGTCTACGGATTGCCGGAACTATACCGCGACGAAATTGCCACCGCCCAGTTGGTAGGATGCCCTGGCTGTTATCCTACTGCCAGTTTGTTAGCCCTGTTGCCCCTAATTAAACAGGAGTTAATTGACCTCACATCGATCGTGATTGATGCCAAATCAGGTACTTCTGGGGGCGGGCGGCAGGCAAAGACAAACCTGCTGCTAGCAGAAGCAGAGGGTTCTGTAGGGGCTTACGGCATTGGGAATCATCGTCATACCCCAGAAATTGAGCAGATTTGTAGTAGGGTAGCGGGACAGGAGATAATCCTACAATTTACGCCCCATTTAATTCCTATGGTGAGGGGAATTTTAGCGACAGTCTACGGACAACTGCGAGACCCAGGCTTAGGCAAGGATGAGCTGCTGACTATTTACCGATGGTTCTATCGTTCTGCTCCCTGGGTAAGAGTTTTGGGCGGCTATCCCCAAACGAAGTGGGCATGGGGCACAAACCTCTGTTTTTGGGCATAGAAGTAGACCCCCGCACCAAGCGTGTTATTGTCCTGTCCGCCATCGACAACCTGATCAAGGGACAGGCGGGGCAGGGGGTGCAATGTCTCAACATTATGCTCGGTTTAGAGGAAACGATCGGGCTACCCCAGCGGGCGTTCTATCCCTAGCCTTGTAATAATAGTTACCATCCCCTAAATTAAAATTACTTGTGAATGATTGCCATGACTGACCAGCCTGAATCTTTCCCTTCCATCCCGATCGATCCTGCGCTTTTAGCAGAGTTAGAGGAAATTACTTCTGACCCCAGTCTTGTAATTGATACTGCAGTGCGGCAATGGCTCCAGCGCCGCGCCATCAAAGAATCGGATATATCCCGCCCCATGCCCGTCAACCCCTTGGTGCCCCCCAGGGGAGAATGGAATGATTGAGTTTGAAAATTTATCCCCGTAAGCGCTTTGGGCAACACTGGCTTAGAGATGACAATGTCCTCAACCAGATCGTGGGGGCTGCCTGCCTTAGTGTGACTGATCATGTCTTGGAGATTGGACCAGGCACTGGGAATCTTACCGCAAAAATGTTACCGATCGTGGGCAATCTAACCGCTGTGGAACTCGATCGGGACTTGTGCCAATTTTTAAGGCAGAGGTTTGCGGATTCCTCCCTACAACTGTGGGAGGGAGACGTCTTATCCTATGTAATCCCGGAGACGATCAACAAAGTAGTAGCGAATATTCCCTACAACATTACGGGGGAAATTTTGCAGTTACTCTTAGGCACAATCAGCCGACCCGCCCGACGGTTTACCACGATCGTTTTATTGGTACAGCGGGAGATCGCCCAGCGGTTGACCACTGTTCCGGGCAAAAGTGCCTATGGTGCCCTCAGTGTGCGTTGTCAATATCTAGCCGACTGTGAACTGATTACGGAGGTATCGCCCCAAAGTTTTAGCCCCCCGCCCAAGGTGCACTCTGCGGTGGTGCGCTTGACCCCCCGCCCGCCCCAATTTCAGCCCCAAAATCCCCAATGGCTCGATCGGTTAGTCAGGCTTGGTTTTGCCCAAAAACGCAAGATGCTCCGTAACAATTTGCAGAGTCTAGTTCCCAGGGAGCACCTAGTCCAGGTATTGGAACAGATTGGCATCCCCCAAGAGGCGAGGGCAGAAAATTTAAGTTTAAGGCAGTGGGTACAGTTAGCCGACCAAACGATCGGGCTAGCTTTAAGCTAAGATTATACGCAACAAATTAGTAGAAATTATGCGCGTATTGATCACAGGGGCTAGTGGATGTGTAGGACATTATTTAGTAGAATCTCTGCTCAACTCTACGGATTATGAATTATTTTTGTTAGTCCGCAATCCTCAGAAATTACTATTTCCTAGCCATCCGAGAATTAACATTGTCTTAGGCAGAATTCAGGACATTAGTTTACATCGAGATTTACTAAACACGATCGATATTGTAATCAGTGCTGCGGCTTCTTGGGGAGGGAAAGAAGAAGTATTCTCCACTAATGTAGATGGTACAGTTGCCCTATTTAATTCCCTCAATCCCGATCGGGTTAAGCGCGCTATTTATTTTTCTACCGCTAGTATTTTAGACCGCCACCATCAACTACTACCCCAGGCAGAAACGATCGGGACGGATTATATCAAATCCAAATATCAGGCATTACAAAAGTTAGAGAGTAGCTGGATCAACGATCGGTTAACAGTAGTATTTCCTACCCTAGTATTTGGCGGAGGTCACGATAAGCCCTACTCTCACTTGTCTGGGGGACTCAAAGAAGTAACAAAATATATCCATTGGATCAGATGGTTCAAAACTGAAGGCACTTTTCATTTTATTCACGGTAAAGATATTGCTACTGTTATTACCCACTTAGTCACAGCATTTCCTGAGCACTTGCCCCCAAGAATTGTACTAGGAAATCCAGCGATCACAGTAAACCAAGCGATCGGGGAAGCCTGCAAATTTTTTAATGTGCCAATTTGGGGGCAAATTAATTTGAGTCCTTGGTTAATTGATATTTTGATTAAGCTATTTCAAGTCAAAATGGAAGACTGGGATCGCTTTTGTCTTGCACAAAAACATTTTACCTATGATGTTGTCAATCCCGAAACTTTT
>PHFO01000032.1 GCA_002861535.1 Cyanobacteria bacterium M5B4 | reverse complement strand
TAAACCCGCCCAACAAACCAGTCAACTCACCAAACCAGTAGAAAAGGCTGCCGCCCCCCAAACTCCGATCGCTGTCAAGGGACCAAATCAACCTACTTTGGCGGAATTGGTAAGAGATGCCTTTGACCAGGGTTGTTCTGACTTGCACTTGGGAGTAGGCGAATACGTCCGGTTTCGCAATCGCGGCTTAATTGTTATTCAAGATAAGTACCCCATTCCTGACGAGCCTACTTTTTATTCTTGGCTCAGGGAAGCCATGGATGAAAAGGGCTTACAAAAATTCAAAGACACCCTAGAATATGACGGCGCGTTTCAGTACGACTACTGTCGTTGTCGTTTGAATGTATTCGACTCCCTCAAAGGGGCTTCCTTGGTGATTCGGATTATCCCCCTCAAAATTTTGACTCTAGACCAGTTGGGAGCGCCGGAAGTATTCCGTGAATTGTGCTACACCCATAAGGGCTTGATCCTGGTGACGGGACCTACGGGTTCGGGTAAATCCACTACCTTGGCGGCAATGCTGGATTTTATCAATTCGGAAATGCCCAAAAATGTAATCTGTATCGAAGACCCGGTGGAATTTGTCCATCCCAGTAAGAAGTCCATCATTAAACAACGGGAAGTGGGCATCCATACCCTCAAGTTTGACAATGCCCTTAAAGCCGCTCTGCGGGAAGACCCAGATGTGATTCTGATCGGGGAAATGCGGGATCGGGAAACGGTAAATACTGCCCTTAAAGCGGGTCAGACTGGTCACTTAGTATTTGGTACTCTGCACACCAACAGCGCCATCAAAACGATCGAGCGGATTTTGAACCTCTACGAACCCGATCAACAGGGACCAATGCGGGATCAGCTGGCAGAAACCCTAGTGGCTGTAATTGCCCAGACTCTTGTCCGCACTACGGATGGCAAACGCGCTGCTGCCCACGAGATCATGATCAACACCGATGCGATCAGAGACTACATCAAACGGGGGGCAGTGGAAGAGATCGAGAGCATCATTCCCCGTAGTTCCTTTGATGGTATGTGCTCGATGAATCAGTCCCTGTTCCGTTTATATGAAGAGGGCAGAATTACGGAAGAAACGGCGATCGAGCATTCCCCCAAACAAAACGAAATGGCGCAAATGCTCCGCGGTCGGGTGTAAACTTCCCCCAAGCTCAGGGAGCGCTTTATTGATCGAGGGCTGAGCTTGTCGAAGCCCGTATCTTACTTTGTTAACTCAGGTTAGATCGCGATCGCGCCTTTCATGTAAACCACGGCTTGTCCTGATAGTAGGACTCGGTCTTGTTGCAGTTCACCATAAATTGTGCCGCCCCTTGCCGAGATTTGCCTGGCAGTGAGTTTAGTTTTGCCCAGTTTTGCTGCCCAGTAGGGGATGAGGGTACAGTGGGCGGAGCCGGTGACTGGGTCTTCGGGAATGCCGATTTTAGGGGCAAAGAAACGACTGACAAAATCATCCCGATCGCCCTTGGCGGTGATAATTACTCCCCGCCGATCGAGTTGTTTTAACAATTCCAAATTGGGCTTAATTTGACTAACTTTAGATTCACAGTCTAAGACCACTAAGTAATCTTCTGCTTGCCAAACTTCCAAAGGAGAAATACCCAGAGCCTCCAAGAGTGTAGGGGGAAAATCGCAGGGATGGGGTGCAAGGATAGGGAAATCTAAAGTTAATAAATCCCCATTTTTACGGGCACTAAGATTACCGCTCTTGGTCTGAAAGATAATAGTTTGCTCCTGATGTCCCAGGATATTAAAAATGACATGGGCTGTGGCTAAAGTGGCGTGACCGCAGAGATTTACCTCCGTTGTAGGCGTAAACCAACGCAATTCTACCCCCCGATCGGTGCACACAAAAAAGGCAGTTTCCGAGAGATTATTTTCCCTGGCGATCGACTGCATCGCATCGTCGGCGAGCCAATTTGGGAGGGGACAGACAGCCGCGGGATTACCTGTAAATATTTTGTCCGTAAAGGCATCGATAAAATAAACAGCAATCATTACTTTTGTCCTACGGATTTAACATGGAGTTCTTTCAGTTGCTTATCGGTTACACTAGCCGGAGCATCCGTCAATAAATCCCGTGCCTGTTGGGTTTTAGGGAAGGCAATGACATCGCGGATCGAATCTACTCCTGCTAATAACATCACCAACCGATCGAGTCCGTAGGCAATGCCGCCGTGGGGAGGGGTACCAAAATCAAAGGCATCTAACAAAAAGCCAAACTTCTCTTGAGCTTCTGCCTCCGAAAGACCGATCGCTTGAAATACTTTTTCTTGTACTTCTCTCTGATAGATGCGTAAAGAACCACCACCTACTTCCGTACCATTGAAGATTAAGTCGTAGGCAAGGGCACGGGTTTCCAGTCCGATCGGTCTGCCATCTTGCAAATCCTCTGGGTTGGGAGCAGTAAAAGGATGGTGAATTGCCTCTAGTCTGTTTTCTTCACTATTCCATTCAAACATGGGAAAGTCTGTTACCCATAAAAGATTGATCTTGTTTTCATCGATCAACCCTAGTTCTTTGCCCAAAGCTAAACGCAAACGATTGAGGGATTCATTCACGATCGGTCTTTCGCCCGCACCAAATAACAACAAATGACCGTCTTGCGCCTGGGTGCGTCTGAGCAGTTCTGCTTTTACCTCTGCACTCATACCGTCTTTCAGAGCACCGATCGCGTCTAGGGTCTGTCCTGGTCTAACTCGAATAAATGCTAATCCCTTGGCACCGTACTGGGCGACCAGGTTGGCTAAATCGCCTCCTGGTTTGATTCTGGTGTTAGAAATAGCGCTATCCCCCATAGGCACGGGTAAAACTTTGACGATGCCTCCCGCCGCCAAAGCGCCACTAAACACCTTAAAAGGGGAGTCAACAAACAAGTCTGATACATCCACCAATTCCATGCCAAACCTAGTATCAGGACGATCGCAGCCATAACGATCCATCGCCTCTTTGTAGGTCATGCGGGGAAAAGGAGGGAGATCAATACCTTTTATTTTTTGAAAGATAAAACGAATCAGACCTTCATTCAGTTGTAAAATCTCCTCTTGAGACATGAAACTCATCTCCATGTCCAACTGCGTAAATTCCGGTTGCCGATCGGCGCGCAAGTCTTCATCACGGAAACAACGAGCAATCTGATAGTAACGATCCCAGCCGCCCACCATCAACAACTGCTTAAATAATTGCGGTGACTGGGGCAGAGCATACCATTCCCCTGGATGGACGCGGCTGGGTACGAGATAATCTCTCGCACCTTCAGGAGTAGAACGACACAAAATCGGTGTTTCTACTTCTCTAAAGCCCCATTCGTCTTCCAAATAACGACGGATGACTCTTACTACTTCACAACGTAAACTCAAGTTATGAGCTAGTCTTTCACTGCGTAAATCTAAATAACGATACTTCAGTCTTAGTTCTTCTCTGACATTGTCTGTGTCAGACACTAAAAATGGTAGAGACTTGTGCACACCATTCAAAATCTCGATCCGATCGGCATAGACTTCGATCTTGCCCGAACTGAGCTTAGGATTAACAGAATCGATCGGGCGCGCTAAGACCTTCCCCGTCACCCTGACCACATACTCATTGCGCACCTGACCCGCTATCGCGTAGGAATCGGGGGTGCGCACTGGATCACTGACCACCTGGACAATGCCCGTCCGATCGCGGACATCCAAAAAAATCACCCCGCCGTGGTCCCGACTCCGGTCGATCCAGCCACAGACCGACACCACTTGATCAACGAGGGCTTCCTGCAAATGTCCGCAATAATGAGTACGCATAGATAAAATAACAGTCAAACTAGAGAATTGTGTCCCTATAATAGCCCCTAGTGTCCCCTAACTTTTATGGCGATCGAATCTTTGGTTCTTTTAGAAGTCATAGTTTTTATTGCTTCTCTGGTGCAGGCTTTATTCGGATTTGGCTCTTCTTTGATTGCAGTACCAAGTTTGTTATTACTACTAGAAGATGCAAAAATTGTTGCCCCCTTGGTGACCCTGTCAGGTTTAGTGATCAATGCCCGTCTTGTCTTCAGTTTGCGGGAATATTTTCGCAGTAATTATCTCCTGCCTCTGGTGTTGGGGGCACTGGTTGGTATTCCCTTTGGCGTGTGGATTTTGAACTATACCCCTTTAGACATTCTCAAGGTGGGTTTAGCTATTCTCATCATTATCTTTTCCATTTATTCCTATGCCCAGCCGGATTTTCGTTTAAGAGTGTCGAACTGGTGGGGTCTAATTGTCGGTGTAATTGCCGGTTGTTTGGGGGCTGCCCTCAGCAGTAATGGTCCTCCTATGGTAATTTGGGCGAGCTTACAAGACTGGGACAAAGACGAATTTCGTAGTAATTTACCCGCCTATTTTGGCATTACCGGTATTGTTTCGTTAGTTGTCTATCAGTTTACCGGATTGATGACGGCAACCCTATGGCAGTATTTCTTCTATAGTGTTCCTGCTTCTTTGTTGGGTACTTTTATTGGTGAATACTGGGGTGCAAAAATTAAACCCGATCGGTTCAGACAAATTATTAGATTGTTGTTAGTATGCCTGGCGGCTTTAATGTTAGTTTCCGATCGGTTTTATCACTCTTCGTAGGTCAAGCGGTAAGAGATAGAATCCGGCGGTTCTACGTGGATTGTCACCCGCACGGGCGCATAGTTTTGATCTAAAATTCTCTCGATTTTGTCTGTAATTTCATGGGCAGTCTTGATGTCTTCTGCCGCCACAACCAGGTGCATTTCAATGAATAACTGCCGCCCTAAAATGCCCCTAGAGGCTATATCGTGGCAATTTATTACTCCTTCAATAGTCATCACTAAGTCATAAATTTTTTCCGGTGGAATCGCCGCCTTATCTACTAAAATAGGAATATTCTCTACCAGGATTTGATAGCCACTCCACAACACCAGAATACTGACAGGAATTGCTAGGGCTAAATCCAGCCACTGTAACCAACTAATACCAGTACTGATAATAGCTAAACTGGCAATCACCCCGATCGTGATCCAAATATCTGCCATAGTATGATGGGAATCGGCAATGAGGATAGCACTGCCGACCTTTTTACCGACGTGGCGTTCATAAAAAGCAACAAAAATATTGATGCCCAATACTAACAAAAGGAACCATAAATCAAATTCTCCTAGTTGAATTTTATGTTCCAACTTAAATAAACTACTAATTACTCCCTTAATAATTTCTAGGCAGGCGATTGCCAAAAAAGCGGCAATAGCGATCGCTCCCACTGCTTCAAACTTGTGATGCCCGTAGATGATCCCGATCGGGTAAGGGAGAGGCAAACTTGACAGCAACCAAACCAACAACATTATTGGCACTATCGGTGACGCTATGGAGAGCATCAGCAAGTAAGCTCAAAGAGCCATTAGCCCAACTGACGACTATTTTGATCACTAAAACTATCAGGTTTAGCCCCAGGGTAAGTAATAGAACCCTTTGTACCTCCGATCGGTTATCAGAAATCATCTTAACTACCTTTAAGTTGTATGAGTTACCATCTAATATAATCTAGTTCTTATTTTTTAATACTTGAGAGCCTGTCTGAGATTAACTTGCAACAACCCCAATCTCGTTTCTGCATACCTTCAAAGTTCTTTCTCAAACTCTTACATCTATTTCATCTTTTCTGGCACAAAACTTCCAAAGGCTCTTCCTCCTTGTTCATACTGTGATCAATCTTTACAGGAATTACGCTAGAAACATAACAAAACGACGATTTCTCAACTCCGTTTTATCCCATAAGAGTACTCATGTTGCTTTTTCTGAAACTTTCACCCTAGTCCTCTCCTAAAAAGGGAGAGGGGAATTTTTCCGCAGCGTCCCTTCTTGCAAAATTGGCGAATGTATCTAACTCTGCAACAATAAAACTACCCCCCCGATCGCTAGAATTACACCCACCCACGATCGGTAGTTGACTGATTCTCCGAAAAACCAACCAAGCAATAAAATAAACACTGGTCCCATACTACTCAAAGACTGAGCAATAGCAGCCGGTGCAAATTTAAGGGAGGTTTGTTGCAACCAAATTCCCAGGTAGGTACTAAAGAAAGCGGCAACAATAATACCTTGAATCATGCTTTTGTGCCATTCCTGTTTTGGTTTGAATTGCCATGTCCATAGTATCAATACTATTACTCCTGCTGTTAGTCTAGTTGTTGTACTCCATAGGGGCGAAATCTCTGAACCTACTAGGGCTGCCCGCGATAAAATTACCCCTGTTCCCTGGGCTAAAATGAACACCAAACCATAAACTAAGCCCCGCCATCGATCCTTGCGATCCACCTTGCCTGCGCTTTGGTCTCCCACTACGATCGAGACCCCGCCGATCGCTAGGGCAATTCCTATTAGCTGCCATTCTCCCAGTTGTTCTTGCAAAAATAGCCAAGACAAAATCGTTGTCATACCAGGAGAGAGGGAATCCATCAGCAGGGTGCGCCGCGCTCCCCAGGCATTCAAACAGGCGAAAAAAGCAGTATCTCCGATGCCGATACCCACTGCTCCGCTGAGTAATAAAAATAACCAGGTCTGCACTGATACCAGGGGCAATTGTTCCTGCCTAACCCCGATCGTGAAGGCAAACAGTATTAAAGCCACTACACCTTTGCTCAAATTAAGAACCATGGGGGACAATTCTTTACCTAACTTGGTGTAGTAAATTGAAACTGCAGCCCAGATAAAGGCTGCACTCAAAGCTGCTAACTGCCCCTTAAAATCCTGCAAGAATTCCATAACAAGTCTTGAGAATTAAGACAAAATTTGCTACTTTCCCACTTTATTAAGAAAACTTAGGAAAAATGTATACAAATAGAGCTAATTCTTCCTCTTGAGTTTAATCTTTAGAGGGAATAATTAGGATAACCAGGATTTATTTAGATCGTTCTAGCCCTCTGCCAGAATGGGAGCAGGAATCTACAATTACTCGGATGTTTCTGCGGTAGGAGCTTCTACTTCTTCCCCAGGAGTGTCACTCGAATCAGCAGGAGGCTCAGGGGGGGTTTCCTTTTTCGGTTGGGGTTTAGGACCACGCAATAGGGCAGGGGGGATAGGAGGCTTTTTGTCTTCGCGATTATCTTTGCGGTCACGGCTCCGCTTTTCTTTCCGCTCTGGTCGATCGGTTTTAGCAGACTCTTCGGGGGGGAGGTCAGATTTTTTGATAGGACGTTCAACCATGGGAATATTTTAAATCTTTAATTGCATCTTAACTTAGTTTGGACGCTTAGCCCTACCTTTTCTGGTCTTTCTTACTAAAATCGTGGTGTTAGGGCTAAAATAACGGGGCTATTGCTCATATTGCCATGACTGGGGAAAAAAACTTTAGTTTCACTGTGACCCACAGCTGTAGGGGGGCGCGGGCAGGAACTTTCACTACTCCCCACGGGGTGGTTGACACGCCCCGATTTATGCCCGTCGGTACTTTAGCTAATGTTAAAACCGTCACGCCGCGGCAATTGCGGGAATGTGGTGCCCAAATGATTTTAGCCAATACCTACCATTTGCACCTGCAACCAGGGGAAAGGATCGTGCAGCGGGCGGGGGGATTGCACCGGTTTATGGCCTGGGATCAGCCAATTTTGACAGATTCCGGTGGCTTTCAGGTGTTTAGTCTGAGTGAAATCCGCCAGATTAGTGACGAGGGTGTAACCTTCCGATCGCCCAAGGATGGACAGATGATCATGCTTTCCCCTGAGACCTCCATGGCAATTCAAAATGCTCTGGGAGCCGATGTGATCATGGCCTTCGATGAGTGCGCCCCCTATCCTGCTACCAGGGCAGAAATCTTGACCGCCAGTGATAGAACAACAAAATGGCTCGATCGGTGCCTCCGGTCCCACCAGCGTTCCCGGGAACAGGCATTGTTTGGCATTGTCCAGGGGGGGTATTTTTAGATGTGAGACAACGATCGGCGGCGGAATTGACCCAGTTTGACTTACCTGGCTACGCGATCGGGGGGGTGAGCGTAGGAGAGCCGCCGGAATTGATCGCTAAAATTGTCGCCGCCACTACCCCCCTTTTGCCGCCCCACAAACCCCGCTATTTGATGGGAGTGGGCACCCACCGCGAGATGGCTCAGGCAGTGGCAGCAGGGATTGATCTGTTTGACTGCGTTATTCCTACCCGCCTTGCCAGACATGGGGCTGCCCTCGTCAAAGGGGCGCGGTGGAACCTAAAAAATCAGCAATTCAAAAGTGATCTTTTACCCCTAGACCCCGACTGCAACTGCTATACCTGTCAGAATTTTAGTCGTGCTTACATCAGTCATTTAGTCCGCTCCCAGGAAATTCTCGGTTATACTTTGCTGTCAATTCATAACATTTATGAGCTGATCAGTTTTACCCAAAAAATGCGCCAAGCTATCATAAATGGTACTTTTTATGACGAATTTGCCCATTGGCTGACCCTGGAGATGTCCGTCTAAAGTCCAAAGAGATTAAACTATGCCATAGGCTATGATTTTCTATCTCAATCCCGATCGGGGCGCTATGTTTACAATTTTGACCTATGTTTTATTGTGGATTTTGTTGATGGGCGTGGCGATATTTGCCACCCAGAATATTACCCTAGTCACGATCGGTTTTTTGTGGTTCCGATCGGTGCCCGTACCTCTAGGGCTAGTTTTAGTTAGTTGTGCGGGCTTAGGGGGAATTTGTTTTACCCTATTCCAGCAACTAGATTGGCAAGCAGTGGATTTTAGCCCCAAACCCAATACGACCTACCGCTATGTGCCGCCCCGTTCCCGCCCTGTTAAAGATGATTGGGCAGAACCCTGGGAAGATGACTGGGGATAACATGGCACGAAGGTGTTAAATTATTCTAAAATTAAGCCAGCCTATTCAAAAATTCAATTAGGAGAATCTTTATGGCACTCGTCTCTCTACGGCTCCTGTTAGACCATGCAGCAGAAAATGGCTACGGTTTACCTGCTTACAATGTCAACAACATGGAGCAAATCCAGGCAATTATGCAGGCTGCTAACGAAACCGATAGCCCTGTAATTTTGCAAGCCTCCCGTGGTGCCCGTAAGTATGCTGGGGAGAACTTTTTAAGACACTTGATCTTGGCGGCAGTGGAAACCTACCCCCATATCCCGATCGCTATGCACCAAGACCACGGTAACGAGCCTGCTACCTGCTACTCTGCCATCAAAAATGGCTTTACCAGTGTGATGATGGATGGCTCCCTAGAGGCTGATGCCAAAACTCCTGCTAGCTACGAATATAACGTCCGTGTCACCCGCACTGTGGTAGAAGTTGCCCATTGCCTGGGTGTCAGCGTTGAAGGTGAACTGGGATGTTTGGGTTCCCTGGAAACTGGTATGGGCGAAGCTGAAGATGGTCACGGGGCTGAAGGCAAACTGTCCCATGACCAACTCCTCACTGACCCCGATCAAGCAGTAGATTTCGTCGAGCAAACAGGCGTGGATGCCCTGGCAGTAGCGATCGGTACCAGCACGGTGCCTACAAATTTACCCGCAAACCCACTGGCGAAATCCTGGCGATGGATCGCATTGCCGAAATTCATCGCCGCTTGCCCAACACCCACTTGGTGATGCACGGTTCTTCTTCTGTCCCTGAATACCTGCTGGAAATCATCAACCAATACGGCGGCTCTATTCCCGAAACCTACGGTGTACCGGTGGAAGAAATTCAACGGGGCATCCAAAATGGCGTACGCAAGGTCAATATCGATACCGATAACCGCTTAGCAATCACTGCTGCTGTGCGCGAAGCTCTGGCTAAGGCTCCCCAAGAGTTTGACCCCCGTCATTTCCTCAAACCCTCCATCAAGTATATGCAGAAGGTTTGTAGCGATCGTTATATCGCCTTTGGTTCTGCCGGCAATGCCAGCAAGATCAAGCAAATCAGCCTCGATGAATTTGCTACGCGCTATGCTAAGGGTGTCTATGCTGCTCCCAAGGCAATGGCTACCGTCTAAGTTTGACAATTGTTTAGCCCACAGGAACCGATCGGGTTCCTTTTTTGTCTTGATCTACCTGTGGGAGAAGGGATTGAGGGATGAGGGGAATTTTCCCTTAGCGTAAGTTCTGAATTTTTTCGAGTCCCTTTTTGGGAGAGGGCTAGGGTGAGGGTTCCAGAAAAAGCAAAAGCTAACGCTTAAACAAACAAATTTTGTAGAAATACAACCAGAGTCAGGCGGACTCGAAGTAACGCTTAGGGAGAGAACCACCTCTGACTTAGAGAACGCAAGGTATCTAAGACTCGTTGAACTAAGAATCTCCCGATTTAGCGGGAGAGCGTCAATGCACCGGCTCTACTACGCCGCCCTTAATTTGCCACACCCGATCGGCGATAGGAATCATCTCCTCCGGTTCGTGGCTCACCACCAGTAACATCCACTCCTGTTTGAGACGCTCTAACAGCAAAATAATTTGCCGGCGCATCGACCAATCCAGCCCTGCCGTCGGCTCATCTAGTAACAACACGCTGGGGCGGCGAATCAGTTGCACCGCCAGCGCTAAGCGGCGTTGTTGCCCTCCACTCAACAACTGGGGCGGCGTATCTAAATCTACCTGCTCTAGCCCCACTGCCAAGAGTGACCCCTGAATTTCTTCTAGGGCTAGGCGCGGGTGCCCCAGGCGCAACTCCTCCAAAATGGTACTACCGCAGAAGTGCCGCTCTGGGAACTGAAATACTAAGCCACAAATCTGCCCCAAATTTTCTGGGAGGAGGGGTTCCCGATCCCAGAAAATTTCCCCCGCCTGCCACTGGGCAAAACCCGCCAAAATTTCTAAGAGGGTGCTCTTGCCCGAACCGCTAGCGCCGACAATCACCCCCAGTTGCTTGCTACCCAAGCTCAAAGTCACCCCCTTGAGGATGGGCTGTGGAGTTGCTGCTGGGTGGTAAACCAGATTTTGCAAAATTAGCATCACCGCTCCCCGATCGGTTTGTAGCGCACGCCATGGCGACCGGTATAAACCTGAATAGGGCGAAACAGGCGATTATCGGCTAGCTGCTCTTTCCAGTGAGCCAGCCAGCCAGCAGTACGCGCGATCGCAAAAATGGGCGTAAACAAATCCGTGGGAATGCCCAATTTACGGTAGACCAGTCCCGAATAAAAGTCCACATTGGGGAAGATGCCCTTTTCTGCTAGATACTTGGCTGCTTGGTTTTCTAACTCGATCGCCAGATCAAAGTAGGGGTCATGCCCAAAGCGATCGAATAACTTAATAGCCAGTTCCTGCAAAATGTTGGCTCTTGGGTCCTTCACCTTGTAGATGCGATGCCCAAATCCCATGATTTTCTCCTTATTTTTGATCTTGCGCTCCAGATAGGGGACGACATTTTCGATCGTGCCAATTTCCGCCAGCATCCGCATTACCTCTTCGTTTGCCCCTCCGTGCAAAGGACCACTCAAAGTGCCGATCGCTGAAGTCAAGACCGTATAGGGATCGGTCAAAGTAGAGGCAGTTACCAAAGCACAGAAGGTAGAAGCATTGACCGTATGCTCAGCGTGGAGCGTCAGACAGACATCAAACACATGGGCAGCGAGGGGGTCAGGCTCCTTCTCGTTGAGCATATACAAAAAGTTAGCTGCATAACTCAGGTCATCCCTGGGCGCTACAGGGTCATTCCCCTGGCGCATCAGATGGAAAGTTGCCACCAAAGTCGGCATTTTAGCAATTAGGCGGGCAGTGGCATCATAGATAAAGGAGGCATCATGGAGGTCAGCCAGGGGATAAAACATGCCCAGCGCCGCAATACAAGACTGGAGGGCATCCATAGGCTGTCCACTTTCAGGGAAGCACTTAATCATGTCGCGGATGCGGTACTTAATGCGGCGGCGATAGTTCACATCCTCGACAAAGGCGGCAAACTGCTTGGCTGTAGGCAATTCGCCAAAAATTAGCAGGTATGCCGTCTCCAAAAAATTACTATAACGACAAAGTTCTTCGATGCGAATGCCGCGATACTCCAACAGCCCCTGCTGTCCGTCTATGAAACTGATGTTTGATTGAGTTGCCGGAATTCCCTCTAACCCTGGTTTATATTCTCCAACCGCCATGATGGACTTTTACTAAATTGTCCCCAAAGTTTATCACTTATAGTATAAACAAGGGGATTTGCATCCCCTCCAACTGTTATCTTCTTACTTCTTGGTGTTTTCGGGGGCAAAGGGGTTATTGCCCCTCGCGCCGAAGAGTTTGGCTTCCCCTTTCATTGCCGCCGAGATGATATTGAAGGCAGCCCAACCCGCCACCAACACGATCGGTGCCAACACAATCACAGGTCTTAAATCAATATCCATGGTATTTTCCTAAAACGTCTAAATTTCATTATCGCAGGTGTAGGCTCTTCTATGGCATATCTCCAAGCGCTTTTTTTGGGACTGGTACAGGGAATTACGGAGTTTTTACCCATTAGTAGTACCGCCCATCTTCTGGTAGTGACCCAAATTTTGGCATGGGACGATTTGGGGAAAAATACTACATTGATGCCATTCAATTTGGCAGCGTCATCGCTGTGATTCTGTACTTTTGGGGAGACATCCGATCGTTGTTAGCAGGAGCTTTCCAGGCGCTTAGACAGAGAAATTGGCGCAGAGAAGAATGGCGTATTGTGGTAGGCATTGCCATTGGTACCCTCCCCGTCTTGGTCTTGGGCTATATTTTCCGTGATGCTATTCCTGAAAGCCCTCTAGTAATTGGCACCATATCGATCGTGATGGCAATTTTCCTGGCTCTAGCGGAAAAGCTGGGGTCAAGGTTACGGCAGTTCCAGGATTTACAAACTAAGGATGGGCTGTTGGTGGGGTTGGGGCAAACGATCGCCCTGATCCCTGGGGCATCCCGATCGGGTTGTACTTTGACTACAGCTTTGTTTTTGGGGTTAGAGCGGCGGACAGCAGCCCGCTTTTCTTTTTTACTGGGCATCCCCGCCCTGACTATTGCTACTTTATATCAGTCCCGCTACGCTTTTGGGAATACAGAGAACATTTTATTGTTGGTGACTGGGATCACTTCTTCTTTTATATTTTCCTATCTAGCTATTGCCGGTCTACTAAAATTTTTTCAGACTAAAAGTAGCTGGGTTTTTATCTGGTACCGTCTTATTTTTGGTGTAGCTTTAATTGGGGGGAGCCTGATCAATCGGTAGACAAGATTGTTGTTGCCCTGCTCAAAGAAACAGGATATACTTACCAGGCTTTAGCCTATAATATAGCCAATAAACAGTCGGAGAAGACATGAGCGTCTTAGCCCGCAAAATTTGTTTAATCGGAGACTACGGAGTCGGCAAAACCAGTCTAATCCGTCGTTTTATCGATCGTTCTTTCTCAGATCAATACTTAACTACTGTAGGAGTGAAAATATCACGCAAATTAGTTCAACTGAAACACGATATACAAATACAGCTGATTATTTGGGATTTAGAAGGAAGTAACAAATTTAAGGCAGTAAGTTCTACCTATCTTCAGGGAGCAGCTGGAGCAATTATTGTGGCAGATGTGACTCGGCAAGATACAATCGGACACATTCAAGACCATAAAATACAATTCCATCAGATCAATCCTGAGCACCCGATCGTGGTTGCCCTCAATAAATCTGACCTTTTGCCAGACGAACTACCCCAGTTAAAAGACGCCTTTCATACTTCTGCTAAAACGGGAGATGGAGTAGATGAAATGTTTCATTGTTTGAGTATGCAACTATTAGAGAATAATACATGAATGCCCTTTTCAAAAAATTATTATCTCCCCGCCAATTAGAATACTTAAGTATCAATGGCAACTTTACAGTTACTGATTTTTCTACGGGGGTGCAACGTTTTGCGGAAGCAAATAGTAGAATAGCCCTTAACATTGACGCCCGATCGTTTTTACCAGAGTTAGTGGGTTTAGAAAGTGTAATTCATAGTTTGTTACTCCAGGATTTCCCCTATTTTGATATTAAGGCGATCGCCAGGCAGAATATTTATTTTGACCTCATGCTTTTTTCTGACCCAGAAGATGAAACGATCGTAATCCTATTTGAAGATGTCACAGAAAGGATGCAACTGGAGCAGAAATTATTACAGCGGACTAATGAAACTTTACTGTTAATGGAGGCGTTATCTGAATCTAAGCGTTATTTGGAGCAAATCATCGATCGAGTGGCAGATATTATATTAGTAACTACTGAGGGGGGCACAATCAAGCTAGCCAACCAAGCTGCCAAGAGAATCTTAGGCGCTGACATATTTGGTAAAAACATTCAAAACATAACTAACCATCAAGTCAAACTCAGTCCCGAAGGATCAGAAGTCACTCTTGAAAATGAGGGCAGAGAAATAACAATTGGATTTTCCTGTGGGCTTATTCCCATTAACCAAAATCGCCATGAACTGGTTTTCTGCGGTAAAGATATTACTGCTTCTAAACAACTAGCTGAAACCTTAAAGCAGGCAGAACAAGAGGCGATCGCCCATTCCCAAGCCAAGAGTTTATTCCTCGCTAATATGACCCATGAGATTCGTACACCTATGAATTCAGTTCTAGGCATGGCAGAGTTATTACTAGATACTAATCCCACTCCAGAACAGGAAGAACTGATCGAAGCTATTCAGGTGGGTGGGGAAACTTTGCTGTCCCTCATTAACGATATTTTAGATATTTCTAAGCTGGAAGCGGGCAAGACTTCCTTAGAATTTCTGCCCTTTGAGGTGCGCCCTACGATCGAAGAAATTGTTGCTATATTAGCTCCCCAGGCGCATCGTAAGGGCTTAGAGCTCAACAGTTGGATTGACCATCGTCTAGGGATGAAATTAACAGGCGATCGGCAAAGATTGAAGCAAGTAGTTATCAATTTGCTCAGCAATGCAATCAAGTTTACTTCTACAGGGGAAGTGACAATTAGGGTTGAATTGCAGAGTCAAATAAATAGCATAGCTAAAATTTATGTTACTGTCTCTGATACTGGCGTTGGTATTCCTATCGAATTTCAAGATAAATTATTTGATTCCTTCTCTCAAGCGGATAACACCCACGGCGGTACAGGTTTAGGACTAGCAATTTGTAAGCAATTAGTTAATTTAATGGGTGGGGAAATTGGTCTACTGCAATCGTCTCCCCAGGGCACAACATTTTGGTTTGAAATACCTTTTAGTGTGTTAGAGCCTGCTCCTGCAATTAAACCCTTGAATTACCATCTAGTTTTAATTAGCTCCTGTAAGAACACGATCGAATCGGCACAGGAATTAGGTCTAAGTTTGGGAGTAAATATTATTGGCATTTCCAGTGTAGAAAAACTTAATTCCGATCGGGTACAGGGAATTTTAATTGACAGTAGTCTCGGAGAAATATCAGTTTCTAATATTAAGGAAGTAAACCAATCTCCCCTAATTTTATTAGTGCCTGCCCATCGCATTGATTGGGGAAGGAAATCATTAGACTGCGGTTTCGACTATTTTTTAACTAAACCTCTGAGGTCGGCAAGATTAAGCCAAATTCTTGACCGGATCGATTATAAATCATTACCCCTTTCAGCTGAGCCCAAAACTATCATTAACAGGAGTCTTAAAATTCTATTGGCTGAGGATAATCCTACTAACCAATTAGTAGCAAAAAATTACTCCAGAAGTTGGGCTACAGTGCAGATATAGTTGGCAATGGCGCTGAAGCTGTCGAGAAATTCTCTGACTACGATGTTATTTTAATGGACTGCCAGATGCCGGTATTAGACGGCTACGAAGCGACAAAAGCAATTCGGGCGCAACAACCAAAAGACAAAAAAATAATTATTATTGCCATGACTGCTAATGCTTTTGAGTCCGATCGGGAACGCTGTTTGGCAGCGGGTATGGATGAATACTTGTCTAAGCCAATTTCGGCAGAGCGTTTGGGAGCAATACTAAAGTGGGCAACAGAACAAATCGATTAGAATAAAGGAGTTTGTTTGGATCAAATTTATGAACGTAATGGAGTTTTTTGAACAGAGTACAGGCAGATGGATTTCCTGCCGCACTACCCACCACCTCGCCTTCCAACGATCGGAGACGGGAGAATCCTACATTGAAATCACTGCCCTGCGCCCCGACCATCCCCAAATTATTAGCACCTGTCAATTACATGGAGTCGATCCCCAAAGGGCGATCGGGGGTGCCTATGTCACCTGGAATGGCACTATGGCTTGGGATAAAGAAGGGGAAAAACACGAAGGCTCTACTTTATTTGCTCTCATTCCTGACGCAGTAAACCCTCACCAGGGACAGCTATTGCGCGATCGGGGTTATGCCGAGACCGTGCCGGTTGCCGGTCATTATCATATGGATAACGAGCAAGAATTAGTGTTGATTACGGAATATCCTTCTATGCACACGATCGAAAGATTTTGGTTTACTGGTAGCAATGTCCGGCTGCGCACAAGCACGGTGCAATGGTTGGGAGGAATCACAACTGCTACTTTTTGTACCGAAACTAGGGTTGATTTTCCCTTGTCTGAGACAAAAACATCAGTTAAAGTTCCTTCGTTCTTTGGCTAGTGTCCGATTGTTTGTTATTATTTACCCGTTATCCAGTAGCAGGAAAGACAAAGACACGTCTTTTACCGCTATTAACACCAGGGGAAGCAAGGGATTTACACCGATCGATGACGGAGGCGATTGTCGCCACTATTCACGATCTGCAAAAACAAACCCCGATCGATTGTGAAGTCCGTTTTACTGATTGTCGTTTATCAGAGGTAAGAAGCTGGCTAGGTAAAGATTTTGATTATGCAGACCAAGGTCAAGGAGACTTGGGTACAAGACTAAAAAGGGGATTTCAGGATAGTTTCCATCGGGGTTACAGCAAAGTAATTGCCATCGGCAGTGACTGTCCTCATATAACAACAGCAGACTTAACCAAGGCTTTCCATCTGTTAGATGAATATGATTGCGTTTTAGGACCTGCTTTAGATGGCGGTTATTATTTGATCGGTCTACGCAGGTTTTATGGGGATTTGTTTGAAAATATCAGTTGGAGTACAGACCTTGTCTTTAGTCAAACGATGACCATTGCTAAACAACTGGGTCTTACGGTCGCAAAACTAAGACCTTTAGGAGACATCGATCGTCCTGAAGACCTGGGTTTATGGCTCCAATACCGACTTAAGACCCCAGATATTCCCAAAGTATCTGTCATTATTCCTACTTTGAACGAAGCAAAACATATCAAAGACACTTTGCTAAGTTTGATGCCCTCCCCTGTGGAAGTAATTGTAGTGGATGGCGGTAGTAAAGATGAAACGATCGAGATTGCTCAATCTTTAGGCGTTAAGGTGATGAAAACTAACCCACCGCGGGCAAAGCAAATGAACTTAGGTGCTACAGTCGCTCAGGGAGACATTCTATTGTTTCTCCATGGAGATACAAAAGTACCACCCCAATTTCTGAGCCATATCATGATCAATTTAGCTAAACCTGGTGTGGTGGCAGGGGCATTTTTACTTGAAATTGCAGAGCAACAATGGGAGCTAAATTTAGTTAGCAGGGGGGCAAACCTCCGATCGACAATATGTCAGTTGCCCTACGGCGATCAGGGAATTTTTCTGACTAAAAGTCAGTTTGAGCAAATAGGTAAATTCCCCGAAATTGCTATCATGGAAGACTTCACCCTCATCAAAAAGTTACAAACTCATGGTAAAATTGCGATCGCTTCTACAGCAGTTACTACCTCGGCGCGGCGCTGGCAACGACTAGGTATTATCAAGACTACTATTGTGAATCAACTCATAATTATCGGTTACTATTCAGGAATCGATCCCGATCGGTTGGCGCACTGGTACCGCCATATCAAATAGGATTTCAATCAAACTGAATCCAGGCAGATAAAAAATATAGAAGGACTTACAGCTTTCCCCTAAATTGTTAGTTACGCCCTCACCCCCATCCCCTCTCCCAAAACGGGCGAGGGGAGTAAAATCAAAGGCGGGGCTGTACTAAGTTTTTAAGGTAGCCTTTTTTAAAACCTTCCCAAAAATGAGAGGGCTGAGCGGAGTTGAAGCCCTGGAAAGGGTGAGGGTTTCAGAAGAAAGAACATTCACTCCCCCTCTCTCAGAAAGATGGGATCAAATGTTGACAACGTCAACAAGAGAGGATAAAGTTGACAGTATCAACACTGAGGTAGGGGATATGGACAACTTTGATGGCATTGTCATTGGTTCTGGGATTGGGGGTTTAACTACGGCGGCGATTTTAGCTAGGTACCAGGGCAAGCGCATCTTAGTTTTAGAACAACATTTTACGCCAGGGGGATTTACCCATGGCTTTGAGCGTCAGGGCAAGTTTCATTGGGATGTGGGGTTGCACTATGTGGGGGGGATGGCACCAGGGCGGACGGAGCGCCGCGTTTTTGATTACATCAGCAACGATCGGTTGCAGTGGCAGAAGATGCCCAGTCTATTTGAGAAGTTTATTTACCCGGACTTTAGTTTTGCTGTCTATGACGACCCCGATCGGTATAGGGAGGATTTAAGCAAATTGTTTCCCCAGGAAAAGCGGGCTATTTATCGTTATTTTCGGGATGTACAATGGGCAGCCTTGGGGTTTGGGGCGACTATGATGCTGGAGCTATTGCCTCCCTGGTTACAAACAATTGCCCGATCGGGGGTAAGGATATTTAACCGTCTTGCCCGCCTCAGTACCAAGACCTACCTAGATCGCCATTTTCGGGACGACAAACTCAAAGCCCTGCTTACTTCCCAATGGGGGGATTATGGCTTACCGCCCAGCCAGAGTTGTTTTGGTGTACATAGTTTGATTGTGACCCATTACCTCGGCGGGGCTTGGTATCCGGTGGGGGGAGGCAAAGCCATTGCCCAGTCCATTGTGCCCACGATCGAAGCGGCGGGGGGCAAAGTAATTACCCAACGGCGGGTGCAACAGATTTTATTAGAGGGGGACAGGGCTGTGGGGGTAATAGTGGAAAATTGCCGCAATGGCACTACCGAGACTTACTATGCCCCAGTTATAGTTTCCAATGCGGGGGCTTACAACACCTACATCAATTTAATTCCCCCTGACTATCCCCTCTCCTGCCGATCGGCAATCAAGGACTTTGCCAAGGGCAGTAGCATGGTGACTCTCTATCTGGGATTGAAGGGAAATCCGCAAAATTTAGGTTTTAGGGGAGAAAACCATTGGATTTATAGCGGTTACGACCACGATCAATGTATGGCAGGCATTCCCTTTCAATTTGCCTATCTATCTTTTCCTAGCCTCAAAGACCCCCTAGTCCAACACCATACCGCCGAAGTGATCAGCCATTTTGACTACGACCAAGTTGCCCAGTGGCAAGAGCAAACCTGGCGGCACCGCGACCAAGACTATCTTGCCCTCAAGCAAAAAATTACGGCAGATTTACTCCGTCTTGTCGGGCAACATTATCCGAGTTTGGTAGACATAATTGCCTACACTGAACTTTCAACCCCCCTGACCGTTGCCCATTTTGACAACAGCGATCGGGGGGCGGTCTATGGCATCCCCTGCATCCCTGAGCGCTTTGACCAGCAATGGATTGGCTCTAGGACTCCCATTAAAAATCTCTATCTCACGGGCACAGATGCGATGTCCTTGGGTGTTGTGGGAGCGATGATGGGGGGAGTGAAAACTGCAGGTATCATTTCTGGCAAGTTTATGGGCATTATGCAGGCAATTCATCAACCCCAATCTAAATCTAGGTTACGCCCTCAGTATGTTTGATGGGGGCAGCTCTAAACCGATCGTGCCCAGTTTGCCCTTGCGAAAATCATTCAGCAGCTGGATTGCCAGGGCGTCCTTATCTTTGCGGCAATGCTGACTTAAGGCATTCAGATACTCCTCTCCATTGGCAAAATTTGCCAGGGATAGGTCATAGCGATCGGCAATATCAACTTCCAGGGAGCGGAACAAGTCCAGCATTGCCACGGCGATCCCATAACTTTCGTAGGCAGCCTGACCAATATCATCACAAATAGCTAATTTAACTGCTGCCTGTTGATCTTCCAGTAGGGGGGCAAAATACCTGGGGTATCGAGGAGTTCGATTTGGTCAGAGATGCGAATCCAGCGTAGTTGTCTCGTAACGCCCGGCTTGTTGGCACTGGGGGCAACTTTGCGCTTGAGGAGACGGTTGATCAGCGCCGATTTCCCCACATTGGGATAGCCCACCACTACCGCCCGTACCGGTCTGGGTAGCATCCCCCGATCGCGGCGGCGTTGATTGATCGCTATTCCCGCCTGTTGCGCTGCCTTTAGCAGTTTGGGGATACCTTCCCCCGTCTGAGCATTGGTGCCATAGACTACCTGCCCCTGGGATTGAAACCAACTGTACCACTGGTGTAGCAGCTGGGAACCGATCGTGTCAAT
>PHFO01000031.1 GCA_002861535.1 Cyanobacteria bacterium M5B4 | reverse complement strand
TCTACCATGTTGGAGCCAAGGAAGATAACCGAAATCCAATGCTTGAGGCTCTTATTACGAATTTTAGTCCCTTATCCGATCAGAAAAAGCCTCCTCAGTCAGACCAGCCAACCCTATTTGTCTGAAATAAGTCCTGTTTTTTGTGGTCAAACTCTGTCTAAAGCTGTAGAATGTCCATCTATCCTTTGCCCTTGGATTTCTATGACAGTAAGACGGTTAATTTCCTGGCTCCTGCTATCTTTTATCTGTTTGTTAACCACGATCGGGATTGTCGCCTGCGATCGGGCTAATCCAGGCGGACAAAGTAGTAAGGGGTTAAAGGTGGGCGTCCTTCTACCGGTTACGGGGGATTTATCTGCCTTTGGTCAGCCGATGGTAAAAGCGATCGATATGCTTGTAGAAACTGTCAATAGTTGCGGCGGCGTACTGGGGGAGCCAGTGCAATTAGTCAAAGAAGATGACCGCACCACGGAGACCGCCGGTGCTGAAGCCATGAACAAGCTCGCCACGATCGACAAAGTAGCCGGTGTGGTAGGAGCCTTTGGCAGTGGTATTTCTAGCGCCGCCCTCGCCGTCGCTGTGCCGAACCAAGTGGTGATGGTCTCCCCCGCCAGCACCAGTACCGTATTTACGGAGCGCGCCCAAGCCGGAGAATTTCAAGATTTCTGGAACCGCACCGCTCCCCCCGATACCTATCAAGCGGCAGCCCTAGCCCAACTTGCCTACAAAAAGGGCTTCCGTAAGGTCAGCACGATCGTGATCAACAACGACTACGGTGTGAGCTTTGAAAAAGTATTCGTCGATACCTTCAAAAAATTGGGGGGAGAGGTGTTAAACAGCGATCGTCCCAGTCGCTACGACCCCAAGGCTACTACCTTTGAAGCAGAAGTGCGGGGAGCCTTTGGCAATAAACCAGAAGCAGTGGCAGCCGCTCTCTATCCCGACACGGGGGCGGCGGTGATCAAATCTGCCTACGAATTAGGGCTACTCGATGGAGTGCAATTACTATTAACCGATGGCGTGCAGACGGAAGCCTTCCCCAAAGCGATCGGTACGACACCAGAGGGCAAGATGATCATTGCTGGAGCCTTGGGAACCGTGCCAGGAGCAGATGGCAAGAGTTTAGCCGACTTCAGTAAGACCTATGAAGCCAAATTCAACCAACCGATCGGTGCCTATGTGCCCCACGCCTACGATGCCGCCGCCCTGCTAGTGCTAGGGGCAGAAGCCGCCAAATCCAACAAAGGCGCAGACATTAAAAACCAAATTCGCGCCGTGGCTACCCCCCCAGGCACCGAAGTAAGCGATATTTGTAGCGCCCTGAAATTGGTAAGGGAAGGACAGGATATTGACTACCAAGGGGTGAGCGGCAACGTCGACCTCGATCGTAACGGCGATGTCCAGGGTGCCTACGATGTCTGGACCGTAGAAGCCGATGGAAAAATCAAAATAGTTGACCGCATTTCCGCTTAAACTTATGGTGTAACTGATTCAAACGATTATGGGACTAGAATTGCGGGAGGCAAGCCCCCAAGAGGTAGGATTATATTCCCCCTATGTCAAAAAAGATCCAGAACGCCGCGCCCAACTATCCTACGCGATCGGGTTATACAAGACTGGGGAATTAGTAGGAGAAAGAGTAGTTGAGGGAGGTCTCAATGTTCCCTTTGTGGCCACCTGGCGCGTCGCCAATACCCCGCTAGACTTTACCGTCTGCAAGTTTATTTTTGATAATCGACCAGAATTGAGCTATGAACTCCAGTTACGCAATGATGCCTTTATGGAGTACCTAATTGATGTCATACTTCTATATAATCAAAAACAAGAGATTGACTTTCCCATATCGTTTTATAGTAAGTTGTTCAGAATTGAACTCTCTAAATTAGAGTAGTCCCTAGTTGTACCATATCCCAGTCCTGCCCCAGGAAGTTATAGAGGGGTTAAATTTAGTTGAGTCGGGGCGCTATCTTGATACTACGGTGGGGGGCGGCGGGCACAGTGCCCTGATTTTGTCCCACCCCGGCACTACCCTGACCGCCATCGATCGGGATGGTGTGGCAATTCAGACCGCCCAAGAACGACTGAGGGAATATAACGATCGGGTGACATTTTGGCACGGTAATTTTGGGGATTTTGTGCCTAGCATTAGTTTTAACGGCATTGTAGCGGATTTGGGAGTAAGTTCAGGGCAGTTAGACACCGCCGATCGGGGTTTTAGTTTCCGCCACGAAGCTCCCCTAGATATGCGCATGGATCAGAGCCAGGCGCTCACTGCTGCCGATATTGTCAACCATTACGATGAAACCGCGATCGCCCATATCCTCTATACCCTGGGGGAGGAACGCTTTAGTCGGCGTATTGCCAAGGGGATTGTCCAGTCACGCCCGATCGAGACCACCACACAACTAGCCCAAATTGTCACCCGATCGGTGCCTGGGGTCTACCGGCATGGGAGGATTCACTGTGCTACCCGTACCTTTCAAGCCCTGCGGCTGGCGGTGAACCAAGAGTTAGAATCCCTCCAAAAGTGGCTCGATGTCGTGCCGGAATGGCTAGCCCCAGGGGGGCGATTAGTAGTAATCAGCTTTCATTCCCTAGAAGACCGCATTGTTAAAAATGCCTTCAAACAAGACGAGCGTTTGATCGTGATTAACAAAAAACCGATCGTGCCCACAGCAGAGGAAAGTGCCCGCAATCCCCGCGCCCGATCGGCAAAACTGCGCATAGCCGAAAAAATTCCATAATATTTAATGATAGGACTTACGTGAACTAAAAACCTCAATTCCTGCTGCGGTAGGGATCGAAGTTTCTCTTACCCCCCGGGTCAGGATTTGAACAGATCATGCCTAAGTCCTGGAGTGACTTACATTGAGGTTAGACCATGTACCAAAGCATTAGTAAAAATCAGGCATTGATCTTGAATTTATTACAAGAAGTTCGTGATACTCTTTCTGCCCAGGAGGTACACTATACCCTCAAAACTAGGGGTCATAGCATTGGTTTAGCCACAGTCTACCGTGCCCTAGAAAACCTAAAACTGCAAGGGGCAATTAAATCAATGACAACCCCTGCCGGGGAAGCCTTGTATAGCATCATTCCCCTCGATCGGCATTATTTACATTGTTTACGCTGTGGTCAGTCTTTCGTCCTTCCTAGTTGTCCCCTAGAAGGCATCAATCAAAAATTAAAACAGACCTACGAGTTTGAGATTTTTTACCATAACTTAGAATTTTTCGGCATTTGTCGCCCATGTCAGGCAAAAAAACAAGCACAATCGGAGCAAAATCCGGCATAATAAAACAACCTCACAACTAGCGATCCATAAGAATATGACTGAAGCTCAGGACTACAAAAATACTGTAAACCTACCGCAGACAGAGTTTCCCATGCGGGCTAATGCAGTGGAACGGGAGCCTGAAATTCAGCGATTCTGGCAAGAAAACGCCATCTATCAAACCCTGATAGCAGAAAATCCAGGGGAGAAGTTTATCTTACATGATGGTCCCCCCTACGCTAACGGCACTCTGCACATGGGACACGCCCTCAACAAAATTTTGAAAGACATCATCAATCGCTACCATATCCTCAGGGGAAGAAAGGTAAACTATGTCTTGGGTTGGGATTGTCATGGTCTGCCGATCGAGTTAAAAGTTTTACAAAACATCAAACAGGAAGAGAGAAAACAACTAACCCCGATCGAGCTAAGACGAAAAGCTAAAGAATTTGCCCTAACAACAGTGGCAGAGCAAGCCCAGGGGTTTAAGCGCTGGGGCGTCTGGGGTGACTATGACCAAGCCTATCTCACCCTGCAGCCGGAATATGAAGCAGCCCAGATCGGCGTGTTTGGGGCGATGGCATTGAAGGGCTATATCTATCGCGGCTTGAAGCCCGTCTATTGGTCTCCTAGTTCCCAGACTGCCCTAGCAGAAGCGGAGTTAGAATATCCGGAAGGTCATACTTCTCCTAGTATCTATGTTGCTTTTCCTGTTGTCAGTTTGTCTGACAGTTGTGCGTCTTTGTTGGCAGACTATAAAGATAATCTCTATGCTTTGATCTGGACTACTACCCCTTGGACGATCCCCGCGAATTTAGGGATTTGTGTTAATCCTCATCTGTCTTACAGTGTGGTGTCTGACAACGATCGTTATTTGTTAATTGCGACAGAACTACAAGCTGTTTTACAACAAAAGTTAGAACGATCGTTACCACTGCTAGTTAGTTTTCCTGGCAAGGTGTTAGAGCATTTAGTCTGTCGTCATCCCTTGTACGATCGGCACAGCCCTGTTATTTTAGGCAATCATGTCACGGCGGAATCCGGTACGGGCCTAGTCCATACTGCTCCTGGTCACGGACAGGACGACTTTGTCGTGGGGCACAAGTACAACTTAGGTGTGCTTTCTCCGGTGGATGACAATGGTATTTTTACGGCAGAAGCTGGCAGTTTTGCCGGTCTAGCGGTCTTGAAAGAGGGCAATAGTGCTGTCATTCAGGCATTACAAGAACACAATCTGCTCATAAAAGAAGAACCCTATGTGCATAAATATCCTTACGACTGGCGCACTAAAAAACCGGTCATTTTAAGGGCAACCAAACAATGGTTTGCTTCCGTAGAAGGATTTAGGGAGCAGGCATTACGATCGATTAAATCGGTGCAATGGATTCCTGCCGTGGGAGAAAATCGCATTACAGCGATGGTACAAGAACGATCGGATTGGTGTATTTCGCGGCAGCGGGCTTGGGGCTTACCGATTCCCGTCTTTTATGACATAGAAACAGAGGAGTATTTACTCAACGAAGACACGATCGCCCATATTCAGTCTGTCTTTCGTGAACATGGCTCTGATGCTTGGTGGCAGTTATCTGTGGCAGACCTATTGCCAGACAAATATAAGCAAGAGAGCGGACGTTATCGCAAAGGAACCGACACCATGGATGTATGGTTTGACTCCGGTTCTTCCTGGGCGGCTGTGACCAAGCAACGATCGGGATTAAAATACCCTGCCGATCTTTATTTGGAGGGGTCTGATCAACATCGGGGCTGGTTTCAATCTTCTTTGTTAACTTCCGTTGCGGTGAATGACCATGCTCCTTACCTGGCGGTCTTAACTCATGGTTTTGTCTTGGATGAAAAAGGACAGAAGATGAGTAAGTCTTTAGGCAACATCATCGATCCGATGTTGATCATCAATGGCGGCAAAAATCAAAAACAAGAACCTGCCTACGGTGCTGATGTCTTGCGTCTATGGGTTTCCAGTGTAGACTACAACAGCGATGTCCCCATCGGTAAAACGATTCTTTCCCAGATGGCAGATGTCAGTCGTAAAATTAGAAATACGGCGCGGTTTTTGTTATCTAACTTGTTTGACTTTGATCCGACCAAGCACGCTGTTAAGGATGAAGACCTAGAAGAAATCGATCGTTATCTACTTCATGTGATCCGATCGGTAGCAGAAGAGATTACTAACGCCTACGATAGCTTTCAGTTTTATCGTTTCTTTCAAACCATGCAGAACTTTTGCACGGTAGAGTTATCTAACTTTTATTTAGATGTGGCAAAGGATCGTTTGTATATCAGGGCGGCTAATTCGCCCCTACGGCGTTCCTGTCAGACAGTTTTAGCCTATTGTTTAGACCTAATCACTAAAGGCATTGCGCCGGTGTTGTGTCATACCGCCGAAGACATCTGGCGTTATTATCCCTATGCTGTTCCCACTAAGTCTGTCTTTCAGGCAGGTTGGTTCGATTTTCCGGAGACTTGGCATAACGAACAACTCAGTCAGGATTGGGAACAACTGCGACAGGTGAGGACAGAAGTAAACAAGGTGCTAGAAACTGCCCGCAACGAAAAAACGATCGGGGCTTCTTTAGAGGCTAAAGTTTTGTTAGTGGTCAAAGATGAAAAACTAAAACAACTGTTACAACCGAAGGAAAGCGAACTGCGTTATTTGTTTATTACTTCCCAAGTTTATTTGGTCGATGCTTTGCCAGAAGTGCCCTACCGCCTCGATTTAGACCATCTCACGATCGGGGTTGATCGGGCAGAAGGGGAAAAATGTGCCCGCTGTTGGAACTACTCCGTCAGAGTGGGAGAGTTTGCTGACCATCCCACCATCTGCGAGCGTTGTGTGGAAGCATTGAAAGTATCACAGAATTAGAGTCTGATAATCAGCTACTAGCCCTTCAGGATTAGGTTGTTCCCAGCGCTCTTTACCCAATAGGATACCTCCGATCGTCAAATCCCGCAGTTGCTCCAAATTCCCGATCGGTGTAGACAAATCCCGCAGACTAATAGCTCCCTGGGGTACAGGATTCCAGCCATTGATACCCACACCGATCACCGCCGCGGCAATTTTGCCCTCCCGCCAGCGTATTTCCGTTAAAATCCCCCCCAACTTACAGCGATCGACCAACAGATCGTTCGGTGCCTTAATTTTTAAGCCGGGCACAAAAGGACTCAAAACCTGAGCAATGCCCCACACAGTCCCGATCGTGACCAGACTCGGATCAGCCAAGTTTACAACGGGCAGGTAAATCATCGATAGGTAAAGCCCCCCCGCCTCCGACTGCCAAGTTCTGCCCCATTGCCCCCGCCCGCAGGACTGGCTTTTGGCAGTCACGATCGTACCATCGCCCCAACCCCGATCGAGTAAATTCCAGGCGATCGTATTAGTCGAATCCACCCGATCGAATTGCAACAACATTAGGACTTCATTTGTCGATAGGTTTCTAAAGCCTGTTTGTAACTATCCTGATCTCCCTGCTGCTGGAACAATTCCGCTGCCTTTTGCGTATCTAACAAAGCCTGGCGCAGTTCATCTAATTCATAATAAGCTAAACCCCGATTGCCATAGGCTTGGGCAAAGGTGGGATTATATTTAATGGCGGCAGAATAATCATCAATTGCCAGCTTAAAATCGCCGAGATCGCTATAGATATTACCGCGATTGTAATAGGCATCCGCAAAACTGGGATTGATCTTAATTGCCTGACTAAAATCTTGAATTGCCACCTTAGTATTACCCTGTTCGTAGAGTAATAAACCGCGATTGTTAAAAGCCTGATCAAAATTGGGATTGATTTTAATTGCCTGATTATAGTCTTGCATTGCCCCCCGCTGATCCCCAGAATTAAACTTAGCTAAAGCCCGACCATTGTAGGCTTGGGCTGACTTATTATCCAGCTTAATTGCCCGATCGAATTCAGCAATCGCAGCTTGATTTTCTCCCAAGCTAGAGCGAATAACACCCTTCCAATAGTAGGCTTCTTGGTAACGTGAATCCTTTTTAAGGGCAATATCTAAATCCACAATAGCAGCATCGATCGCCCCCTGCTTAAACATAATTTGCCCACGTAAACAGAAATATTCCGGCACCTCTCCATCCATCTCGATCGCTCGTTCAATATCGTAGAGTGCCCCCCGTAAATTTTGATGTTCTAGGTGCTTTTGTGCCCGCAGGTAATAGGAATTAGCATCACTCAGGGAACCAAAACTACTGACATCCACATCTGGCTCAGGCAGAAAAACAATAGATTTTAATGCCTCCCGATTAGGACTAATTCCTAATAAATTACAAACTGTTTCTATTTGCTCTAGAATATTGTATTCATGCAACCGTGGTAAAACTTCTACTGCTCCCTGGCGCACAGCCCAACGCTTTTCTAAATCCTTAATTTGAGTTTCTTCCTTGGGGTTGATGAAAACTAAACGATCGTTTATGTTTTGAGACTTCAACCATCTGCCTACATTACTTGCCTGGAGATTATTGCCATCCTGAGATTTGATGCCCATATCCAGCAAAATTAAGTCAGGTATTGGTTGCAACTGATCGATTAACTCCGCTTCAGGGGGAACATTTCTCACTTTTAGACCCTGACTAGCTAATACTCTCTGCCACAGATCCCCTTGGTCTGGCTGGGACAAAAACAACACGATCGTTTTCATGGAAAGAATTAAACCCCAATAGTATTAAATTTACTCCCACAATGGCATAATGTAACCCATGCAGAGGACAGAACCTTATGACCGAAGAACAATCCCTCGCCGACCATCGCTTTGAATGCCTCGTCTGCGGCTATGTCTACGAACCCAACGTAGGGGACACCAAGCGTGCTATTCCCGCCGGTACTGCCTTCAACGAACTGCCCGATGATTGGCGTTGCCCTGTGTGCAATACCCGCAAACAAAAATTTAAGGACATCGGGCCGGCAGATTCTCCCTCCGGTTTCGCTGAAAACCTCAAGTATGGACTCGGCGCTAATACCCTCAGCCCCGCCCAAAAAATCTCCTCATCTTTGGTGCTCTGGCGTTAGGTTTTCTGTTTTTGCTTAGTTTTTATTCGGTGGACTAATGATGCAAGTTTTATGGCGATTCCTCCTGCCCTGTTTGCTTGTGCTCTTCTTGAGTATGCAAACAGTTTTTGCTTCTGAGTGGCAAGTGGTGCAATTGCCTACCAAAGCAAGTTTTTTAGACATTACCTTCCAAGATGAACAGGTACAACATGGTTGGTTAGTCGGTACTAATGCTACTTTATTTGAAACTACCGACGGCGGACTCACTTGGCAGGAAAGAAATCTCAATATAGAAGGTCTTTACCGTTTTGTCTCTGTTAGTTTTAGTGGGGATGAAGGCTGGATTGTGGGCAAGCCAGCTTTGTTGCTCCACACGATCGATGGGGGCAAATCCTGGGAAAAAATAGGCTTAAGCGCTAAACTGCCAGGGGACCCCCAAATGATCCATGCCCTGGGGGCGAAGAGTGCCGAACTAGCTACAGATTTAGGCGCTATCTACCGCACTGCAGACGGTGGCAAAACCTGGAAAGCAATGGTGCGTCAAGCTGTGGGAGCACTACGCAACCTCAACCGATCGACGGATGGACGTTATATCGCCGTCTCGGCTAAGGGGAATTTTTACTCTACTTGGGAACCAGGGCAGGATGCCTGGATACAACACAATCGCAACAGCTCCCGCCGCGTGCAGAATATGGGATTTGGCACCGATCGGATTTGGATGCTTAATCGCGGTGGTCAGATTCAATTTAGTAAGCCCAACACCGTAGAGGATTGGGAAAAACCGGACTTCCCCAAGGCAACAGAGGGCTACGGGATGCTAGATTTGGCATACCAAGACGACCAACACCTATGGGCATCGGGGGGCAGTTCCCATCTGATCTATAGCGAGGACGGCGGCAAAACCTGGGAACGCGTCGAAGATGTGCGGGATGTAGGCGCCAACTTCTACGATATTCATTTCTTCAATCCCGATCGGGGATTCATCCTTTGCCAAGACGGCAAAATCTTGGTCTACCGTCGTACTTGATTTATTTAACGAACCCCCATCTATCAATTAGAAGAGGGCTGAGCGGATTCGAGTTCGACGGCTCGCCGAAGTCAAGAATATTTCCAGGACTTACGCTCAGGGAAAATTCCCCTTTTTGGGAGAGGGCTAGGGTGAGGGTTTCAGAAAAAGTAACGTAATGCCATCTTGACACTTTTCTGGAAGCCACTTGAGAAAGTGGCACATTCCCATCGATCGTTTGCCAAAAATAAATCATACTCATAAAAGAGTCAGGCTTAAATTGGTATTAAACAATGGCAAAGGAATCTTTTCGGCAACAATTAAAGCAAGAAGCCGAACAATGGCAACGGGAAAACTTGATTAGTGCCGAACTATTTGAAGAGTTATCCAAACGTTATGAATTTGCTGCTTTACCCCGATCGGGGCAAGTATTTAGCACAATTTTGTATTACTTAGGGGGAGTTTTAATTGGGTTAGGGGTAATCACCTTTGTTGCCGCTAATTGGCCGTATTTAGACCGTTGGACTAAGGTAATTTTATTGATGACTTGGCTAGTCACTGTTAATAGTTTAGGGTTTTATTTATGGCAATATAACCTTAAATTTCAAAAATTAGGACAGGGGCTATTATTATTGGGCAATTTAAGTTTAGGAGCGACTATAGCACTAATTGCCCAAATTTTTAATTTGAGTGGTCCAACTTACGGTTTATTCCTAACTTGGAGTGTGGGAGTAATAGCAATGGGGGCATTTTTAAGATTTCAAACTCTAAGTATGCTGGGTTTAATTTTAATGACTATTGGTTACCTTAGTTATACATCTAGCTATATGCCAGAATTTAACCTAATTGCTGACGGAATGCCCTACCTATCAATTATCTTAATACCGCTGGCTTATTGGTTAGAATCAAGGGCAGTTTTTGCCTTAATTTCTTTGCTATGGCTTACCAGTTTGGCAGAGATAGTTTGGGATATGAATAGAATACTTAGCTTCGTCCTCCCTGCTACTATATTATGGGGCTATAATGATACGCTTAAAATCGATCGGTTGGGCAGTTACTTATCTACTAAACCAATGCAACCGATCGGGAGAACGATTAGCCTATTATTATTTTCTCTGGGTCTTTATGTCTATTCTTTTAGATATTCTTGGAGAGAATATAGCCCTGATTTTGAGCGAAATTCAATCGGTCAATTGTATTTTGGCTTGATGTTGGGTCTTAGTTTGTATGTGATTATTTCCCAATTATTTTTAACTAGGGATAATCTCATGGGCAAAATTTATATGGGCATTATTACTGTATTTGCTTTGCTGGGGCTATTGAATATTGAGCCGATATTTAGCATTTTTGTTACTAACTGCCTGCTAGCAGTTTTTAGTTTTGGCTTGATTCGCATAGCCATAGAGAATAGTAACCGGCGCAACTTTTGGTTTGGTATGATTCTGCTCTGTTTACAAATTATGAGCCGAGTATTTGAATACGATACTGATTTGTTAGTTAAAGCCTTTACCCTTGCTCTGGGGGGTATAGCAGTTCTGGTGATGGGAATTTGGTTTGAAAGTCATCTCAATAAATCTACGGAGGTAAACTCATGAAAGTATCCTACTGGCGTTTCTTAGTTCCTTTAGTGCTACAAATTGCGATCGTGGCTTCTGTGGCTGCTATTCCTTTTTCGATTTTGCTAACAGGTAAAACGGTAGTGTTCAAAACGATCGCTCTTGATCCCTATGACTTATTACGGGGCTATTCTCAAGTATTAAGTTATGATTTTAGCTTGGTTGATAACCTTAAAAATCTACCTGGTGGCAAAGAAGTTTTGCAAAATAACAATAAATTTTATGTGGTGTTTGTCGCTCCAGAGGTAGAAAACACAGTTCCGCCCCAACCCTGGACCCCTGTTAAAATTACTGGCTCTTTACCCCAAGAATTGCCGCCCAATCAAATTGCCATCAAAGGCAGGCTCAAAAATGACTTTACGGTCAGTTATGGTATCGAAGAAATCTATATTCCTGAAGACCGCAGAAGACAATTAAATGATGATCTGGCAGAAGCTAATCGTAAAGAAGAAGGCGCAGTAGAAGTTAAGGTAGGACGATCGGGGCAGGCAATTCTAACAAGTTTATGGATTTCTGGTGATAAATACGAGTTTTGAGATATGATTTTTATCCCTTTTGTTGTTTCGATCGAAATCTTCCTTCTACAAACGATCGTTTTTGTAAGTGCTTAGTTTTTCTGCCATGCACTCGTTTTCGCCACATGCGGAAACTAGATGCACTCATTTCTTGTCGCATCAATGATATTACCTGTTGTTCATTTAGTCCCCACTGAAACTTGATTGCTTCAAATGGCGTGCGATCTTCCCACGCCATTTCAATAATGCGATCAATTATTTGACGTTCCATCTCATTCAAGGCAATATCTTTTAATACGGAAAATAATCTATCGGAATGGTATAGAAATAGAAACTTCCCTTTGACGGATAGGCAGAGGATTAACTATTTATTGACATAAATTTTGTTCTTAATACCAACGGTTATAGATTCTCTGATACTATCTCTAAGTACATCACCTGGAATTGAAATATGCTTAGACCCCTACTTTTGTTTTTAGCTAGTTCAGTTGTCATTTGCTCCGTTGCCCTTGCCCAAACTAAACGCCGTATTGCTGTTTTAGATTTTGACTTTTCTAATGTCAGTAATCCCAGTATTTTAGGTTCAGTGCCTGGTGTATCCAAGGGGGTCAGCGAGATTTTAGTTAATCGCTTAGTTAAAGATGGTACCTACAGTTTGATTGAACGTAGCCGTATTGAGGCAGTTTGGCGGAACAAAATTTAGGGCAAAGCGGCAGGCTTGATCCCGCAACAGTGGCGAGGGTGGGCAAGATTTGGGGGTGGATGCCGTAATTATTGGCTCTGTGACCCGTATGGACATCCAGGAAAGACGATCGGGTTTTGGTGGGGCAATTCTGCCCTTTGGCTTGGGGGTGGCAACTACGGACGTGGATGCCTATGTCCAACTCAATATCCGCATGGTAAGCACATCCACAGGGGAAATTTTGGCGGTGGCGGAAGGGCAGGGCAATGTCAGCCAGTCTGATTCCCAGGTGGCGGGTTTTGGTAGCGGTTTTGGCGGCGCGGGTGGAGCAAGTACTAGTAATGCCGAAAAGTTGCTCTTTTTGTCCACTGCCCAAGCGATCGATCAGGTTTCTACAGAAATTGTTAAAAGTGCCCCCAAGTTGGCAGCTCTGCCTGTTAGTGCTCCTGATTTGACCGCGATCGTGGCTGACATCAGTGGTAATACGGTCACGATTAACAAAGGGTCTAACGACGGTTTTCAGGTGGGGATGAGAATGTCCATCGAGCGCCTGGGCAAGGAAATTAAGGACCCTGCTACAGGGGAAGTGCTGCGCCGTATCACCCAACCGATCGGGCAAATTCAAATTACGGAAGTCAATCCTAAATTTAGTCTGGGTAGGGTAATTTCTGGGACTAAGTTTAACGTGGGCGATGTGGCTAAACCCCTCCCTAGTTTAGGATTTTGATGGTTCTGGAGTTAGGGGGGTGGCATGGTATTGGTGCCACTCCTGCTGTACTTGCTCAAACAGTTGGTTTGTCTGCCCTTTCAGCCCCACAAGGGCATAGATACCGATCGGGGTCGATCGTCCCCGCAGCTGGTGTTGCCCCAGATCGATCACATCAATTTGCTCCTGGGCGATGCGATAGACAGCCTCGGAAATTAAAATATCATACCCCAGTTGCTTGGTTAGTCCTTCGATGCGGCTGGCAGTATTGACGGTGTCGCCAATGGCGGCGTACTCTAGGCGCTGGGGAGAACCGATATTGCCGACAATGATTTCGCCGTAGTGCAGACCAATGCCATGGAAAAGGGGGATTTGCCCCGATCGTCGCCATGCCTGTCTGAGGTGGTGGAGAGCGGTGCGCATACCTAGAGTGGCTTTGAGGGCAGCCAGGACATCATTTTCAGCCCCGTGGGAGAGGGGGGAGCCAAACTCTGCCATGATCGCGTCTCCCATAAATTTATCTACGGTGCCCTGGTGGGCGATGATTGCTTCTACCATGGCTGTAAGGTATTCATTGAGAAGGCTGATCAGGGTCTGGGGCGGTAAAACTTGGGAGAGGCTGGTAAAACCACGGATGTCAGAAAACATGACGGCGGCTTGGACGGATTTGCCCGTCAGTAGTTCGTAGTAGGATTCGGGCTGGTTGAGGATTTCCGCCACGATCGGGGCTGCTACATACACCTCCAGGGTGCGTCTCAGCTTTTGCCGCCCTATTTGTTCTTCAATTACGCCCCCAATTAGATAGGTGGTACCCATCCCCACTGTGCCTAGTACCATTCTGCCGATGGGGAGGAGAATGTTCAATTTCTGCCACACTAACAAGCTCCCGATCGTGGCAAGCGCCGCCAGGGCGATCGCGCCGCCAAAACGGTATTGGGATTTCTGTATCGATCGTAAAAGCCCGCTACACAATAGCAGCCAGGCTAACACAAACCAGGGGGACAAGCAAAACCGCACCGATCGGTTGGTGAGGAGGGTAGCCAGGGCATGGGCATGGATTTCGACACCGGGCATTGTGCCGAGGGGGGAGGGCTGAATGTCTTGCAGAGAGGGCGCTGTAGCACCAATCAGGACGATCTTGTCGCGGAAAACTGCCCCGTTTTCTAACACGTCCGCCCAGGTTTTGGGGTTGAGCAAGAAATAAAAGGGATACTGTTGCTGTGCTCGCACCCAGGTATTTGCTCTGCCCAAGTAGTTAATTCCTTCTCCTTGGGGGGGCTTAATGCTGATTTTACCCTGGGTCACAATGGCATCGATAAAAGTAACCTCTGGGGCTAAGACCGGTAGCCGGTGGATATTACCATCGATCGGGGCGAGATTGACAAAACCCTCTACCCTGGGGTCTAACTGCAGGAAGAGGTCACGGGGACTAATGCGGCGCTCTACGATTCCTTCCTGACTGGCAGAAACTTCGTAACTACTGGCTAAAACTAGGCGGTCTTGGTATTTAAGCAAGGTTTCGCCCAAAATGCGGTCATCGCCAGCACCGTAGATGCTGGGGTTAGCAAACAAGACATCCAGGGCAACGACCCTAGCTCCCGCCTCCATTAACCGCTCTATCACTAGGGCGTAGGCTTCCCGCTTCCAGGGATATTGCTGGATGGGGGCATAAAAGGAAAGCCGATCGGGGTCGGAATGGTAGTTCTCTCCCTGGGTCAGGCTCAGTTCATCTATGGCAATTAAAACTATTTCCTGGGGCGGTGCCTGGGGTGGTCGCAATCGCCAAAACAGGCTTTGACTGTGGAGTTCTAGGGCGGGGAAGAGTCTACCTATGCCCAGGGCTAGGATCATCCACAGGGTAGGAATAGTCCCAAATTTAGCCATGCACTAGGTCAAACTGGGCAGCGGCGCGGCTGGATAATTCACACAGACGATCGTGGCAATGTCCATTACTAGCGATAATGTCGCCCCACTGCGATACATCGGGATTGTTGTAGGTGAGCACCGTGCGATCGAAGCGGGTTACTTTGCCCCCCGCCTCCTGGAGGATCAATTCCGGGGCGCAGTAGTCCCAGTCCTTGGGGGCAGATTGTCCCGATACGGATACATAGTAGTCGGCTCTGCCTTCAGCAATGGCAACAAATTTGCCGCCGATGCTCCCTACGGCAAGGGATTGAGCCTTGGGCAGTTGGTCTAAAATAAAATCGAGGCGGGGACTACGATGACTGCGACTGGCGATCGCGCCCATGGCACTCAGCTGGGTTTGGCTGGATACTTGTAGACTGTGACTCTCCCCCGATCGGTCTATGACGCTTGCTCCCTGACCCTGAATTGCAGTATAGAGTTTAGCTGTGGTGGGCAGGGCTACTACCGCCAGAACGGGTCGATGTTGGTAAACTAAACCAATATGAACGGCAAACTCCCCTGTCCTTTTAACAAAATCGCTGGTACCGTCTAGGGGATCAATAATCCAGACCCATTCCCGATCGATGCGCACCAGGTCATCCTCTGTTTCTTCGCTGAGGAAAGCAAAGCGGTCTTGCCCAAAATAGTGAGATAGCCCCTGCAAAATAATTGTGTTACTAGCCACATCGGCAGCAGTAACCAGTCCTTCCTCTCCCCCCTTATCCCGAATTTGGAGGTCATCTTGGGATTGATAATATTTAAGGAGTGTGGTCGTAGCTTCCCAGGCAATCGGTCGTACCCAGGACATCCATTCTTGCAACTGCCTGTGCATTACTTGTTCCCAATTCTGTGGTTAGCCTAACACATGGCAGACCCTAAAGCTCACCTCGATTTGGTACTGATGGCGCTCGAAGCCCTGACGGGCATGGGTTCAGAGGAAATGCTGTCTGGGGCAAAGTCCTTAAATTTACAGCAAATTCTCACCGATCGGATTGTGTTGTGGCGCTTGCGTCAGTCTAGCCCTCTGCGGCGCGGTAAGGGGGGCAGAAAAAAGTTAGACATCGAGGAAGCCCTAGCCCTGGTCAAAGTCAGTGCCTATCTTGCCAGTAAGCATCACCAGGTTATTCGCCAGGCGGTCGATCGGTTGGAGCAGTGTCATTCTTCCCCCCATCAGGAGCCTATTTTGGCGGATTACCTCGATCGGTTTTGGCAGTTGTACACCGATCGGATGGGAGACCAGCCTGCCCCTCCCAGAGTGGAAAAGCTGGCATTAAAGCTACTGGTAGATTTGTTGTTTTATAGTGCTAAGGCAGGAGTTAAGCATCTCTGGCTCTCTTTGATCGAGCTATAGGACTTACGCTGAGGAAAAACTCCCTCTCCCTTTTGGGTGAGAGTTTCAGAACAAGCAACTTAAGTCCTGTATATCGCTCTGAGCCTATCGAGCTATATCCCCGTTAATTGGCAAGGATGTTAATACCCATGACACTACCACGGATGGAATAGCGCGCCCCTTCAATTTCGATCGGGGTACCGATTTTCACCTTTTCGTTGGCAAATACCACTTCTTCCCCCGTCACCTGGGCATTGCCCCCCAAAGTAATGGCAAAATCCCGCACGTAGGTATCTGCTAGTCGCGGGTCCTCGATCGTGACTACAGTGCCATCGAGCTTGGGAACGGGAATTTTGGGAATTAACACTTCTACCTTTTTGATGTCAATCTTGCCCCGCTCCTGGTTGCGAATCAGGATGCTAGTCTGATCTCCCGCCTTTAACAACCGATCGGGGTCGCGCACAGTCAAACCCCGCACCATCATTTCAATTTCTACGGGCTTGGTCACAGCCGTAGCAATCTGGGCGGTAGAATAGCCGCTTTTCCCTGGCACAATCAACAGCCCCAATAGTGCTGCCAGGACAATTATTACTGCCCCTATGTCCAAGATGCTTACCTTGCCAAAGAGCCTGCCTTGCCGATCGATCATTTCGTATTTTCTCCCCGTAAATGTTTGAAGAACCAACTGCATCCCCCTAAACAGGTGCGGCGATCCTGTTCTGAGACGTAGCCGTTAGTGCGTAGATATTCTTGCAGCCAACTACAGCCCCTAGTCAATAGGTTCTCTATGTCCAAATTCCACATAATTACCCTGAGGTCGGCACTGGCGGAGATTAGAGTTCTGCCATTGGGGCTGAAACACACCCCCCGCACTGATCCTGTATGAGCCGTAAACGATCGCAATAGGGTGCCGTCTAAGCTCCAAAACTGGACTAGGTGGTCTTCCCCTACGGATACCAGGGTGCTACCTTCGGGGTGGAATGCCACTTGATGCACTTCGGCGCTGTGACCGTTGAGGGTTTTCAGGAGTTTTCCTTCTAGGTTCCAGAGTTTGACGCTCTGATCGGCGCTGCCACTGGCAATCATCTGCCCGTCAGGGCTAAAGGCAATGGTTAAAATTTCGGCGCTGTGGGCTTCAAAGGAGCGTTCGATTTTGCCGTTCCAACTCCAGATATTGATGGTGCGATCCTTGCCGCCGCTGGCAAATTTGGTGCCGTCGTGGTTGAAGGTAACGGTATACACATCCCCGGAATGTCCCTCTAAACTGTGCAGACAGTCCCCGGTCAAGTCCCACAGCCGAATCATACTGTCGGCGGAACTGGAGGCAATCACCTGTCCATCGGGGCGAAAGGCGACGGCATGGACTTCGTTGCGATGCCTGGTCATGGTTTGTAACAGTCGCCCCGATCGGGTTTCCCATAATCTCAGACTGTTGTCGGCACAGCCCGTTAAAATCATGCGTCCGTCGGGGCTAAAACAGACACTAGTCACCCGATCGTTGTGGTCTTTAATGCGATAGACGGGCTTGCCCGTAGCTAACCACACCTGCACACTGCGATCGCGGCTCCCAGCGACAATGACTTTGCCATCAGGACTGACGGCGCAACAGTTAAGCTCCTCTTCTGCCCCTTTGAGGGTTTTCAGGGGAGTTCCCAACACATTCCACAACTTAATAGTCGTATCCCGGCTGGCGGAGGCTAGGGTCTTACCATCGGGCTAAATGCCACACTATTAACTACGTCGCCGTGACCACTGAGGGTTTTCAAGAGATTTCCCCGCAAATCCCAGAGTTTGATTGTCCGATCGGCGCTGGCACTGGCAATCATTTCCCCGTCCGTACTAAAGGCAACGCCCCATACCTTGTCCTTGTGCCCCTCAAAGCTCTGGATTAAAATCCCCTCCGTATTCCACAGTTTCACCGATCGATCGCGCCCCACCGATACCAACGCCTGCCCCTTGGGATCAAAGGCAATGTCTTCCACAAAACTGTCATGCCCCTTGAGGGTCTGAGTCTGCACCCCCTCCCGATTCCAGAGCACGATCGTGCGATCGGCGCTCCCAGAGGCAATCACCCTGCCATTGGGGGCAAAGGCGACACAACTGACCCATTTGCTATGCCCATTGCGGAAAGTCTTTATTAGAGTCCCGTCTAGCTTCCACAACTTAACCGTATTGTCTTCGCTGGCACTGGCAATAATTTCGCCATCGGGGCTAAAACGTACATCCATCACCGGGCCATCATGCCCCTTCAAAATCAAAAAAGTTTGAGGATCAAACTGCTGTTTCTGACTGTCATAGAACCATAGGCGCACCGTGTTATCCCGGCTTGCCGAAGCCAACACCTGATTATCGGGGCTAATATCTACACTCGTGACCCAGTTGCTGTGCCCAGTCAGCACCTGGCGCAGACTACCATCGGTGTTCCATAACCTGATCGTGCGGTCGCTACTGCCAGAAACGATCGTTTGCCCGTCCTGGCTAAACCTGACCTTATTGACCCAGTAACCATGCCCCTCCAAGCGGTTCGTCTCATGGATGCCGTAGACAATTTGCTCCAGGGTCACGATCGTTTTCATCTTCACCTTATCTTCGAGCCTGGAGGCAAGTTCATCCCCCAACTGCACCGACAAACGCTTCAGTTGCACCCCCGCAATCACACTGGCAATGAGGGCTTCAATGTGATTGTTAGACAGATAAAGAGTTTCCGCAGACATGGTGAGGGCAACAATTCTTTCCCGTAGTTCCCCTATTTCTGCCGTGAGGCGGTGTTGACGCTCCGCTTCCAAACTGCGGGCGAGGTCCTGGGTCAGTTCCTCCAACCGATCGGCTGCCTCCGCCCGCTTTTGCGCCTCTACCAACAATTGCGCCTGGAGTTGCTCCCGTTCGTTGACACGGGCACTGCTCTCTAAAAATTCCCGCTCCGATCGGGTTAATTCCCTGCCCTCTGCCCAGGCTAAACCCTCCTTGAGACGCACCCCCCGCAACAGGCAAGACTCATCCTTTTCCTCCGATCGCAGCCACGCCTGGTAAGCCTCCTGGTAGGGGCAATCCCGCAACTTGGATAACCCTACCTTTTCTACCAACTTAACCACCACGATCGAGACATCATCATCGGGTACCGTCCGCCCCGAAAACTTGTCTAACTCTTCCTTTAATTTTGTTAATATCCCCTGAGCCGGTAGATGCGCCCACTTTGCCACCGCCTGCTCCAGGGCAAAAGCACCAAACTCTTCCCCGTTTACATCAATCTGCTCACACAGACCATCACTATAAAACACCACCACATCCCCCACCTCCAAGGATCGGGCCTTGACGTTAAAAGTAGCCTCCTGGTAGCGTCCTAGAGCTGTTGCGGGGTTGATAATTTCTTCACAGCGCTGCTTCTGGGCGCGGTAGAGCATAGGACCAGGAATACCCGCATTGCTGATACGTAACTCATAGGAACTCAAATCTAAGACACCGTAAGCAAAAGCGATCGCGTCCCCCGTAGGCGTATCGCAGAGGAGCTTATTGAGATCATTAAGTAAATTTACGGGATTGTGGAGTTTGCCCTGGTGCGCCAAAGCGTCCAGTTGCCCCTTAAACAAAGCGGCATGAATTGCCCCCGCCACCGACTTGCCCGAAGAATCCGCAATGGCAATGCCCAATAGCCCCGGTTGCTCCAAAAACTGGTAATAGTCGCCCCCCAAATCCACCGCCGTCCACACATCTGCAGCTATTTCCAGCCCGGGATAGCTGGGAATGCGCTGGGGCAACAAACTGCGTTGGAGTAGTCTGCCGCTAGATATATCAACGGGGTTGTTAGTAGCGGTCACCATATCTGCAAAAAGTCAGGCTTTACCAGTATAATTTGATCCTAGCTCCCTAAAATTAAGCTATTATTATTTTTCCCTAAATTATTGCACCACCTATGGCCAAAAAAAGTATGGTCGAGCGCGAGAAAAAGCGCCTCCGCCTAGTCGAAAAGTATGCCGCCAAGCGCGAACTGCTCAAAGAAAGGATGATGACAGAGGAATTGACCCAGTCCGAACTCCTTGACCTCCATCGGCAATTGCAGCGGCTACCCCGCAATAGCAGCCCCAATCGTCTGCGCAACCGTTGTCGCCTCACGGGCAGACCAAGGGCTTATTACCGCGACTTCGGTTTGTGTCGCAATATGCTCAGGGAAATGGCGCACCAGGGTTTACTGCCAGGGCTAGTCAAGTCTAGTTGGTAACTGGCTCTGCTCTTGGTGGGCGCTAAACTCTGAGTTAATAAAATAACAGCATGGATCAGGTCAAATTAGTCTGGATTACGCCCAATGCAGAGCGGGTAATTGGCTACTGTGCTCGTGTTTCTAACCCCAAAAATCAGGACAATCCCGATGTGGCAAAGTTGCTCCACTACTGTGCCCAGCACAAACATTGGAGCATCTTTG
>PHFO01000030.1 GCA_002861535.1 Cyanobacteria bacterium M5B4 | reverse complement strand
TCCCCTCTCCCAAAACGGGCAAGGGGCTGTACCAAGTTTTTAAGGTAAAAGCTGTAATTGATGTACTAGTTGCTCTAACCCGATCGATCGGGAGGCTTTACACAAAATTACATCGTCGGATTTTATTTCTGTCAATAGAATTTGCAAGATTTCATCTTGGGTTTTACAGGTGTATTTTTTTGACACCGATCGGGCTGCTTTAACAATCTCTTGAGTGTCTGCATCTTCCAAGACAATCAGACCATAAATACCGAGACGATCGATCGTTTCTCCTACCTCCCGATGTAATTTTTGACTATGTTCTCCTAGTTCTTTCATAGTGCCTAAAACTGCCCAGTGTCTGCCGGGAAATGATTTCAAGAGGGATAAAGAAGCAATCACTGCCTCAGGGGAAGCGTTATAGGTTTCATCTAATAATTTAGCGCCGTTAGCAAGGTGGATCAGGTTAGTTCTGCCTTGGGGTAAATCTAACTCGATCGGTTTTGTAGTAGATAGGGATAAATCTAATTCTAGGGCTGTCAAAACAGAGATTCCCGCTAAGAAGTTAAGAGTATTGTGTCTGCCAGGCAGGGGTAGTTGCCAAGTGCAATTATTAACTACTAACCGATCGTTAACTATTTCGCCTCTTACCTCTCCCCGATCGATGCCGTAGGTAATTGTTTTGCCCCGCCAATTGTGAGCGGCAGTTTGTAATAGTAATTCGTCTTCTCCATTGAGGACTGCCACCCCTGATAAATGATGGAGAATTTCGCACTTGGCTTCTGCGATCGCCTCGCGAGAACCTAAACGACCGATGTGGGCAGTACCAATGTTAGTAATTACGGCAACATTGGGCATAGCTATAGCCGATAACCGATCGATTTCCCCCCTCCCCCTCATACCCATTTCTACTACGACAAAATCATGACGATCGGGGTTAATTTCTAATAGGGTTTTAGCGACTCCAATATCATTATTAAAGTTGGCTTGACTGCGATGGACTGTTTTCTGGGGGGAACAATAAAATTCTAATAGACTGCTGATCATCTCTTTGGTGGTAGTTTTGCCTGCTGAACCGGTTATAGCAATTAAAGGAATATGCGCTTGTTGTCGCCATGCCTGGGCGATTTGCTGATAGGCAGTGAGAGTATTTTCTACTACTAAACAGGGATATTCGGGCAAGTTGTAATTGACGATCGCTAAGGTCGCCCCCTTAGCAAATGCTGTAGCCACAAACTGATGTCCGTCAAAATTCTCTCCTACCAGGGCTACAAAAATTTCCCCCGCTTGAATGGTGCGGCTATCGGTACTGATTACCCCGATCGGGCTATCGGGAATACTATGATGATTAAATTTGCCCTTGGTGATAGAAACCAGATCAGAGTAACGCATTGGTAGAATTAGTAAGGGATTCTAGGGAATCTAATAATACATTATGGTCAGATTTTGTCAACACAGCCAGCCTTATATATTGCTCTCCTAGCTCAGGGAAACTTAGACAATCGCGGATCAAAATTTTGTGTTTTTTCAGTAAGTATTGCTGTAACTGAGAACCAGCTATAACTGTTTTTACTAATAAAAAATTAGCGCTACTAGGCAGGGTTACAAATCCAGTCATATGACTAATTCTTGTGGATAAATCCGATCGGTTAGGCTCTAACCATGCCCAGGTTCGCTGTTGAAATTCTCGATCTTGCACGATCGCTATTCCTGCGGCAACAGCTAAACAATTGACACTCCAAGGATCGCGCCAGGTTTGCCATTTCTGAATCCGATCGGGATGAGCCATAACACAACCCAATCTAAGACCAGGTAAGCTATAAAACTTGGTTAGGGAACGGAGGACAATTAAGTTAGGATAAGTTTCGATTAAGTCTAAACAGCTCTGGTCTTGATCTGGCGGTAAAAAATCCATAAATGCCTCATCAATTACCACCAAATTAAACCGATCGAGGTAATCTAATATGTCTTCTTTCCTGATTAACTTGCCCGTGGGATTGTGGGGATTATTAAGTAATAAACCCTTGTTTTGGGGATTAGTAACTTGCCCTATTTCTGTACTCAAATCTTCAGCAAAAATCGATAAATTTTCTCGATGTCCGCCAAACGCTGCTAACGCCCGATCGTAGTCGGCAAAAGCCGGTCGCAAAATTACCGTACTGTCTAAATTGGCTAAATCTCTGGCAACCCAAGTTAATAACTCCGATACACCATTACCAGGCAACAACCGATCGGGGCTGACACCATAAAAACTTGCCCATGCCCTCCTTAATTCCCCATAACTGGGATCAGGATAATGCCGCAATTCTGCCAGATGGGATTGAATCGCCGCCAGAGCCGATCGGGGTGGTCCCAGGGGATTGATACTAGCGGAAAAGTCCCGCAAATCTTGGGGCTTAACCCCAGCGATGGCAGCCGCCCATTGCCGATTACCCCCATGACGGGGACTAGATACCAGCACCACCCATAAAACCTTCGTATTCCTCGTAGTCGGGGTTTGATTGCACTTCCGGTGCCACTAAATGCTTGGGGCGCACTTCTGCCAAAATTGTCCCGTCTACTAAGATCGTTGTCGCTGGCAATTGCTGGATCATGCTCTCCAGGTGCTCCACCCTACAGATCAAACTGCGGATGATGTCCCCCTCCGGGTCAGGAACGGAATTGTGCTCTAGGGGTTGGATTTTTTGCCCACGCCGCTGCACTACTCTGCCTGGAATTCCTACTACAGTGGAATTAGGGGGGACATCCTTCACCACTACCGAGCCAGCGCCAATCCTGACATTATCCCCGATCGTGATGTTGCCCAGTACCTTTGCCCCAGCCCCCACCACGACATTGTCCCCCAGGGTGGGATGGCGTTTGCCCGATTCTTTGCCCGTTCCGCCCAGGGTCACCCCTTGATAGATCAAACAATTTTTGCCGATGATAGCAGTTTCTCCTACCACTACACCCATACCGTGGTCTATGAATGCCCCAGTACCGATCGTTGCCCCTGGATGAATTTCAATGCCTGTAAACAGCCGGGCAATCTGGGAAATGAGACGGGGGATGACCGGCAAGCCCAGACCATGGAGCCAATGAGCCAAGCGGTGAAACCAAACAGCATGCAAACCGGGGTAACAGAGCAAGACTTCCAACCAGTTACGGGCGGCTGGGTCACGATCGAAAATTACCTGAAAATCCGAGAGCAGTAAAGAGAACACTTGTCTTAGGAAAATATGTAAGATGATCGTAGCTAATTTTAACCCATGGAAAATCCCCCCTATGACTAAATCCTTTGAGAAGATTTACCCCAACATTACTCACTGGGTAGAAAGTTGTGGCTGGATTGAAATTGGTAAGGCGGAATATAGCGAGTCCCTAATTCGTGCCTTTGATCACAGGGGTATGGTCTGGGAAAATCTGGATAGCTACAGTTGCTTAGATGATGCCCTCCAAGCATTAGAAGCTAGCTTAGAGAGTTGGCTGGATCATGAATGAAATCCTAGCCCCGATCGTGGGGGCAGAAAATATTACTGCAACTGACGGCAATTTATTAGTAACGCCAGAGACAGCGGCGCAGATGTCCCAAGTGGTGCAATTATGTCAGCAAAATGCTTGGAAAATCCGCATTCAGGGAGGGGGCAGTAAATTAGACTGGGGCAATCCTGGGGCAAAGGTAGACTTGACTTTGAGTACAGCCAAACTCGATCGTTTAATTGACCACGCCGTAGGAGATTTAACAGTCACGATCGAGGCAGGTTATCGCTTCCAGGCATTGCAGGCAAAATTAGCCCAGGCGCAGCAGTGTTTAGGTATTGATCCCCCCTATCCAGAGCGGGCGACCCTGGGGGGCATTGTGGCGACGGGGGATAGTGGCTCCTGGCGGCACCGCTATAACAGTGTGCGGGATCAGATTTTGGGGATTAAATTTATCCGATCGGATGGTGAAATCATCCACGCTGGGGGCAGGGTCGTAAAAAATGTCGCCGGCTACGACTTGATGAAGCTATTTACCGGTTCCTACGGCAGTTTAGGTATTATCACAGAAGTTACTTTTAGGCTCTATCCCCTACCCCAGCCCAGGCAGTTTTGGTTGTGTCAGGGGGAACCCAGTCAAATTGTGGAACTACGCACGATCGTTCTGCGCTCTAGCCTGACTCCCCTAATTGTCGATCTATATTCTCCCTGCTTATTGCAAAATTTGGGTTACAAACCAGCCTGGGGGATGGGTGTGGAATTTGCTGGCATCAGTGCGGAATTTCAGGGCGATTTATTAGATAAAATGGCGCAGAATTTAGGGATTTCCTGTCAGTTAGTGCCAGAAAATTTCCCCCGATCGGTGAGTAAAACATTTGAAACTAAGGGACGATGTAAAATCGGAGTTCCCAGTGCCCAAGCCCTCACTTTGTTTACCCCTTTAGCTGATAGTCATCCCCTGCAGATTCATCTGGGTAGTGGTTTGGGACTGTTGCTAATCAATTCCCCAGATCAAGTAACAGAATGGCGGCAAAAGTTGATCGATGTGGGCGGATTTTTAACTATTTTGACGGGGGAATGGGGAACCGATCGGTGTTATGTCAATCCTTCTGTAAAAGAATTGATGACCAAGATAAAGCACCAATTCGATCCCCGAGGTATTTTTAACCCTATCGAGGGCTGGGGTGAGGCTGGATAAAGGTTTTAATATTTCCACAGCGGGGAGAAGGGAATTACCCTCTCCCTTTTGGGAGAGGGCTAGGGTGAGGGTTCAGCAAAAGCAACGTAAGTCCTGTTTCTTGATGGGAAGTGAAAAGTTATAGAAATCATAACTCGACGCTCTTTAGGCGTGGCAAGCTCAATCCCTGATAGGACGCACATCCTTGAGGGAAAAGCCCTGTTTGGTTAAATTTTGACTGAGAGATATGGCATTTTGCACCCGATCGACAAACATCACGCCGTTTAAGTGATCCATTTCATGCTGAATTACTCTCGCCAGAAGTCCTTCGGTCGTTAGCTTTTGGGGGCGGCCATCCAAGTCTCGATAAGTCACTGTGACCCGATCGTGGCGCACCACATCCATAAACACTTGGGGCACACTGAGGCAACCCTCTTCCCCTGAGCACAACTCACCACCGCGGTCAGTAATTTCGGGATTAACTAAGACGAGGGCGGGGGTTGCGGGCTGATCGGGATAGATGTCTATAACGATCAGTTGCTTGTTAATACCCACCTGGGGAGCAGCCAAACCAATGCCGTCGTAGCTATACATAGTTTGCAACATTTGTTGTGCTAGGGTACGGATTTCGTCACTGACTTTGCTGACCCGTTTAGCCGGCTGACGCAATACTTTATCCCCTAACTTATGGACTTGGAGGGGAGGTTTTTTCAGCTTTTGTTTGGGGATAGTTGTATCAATAGCGACCATAGGAAATAATCTAAATAAATTGTCCTCTATTTTACTTGGTTGCCACCTTCGATCGGGAAGCAGTGGTAGTTTTTTTGGCGGTTTTGGGAGATTTTTTCGCCGTTTTAGTCTGTTTGGCTGGGGCTTTGGACTTGGTTTTAGGGGGTTCCTTGCTGGCTAATAATGCCAATCCCTCCTCTAGGGTAAGCTGGTCTAAATCCATTTCCTTGGGCACAGAAACCTTGACCTTATCGTGCTTGACGTAGGGACCATAAGCACCTTCTAGTAACTCGATCGGGCTATCGTCCTCTGGATGGGTGCCCAAAACACGGATCAGTTTACCACCCCGCGATCGGGCAGTTTTGGGCTGGGCGAGCAATTCCAAGGCGCGCTCTAAAGTGATGGTATAGGGGCTGTCTGGCTCTTTGAGGGAGCGGTAATCTTTGACTTTGCCCTGGTCGTGGACAATAAAAGGACCGAATCTGCCGTTATTGGCGATAATTTTTTACCGGTTTCGGGATGATTGCCCAAGTGCCTGGGCAGGCGCAACAAATCCACTGCCATCTCCAGGGTCAAATCCTCTGGCTTTACTCCCTTGGGTAAACTAGCCCGTTTGGGCAGGGGTTCCCCCTCTATAACTTTCCCCAACTGTACATAGGGACCATAGCGCCCCACTAGGACAAAAATTGGCTCGCCGGTTTCGGGATGGATACCTAGTTGGTCTGGTCCTTCGATCTTTTGCTTCAATAACACTTCAATCCGATCGGTGTGCAGGTCGGCGGGAGTAACATCGGGGGGTAAGGAGGCAGATACTTCTCCCACCTGGATGTAGGGACCAAATTTGCCAATTTTGACTTTGACATCTCCTAAGCCCTCCAAGGTGACGGTTTTAGCCCGATCGGGATCGATCGTTTCCTCCTTGGCTTTGACCTGTTGCTCTAGCCCCGTTTCACTAGAATAAAATTCCCTGAGATAGGGCAGCCATTCGATATTACCGGTGGAGATGTCATCAAGGCTCTGCTCCATCTTGGAGGTAAAGCCTGGGTCTACCAAGTTAGGGAAATTTTCCTCTAACAGTTCTGTGACAGCAAAGGCGGTAAAGGTAGGCACGAGGGCATTTTGGATGATCTGCACGTAGCCCCGTTCGCCGCAAATTTTATCGATGATACTGGCGTAGGTGCTGGGTCTGCCGATGCCTTCACTTTCTAGGGTCTTGACTAGGGATGCCTCGGTGTAGCGGGGCGGGGGCTGGGTTTCGTGTTTATTGGCTTCCAAACTGCGTAGGTCGGGATGATCTCCCACGTTGAGTAGGGGTAAAACTATTTCTTGCCCCTCGATCGCGGCAGTGGGGTCGTCAGAACCTTCCACGTAGGCACGGAAAAAGCCAGGGAAATCTATCCTTTTGCCGGAGGCACGAAAGACGGCATCTTCTACCCCGATCGTGACGGTAGTCATCGTCTGTCGGGCATCTGCCATCTGACAGGCAACGGTACGCTTCCAGATCAGGTCGTAGAGTTGAAGTTCTCTGCCGGTCAAGCCGGTTTCTTGGGGCGTGCGAAAAGTAGAACCGGCGGGGCGGATGGCTTCGTGGGCTTCCTGGGCATTTTTGGATTTGGTGCTGTAGTTTCTGGGTTTGGGGCTGAGGTATTCGGCACCATACATGCGGGTGACACATTCCCTAGCCGCCTCGATCGCTTGGTTCGACAGATGCACCGAGTCTGTCCGCATGTAGGTGATATAACCCTGTTCGTAGAGTGCCTGGGCAATACGCATGGTTTCCTTGGCTCCCAAGCGCAATTTGCGGTTTGCTTCCTGTTGCAAAGTCGATGTAGTGAAGGGGGGGGAAGGCTTGCGGTTGTTGGGGCGTTCCTCCCGATCGAGAACCGTCCAAGTTTTGTCCTGCAGGCGTGCTACCAAACTTGCCGCAGCAGCTTCATCTAGTAAAACTACGTTGCGGTGGGGGAGTAGCTGCCCTGTTTTATCATCAAAATCCTTCCCAGCAGCTAAATTTTTGCCCCCTACACTGACTAACTGGGCGGGAAATTCTAAATTAGGCGCGTAGAGAGTCGCCTTTAAGTCCCAAAAAGTACCCGATCGGAAAGCCCTCCGTTCCCGTTCCCGTTGCACGATCAAGCGCACCGCTACCGATTGCACCCTGCCCGCCGATAGTCCCCAGGCGAGTTTTTTCCACAGGAGGGGGGAGAGGGTATAACCCACCAACCGATCGAGGATACGCCTAGTTTCCTGGGCACGGACTAACTGTTCATCGACTTGGCGGCAGTTTTGTAATGCCTCACGAATTGCCTCGGCAGTAATTTCATGGAATACCATCCGCTTGGTAGGGATTTTAGGCTTTAACAGTTGTAAAAGATGCCAGGAAATACTCTCCCCTTCGCGGTCTTCGTCCGTTGCCAAAATCAGTTCTGTCGCTCCTTTTAGTTCCTGCTGCAATTCCTTCACAATTTTCTTTTTATCGCTGGGAACGATGTAGAGGGGTTCAAAATCGGCAGCTACATTGACTCCTAGTTTTGCCCATTCTTCTCCCTTGTAAGCAGCGGGGATGTCTGCGGCTGATTGGGGCAAATCCCGCACATGCCCCATGGATGCGTGCACCTTGTAGGCACTGGGCAGGAAATTACGGATAGTACGGGCTTTGGTGGGAGATTCAACTATAACCAGAGTAGACATGGCGACAAAACGATCGTGAGTTTCTGTATAGCATATATTTTGATGGGTTGACAGGGATTTACCTACTGTCAAATTATTGACGTGGGATAATTGGGGCAGAATTTAGGCTTGGCTCTATGACTATTGAACTTTTAACGACTCAATACCGCATTCCTTTGCTTATTTTTATGATTTTATCTCCCTGGGTTGCTTACTATTTGTGTGTAATTATTCCGGGGAAGTCGGAGGAGCCTTATATTTTAAGTGCCAATTTGTTTGTTTCTGCCTTAGCTGCTTTTATTCTCTGTATTTATCTTACATTTAGCTTGAACAGAAGTGATTTTAGGAACATTGCCAGGGAAGCTGATATATTTTTGCTAATATCTGTGCCTTATCATCTCATGCTGTCATTTCACTTGGCAAAGAAGAGGATGAAGCTGGCAGAAATACCTGCAGTCAGAATAATTAAAGGAGCCATTGTTTTTTCAATGGCATTGTTCATTTTAACAGCCATTTTCAACAAAATTCGTATCCTTGTATTTTCCTATGTTAGTTTTAATACACTCTTAGTTATTATGATTGTTCTAATTTTGATAGCCTGTTGGGGATGGTCGGAGATGTTTGACGATGATCATCAGAATCTATAGCTTTTTGCTACGGAGAATTAGAGGAGTTTCCCGATCGGTTGGTCTTTAAGTAATGTCTCTTTAGTTAATAGGTCTTCGATCGTGAGGCAGAGGTTGCGTTGCTGATCGATTTGGAATTGGAGCTTGACCCGATCGATGCCTGGTTGTCCGGGGGGGTTGAGGGTAGCTAAAGTAGCTTGGTTTTCATTGAGGGGGATGGCACGGAAAAAGGGCTGATCGAGGAGGCGGTTGACTAATTGTCCCTGGTCAAAAACGACTTCGGTGGCGGCTTCTCCCAATTCCCCAACTACTAATTCGATCGCGGTTTGGTTGGGGCTAGATGCTCCTAAAATTAACTCCACTGGTCGATCGAGGGGATAGGTCTGTCCCCGTTTAATAATAGGATGCCAGTTGTGTTGTTTGAGGCGTTTGTCCCAATAGCGGATGCCGTAATCGTGGTAGAGGCGGTCTTGCAGTTGCCAGTTGCCTGCCACCAATGCGCCCAGGGCGATCGCTTCTAGGGGGCGGCGGCATTCGACCGATCGGGAGGAAATTTTTGCTTGACCCATTCCTGGACAAGGGGCATGAGGGATGTCCCACCCACCATCAGCACGCGGTCAATTTGACTCAAACTGGTTTTGGACTGTTGCTCGATCTGGGCTAGGGCTTGGTCTAGGCGTTGGAAGAATTTACGATCGGTTAAAATTTGTTGCAGAGTGTGCCGATGGAGGGTGAAGTTTTGTCCCTGCCAAGTTAATGTTGCTTCTTCATTGTGGGTTAATTGTATCTTCAGTTCTTCTCCTAATTTAAGAGTTTCATTGTTGCAGGGTAAGTTAGGGAAGTGTTGCACAATCCACCGATCGATGTCTAGTCCACCCAAGTTTTGTCCTACTTTGGCTAATACTTTTGCTGCCGGTTTAACATTAGAAGAACGCCGTTGATACCATTTAACTAAACTACCCCAGCCCCATTCCCGATCGGGGGGATAACGATCGATTAAAACTATATCTAAAGTACCGCCGCCAAAATCAATAACTAACAATCTGGACTGCTCTTCTGGTATGCCATAACCAAGGGCGGCTGCTGTTGGTTCATCAATGATTCTAACTTGCGTTTCTCCTAAACTACTGAGCCATGCACCGTAAATTTCATAGCTATCGATGGGGACAGTAAATATAACTAAATCCCGATCGGGGATTGCTTGTAAAATACGCTGGAGAAAGCATTCTCCCATATACTCAAAGCTGATACTTTGTCCGTCTATTTGGGGTAAAAATCCCACCTGCTGACCAATGCCGCGCTTGAATCCGGCAAAGCAATTAGGACTACGATCGAGGTTTTGAGCTTTTACTTCTTGACCTACTAAAAACCGATTGGGACGGTCAAAATAGATCAAACTGGGAATAAGACAAGAATTGGGAGCAGATAGACGATCGATGGCAATACATTCATTATGGTGGGCAACGACGGTATTACTATTGCCAAAATCAATACTATAAATCATCAAATTCCCAAATACCGATCGATAACTTTCCAACAATCAAATTTTATCATATTAAATTATTTGCGAGGCTTTGATAGGTGAAGTTAACATCTGTCTCAGATAGTGAGCTAATTCAGGGGCATAATAAAACCACTTACCTTGTGTGCGGTAGTGGGAAAATTTAGTCTCTATTTCTTTATCCTGTCTATTATATTTGACAGAACCTAAAAGAATGAGAGGTAGAGGTGATCGTGCCTGCGATTGTGATAAAAAACGATCGGGATAACGATTTTTTCCCCATTGCACAAATTGCTGATCCTGAGTAATAACAAAGCAAAGAAACGTACCTCTGGATGTTTGCTGACGGCGCTGACTGAAATAGCGGAGGGGATAATCTTCATGGTTAACAGGCAGAGATGGAGCCGTCAGACTAGCCAATTTAAGGCACTGATGCAGGGGTGCCTTACTCAAAAAGGATTGCTGCCGTAGGCACAGGAAGCCCTAGAAGACCATACCGCTTGCTCCAGCTTGAAACCCGCATCTGTCAATAGGGGGAGAACGCCAGCGCTGGCATAACACCGATCGTCTGTGGCAAACAACCCCTGCCCCAACACCACTACAAACCAACCATAGCTAGCAGGAATTAACTCTGCCATCAGTTCCCCGTCCCAGCCCGAATACCACAACGCCCGATCGAGGTGTAACATTAGTCCAAACTAAATAGTCCATTGTGATTGTACAACAGCTGAAGATTTGACCTGATAATAACTTTAGATTTTTGCCTAGTTGCGTACCCCACAGCTACTCACTCGGTAATCTCCCGATCGTGGGGTTAAACAGGGAAGAACCCAAAATCTTTAACAGTCAGGACTTCTGAAACTCTCCCACAAAGGGCGAGGGAACGAAAAAATTGATACACACTGACGATCGTCCCAGCGTTTTACCTCTGTGTCCAACTGATCGGATAGGGCTTTGATGTCTTCTTTTACCTCTGTTCTTAGCCCGTCATTAGTTTATGAGGGTATTCAGCTTAGCTATCAATTCTTCAAGGGTTTCTTTTGGTAATGTTTCGATAAACTTCACTTGTCTTTGTTGCCAGTCGATCGTTTTGAGTTGAAAAACAAGGATTGCTCCTTGAGTGATTAGAGTTTCAGGCAAAACCCTTTAATTTTAGTGGTGATAGGGCAAACCAGGGCAAGTTGAGCGTGATTCTCACCCCAAGCTGTTGCCCCATTTGTTGACAATGATCGTCATGGTAGATGCACAATGTGATGTATAGCTTAAGTATATCCATGCGGAACCTCAAGACAAAGCATTAAAGCTATACCATAATAATCACAATGAGAATTATATCAATAATCAAATTCTCGATATAAGACGCATCTTTTTGCTAAGATGGTCAGGTCAAAAAAAGTATCCTATGAAACCACCGATCGCCATGACAATTGCGGGGTCTGACAGTGGAGGCGGAGCGGGCATTCAAGCAGACCTCAGAACTTTTGCCTTTCACTGTGTCCATGGCACCAGTGTCATTACCTGTGTCACGGCGCAAAACACCCTTGGCGTAACTGCTGTGGAGGGAATGCCCCTTAATTTGATTGAGGCGCAATTTGAAGCGATCGTGACGGACATGTCGATCGCAGCGATCAAAACCGGCATGTTATTTCAAAGTTCTATCGTGGCTACCGTTGCCAAGAAGCTAGTGGGGGGGGGCTTTCGTCAGGTCGTGGTCGATCCTGTGATGGTGGCGCGATCGGGGGCAAAACTCCTCGATGAAGACACGATCGAGATGATTATCCATCGGCTGTTACCGATAGCGTTGTTGATTACGCCCAATCGCTACGAAGCTCAGATTTTAGTCCAGCGGGAGATCACCACGATCGATGACATGCACCAGGCAGCTGAAGAGTTGCACAAGAAGACTGGTACAGCTATCTTAATCAAAGGGGGCGGCATGGACGCAACGATCAAAGGCACAGATGTTTACTGCGATGGTAAAAGAATGGAAGTCTTATCTACACCAACGATCGATACAATCCATACCCATGGCACCGGATGCACTCTTTCCGCTGCCATTGCCGCTAATTTAGCCCTTGGTCATGCCCTCTTTGATGCTGTCAAACTAGCAAAAGACTATGTGACCAAAGCGATCGGTCATAGTTTGACGATCGGGTCAGGGCAGGGACCCGTAGGGCACTTCTTCCCACTAATAGCTAGCCCTAGAAACGATTAGCCCGGGGACGACCTTCGCGCAAATTAGCCATTTTGACCCGCTGTTCCGGGGTTAGAACTTGGCGCATTGCCAGCTTTTGCTCAAACCGCAACTCTTCTAAGTCATTCTTGACAGCCTGAATCTCCTGGAATTTTGCCCGCAGTTGCTGGTCAGAAGCATTGGAGCTATTCAGTTGCCTCATGTCTTGCCGCAGTTGGTCTAGCTTATTTTTCAGCTTTTCTACCTCTGGTCGAAATTGTTGGCGGATTGCTTCTAGTTGTTGCTGTTGTTGCTCAGACAGATTCAATTCACTAATGAGCCTGCCTTTTCTGTCCTCTAGTCTTGGCATTCCTTCCCTGGGAAAGGGACGCGCCCATACGGTAGCAGGACTGAAGGTAAGACCAGCAAGCAAAAATAAAGGAATAAGACGTTTCATGTTAATTCTCCTGATAATTGAATAAATCGATCGATGGTTCTTCCGATCGGCTAGAAATTTCCCAACTTTGCAAGAGGGAGGCTTCTAATTGTTCGTAGTCGATCGTATTAGTTGCTGTTTGCAGCCGGCGTAGTTGTCCCAAAGCCAAAAGACTAACCATCAAACCCATTGCCATGCCAATTTTGATCCAGGGGAAAGAATGACCGACAGGTTTTAATTGACTCATCAGTCTTTCTTCCAACTGGTCATTTGCGGGTGGCGGATCAAGACGATAGGTTCGTAAAAACCGAACTAAGGATTCATCTTCTTTCATAGTTCAACTCCTTGGGCTTCAAGATACTGACGCAGAGCGCTACGGGCGTGGAATAGACGGGATTTCACCGTCCCGATCGGGATGTTGAGCATGGCGGCAATTTCCTTTTGCGGTAGTTCTTCCAGATCGTGGAGAATGATCACCGTACGATGATCAAAGGAAAGATGGGCTAACCCCCGATATAACACATCCTGATAATGGAGAGTTTGCAGGGGAGAACCATGCTTATTTTCTGGTAGATTGAACAGTTGTTCCACTTCTACCTGTGTATGATTTTCATTCCGTTTTGCAAATGAACGACGTTGGTCCGTAGCCACATTCCAAGTGATGCGATAGAGCCAGGTAGAAAATTGAGACGATCGGCGGAATTGCTTCAACCCGCGCCATGCCCGCAAAAAGACTTCCTGCACTAGGTCGTCTAATGCCTCACTGCCACACATCTGAAACAACAACGATCGGACTTTGGACTGATGACGTTGGTACAACAATCTAAAGGCATTGGTGTTACCTTCAATACATTGTTGAATAACATCATTGTCTGAATCCACCTGTAGCTTGGCAACCATTTGTCTTAATCATCGACTGGAAGTATGACTCCAGTTAGGGACAATAGGTTCAATCTTTTATACGTTGGTCAGAAATAACATCACATCTCCTTCTTGCACAACGTAGTCTTTACCTTCACTGCGTACTAGACCTTTTTCTTTTGCCGCTTTCATGGAGCCGGCTTTGACTAGGTCTTCATACCCGATCGTTTCCGCCCGAATAAATCCCCGCTCAAAGTCCGAGTGAATTACGCCGGCAGCCTGGGGCGCTTTCATCCCCCGATCGATCGTCCAGGCTCTGGCTTCTTTCTCTCCCACCGTAAAATAGGTCTGCAATCCCAAAAGACGGTAGGTAGCGCGGATCAGAGACTTTAACCCTCCTTCCTTCACCCCCAAAGAGGCTAAAAAGTCCGCTCGGTCTTCCGGCGATAGTTCAATTAGTTCCGCTTCCACCTGAGCCGAAACTACCACTACTTCCGCTCCCTCCTGTTGGGCGAGGCTCCGCACCCGATCGACGTAGGCATTGCCTGATGCTAAATCAGCCTCGTTGACATTGGCAGCGTAGATGGTGGGTTTAATGGTCAACAGTTGTAAAAAACTGATCGCTTTCTTTTCTTCATCGCTGAGATGAGCTTGTCTAGCGGTTTTCCCTTCATCTAAAACTGCCCTTACTTTTTCCAGGGTTTCTAACTCCAACTTTGCCTCAGCACCACCGGTACGAGCGGCTTTGCGGGAACGATCGAGGCGCTTGTCAATCTGGGCTAAATCGGAGAGTGCCAATTCTAGGTTGATAATTTCCATGTCCCGCCCTGGGTCTACGCTGGATTCCACATGGATAATGTCGTCATTGTCAAAACAACGCACCACATGGACAATAGCATCACAGGTACGAATGTTGCCCAAAAATTGATTGCCTAAGCCTTCCCCCTTACTCGCTCCCTTGACTAGACCGGCAATATCGACAAATTCTACCCTTGCCGGCACAATCTGCAGGGAGTTACCGAGCTTGGCTAGAACCTCTAGGCGTTCGTCGGGCACCGCGACAGAACCAACATTCGGCTCGATCGTGCAAAAGGGAAAGTTGGCAGCTTCTGCCTTGGCATTGGCGACTAGGGCATTAAATAAAGTAGATTTACCAACATTGGGCAGTCCGACAATTCCGGCTCTCAGCATCGATCGTTATTTTGTCACAGCACTACCATTATTCCCTAAGTTCAATTCTGGATAAAGGGGAAACTGGGTAAGGAGAGATTTAACCTCAGCGCGGGACTGGCGGGCAACATCCTGATCGAGGACATATTTAGCCTTGCTCTGCTTGCCGTCTTCCGTCCGATCGGGTTGCACGTGGGGCAAAACTTCTGCCAATAACCGCGCAATCTCCGCCATTTGCCCATCTCCCATGCCCAGGGTGGTCACCGCCGGTGTGCCCAAACGTAAGCCACTGGTGAACCACGCCCCATTGCGATCGAAGGGGATAGCATTGCGATTGAGGGTAATACCACACTCACGGAGGGCTAGTTCTGCCTGCCGCCCCGTGATGCCATAGCGCTGAAATACATCGATTAAAATCAAGTGATTGTCCGTGCCCCCCGTTAACACGGGCAGAGACTCCTTGAGGCAATATTCCGCCAAAGACTGGGCATTTTTCACGATTTGTTGGGCGTATTCCCTAAATTCTGGGCGTAGGGCTTCCTGGAACGCCACCGCCTTGGCTGCCATTACATGGGGTAAGGGTCCCCCAATTACCATGGGACAACCCTTGTCTACCCAAGTTCCCAACTCCTTGGTCGCCAAAACAATGCCACTGCGGGGTCCCCGCAAAGTTTTGTGAGTGGTAGAAGTGACAATGTGAGCGTGAGCCACGGGGTTAAAATCTCCCGTAAATACCTTGCCTGCCACCAGTCCCGAAAAGTGTGCCATATCTACCATGAAGGTAGCGCCCACAGCATCGGCAATTTCCCGCATCTTGGCGAAGTTGATCTTGCGGGGATAGGCACTATAGCCCGCCAACAAAATCAGGGGCTTTAATTCCTGGGCTTGTTTGTAGAGGGCATCGAGATCAATTTGGTAGGTGGTGGGGTCTACACCATAGGAGTAGGCATCAAATAGCTGGCTAGAAATGTTGCGGCGATAGCCGTGGGTCAGGTGTCCGCCGCAGGCAAAATCTAGGGCCAGGAGCCGCTGTTGCCCCACCTTTTCCCGAATTTGATTCCATTGTTCCCTAGTGGCTGCCCCAGGGTCTGTATGTCCTATGGCTTCTAGGAGGGGGGTCTGCACACGGCTGGCTAAAATTGCCATAAAGGCGACTAGGTTGGCATCGGCACCGGAGTGGGGTTGCACATAGGCGTATTCCGCCCCGAATAGTTCCCGCGCCAGGCGGCAGGCTTCCGCCTCGATCGTGTCTATGTTGTCGCAACCGGCATAGAAGCGATGGAAGGGATAACCTTCGGCATATTTGTCCGTGAGTAAGTTAGCGTGGGCAAGCTGGACTGCCAGGGAAGAATAATTTTCACTGGCGATCAGTTTTAAGTTCGATCGTTGGTCTTGGAGTTCCTGCAAAATTGCCTCTGCCACCAGGGGGGAAGTAGCCCTGACATGATCGAGGGCGGCATAGAAAGCGATCGCGGCGGTGTTTCTATTGCCGTTAGCGACGGCTAAGTATTCTTCTAAAAGGCTAGAACTGGCAACAGGACTCACGGGATTTTCTCCAAAAATGCTTCTAAATCTTAGCACGCCCCAAAATAATTGCCCAAGCCCACGATCGGGTTAAACTAGAGAATAAACTGATAACGCCCCTGCCATGACAGAGCCAGTATTTTGGTTAGCTCTTTCCTTCTTTTTGGTTGCCATTTCCCTGACAATCTTGCTAATGTCGGCGGTGCCTGCCTTTCAAGAAATTAGCCGCGCTAGCCGCAGTGTGCAACGGCTGGCAGATTTATTAGTACAGGAGTTGCCCCCCGCCCTCGAATCGATCAGAATGGCGGGTATAGAAGTGACGGAATTGACCGAAGAATTGAACCAGGGAGCTAGGGGCGCTTCCGAAGCAGTGCAACAGGTGAGTGAGGGAGCCAAACAAACCGCCCAAAAAGCCCGATCGACCCTAGTAGCCCTGAAGGCGGGCTGGCAGGCATTCACCAGACCGAGGCGCAAGCAATCACGACTGCAAAATTTTACTGATCAATCCCTGAAATAGGGGATGGGGCTGGGAAGGACGCGATCGGAATTCAGGATGGAACTGGGAGGCAATAAAGAAGGGATGGCTGGGCAGTTCGATAATTTCCACTAATCTGCCATCGGGGGACACCCCACTAATTTTGTAGCCATCGGCAACAAACCGATCGCGGTAGGCATTGTTGAACTCGTAGCGGTGGCGGTGCCGTTCGTAGATAATCGGCTCTTGGTAAAGGGTATGAGCCAGGGAATTGGGCATCACTTTGCAGGGATAAAGCCCCAGGCGGAGCGTCCCCCCCAGGTCTACCACATCCTGCTGTTCCGGCAACAGGTGAATTACCGCATTGGGGGTATCTTTATCAAATTCACTACTGTTTGCCTCTAAGTGGGCAATTTGCCGCGCCCAGTCAATTACAGCACACTGCATCCCCAAACATAGCCCTAAAAAGGGAATCTGATGCTCCCTGGCATAGCCACTGCTTTAATTTTGCCCTCCACACCCCTTGGTCCAAAGCCCCCTGGCACAACGATCCCCTGCACCCCCGCAAAAAACCGATCGGTGCCCTCCTTCTCCAGGTCTTCCGCATCGATCCAGGCAATTTCAATCTCGCTATTTAACCCCGCCGCTGCATGGCGCAGTGCCTCAATTACCGATAGATAGGCATCGTTGAGACGGATATACTTGCCCACAACCCCGATCGTAATTTTATGCTGGGGGTTGACAATCCGCCCCACTAGAGTCTGCCAGTTCGTCAGGTCCGGGGTTCTCTGTTCCATGTGCAACAATTGCAACACCTGGTGAGCTAGTCCCTCCCGCTCCATAATCAGAGGCACTTCATAGATGGTCTTGGCATCGGGGGCAGGGATGACACACTCCGGGGGCACATCACAAAATTCCGACATTTTTTCCCTAATGCCCTGGGGCAAGGGGCGCTCACTGCGACAGACTAAAATATCCGGTTGGATGCCCACCGATCGCAGTTCCTTGACTGAGTGCTGGGTGGGTTTAGTTTTAATTTCCCCCGCTGCACTAATCCAGGGCACCAGGGTAACGTGCATATAGACAGTGTTGTTTTTTCCTACTTCCTTGCGGAACTGCCGCAGAGCCTCTAAAAACGGGAGTGATTCAATATCCCCCGCCGTGCCTCCCACCTCCGTAATCACCACATCGGGGTTAGTATTGCGGGCAACGCGAAAGATGCGCTCCTTAATTTCGTTCGTGATATGGGGAATCACCTGCACTGTCCCCCCCTGGTATTCCCCCTTGCGCTCCTTGTTAATTACCGCTTGATAGATGCCCCCCGTAGTCACACTACTGAGTTTAGACATATTGGTATCCGTGAACCGTTCGTAGTGCCCCAGATCGAGGTCTGTCTCCCCTCCATCCTCCGTTACAAATACCTCGCCATGCTGAAATGGACTCATGGTGCCGGGATCGACGTTGATGTAGGGATCGAGCTTGAGGATAGCGATCGTGTAACCCCGTGATTTCAGTAACCTGCCCAAACTGGCGGCAATAATCCCCTTACCAATGCTAGATACTACGCCGCCAGTGACAAACACATACTTAGTCATCTTTACCCGATCGGTTTTGCCAACCCTGATCATAACCCTATTATCACCTAGGAGCTACGCCGAGTAAAAATTCCCTAAGCCTGCTCAGCCCTCGCGAAGATGTATAGCCAATCAAAATTGCCACAGGGGGGAGAAGGGAAGTAGACCAATTTTTTCTAGTCCCCTCTGCCTTTGGGGGCTAGCCAGAAAAAGCAACGTAAGTCCTGGATGTAGTCAAAAATACCCCCATGGGCGAAAATACTTATATTGCACCCAATGCTTTCGGTTTTAAGCAAAAAGTGGTACAAATTAAGGCTAGTGATGAGGAGTAATTTATATGACAGCGAGTAGAGCGCCCCTACGCCCAAATGTAACTCGCCCCGTTCCCCACAAAGTTCCCAGGGTACGCGCCCAACCCAAACCTACTAATCAAACTAAACTCCTCCAACGCCTCCAACTAATCCAGAATATTTCTGTTGTATCGGCATTACTCCTGACGGGTTGTGTTTTTGTCCTTTACGGCTGGACCGTGGTCTCCCAGAAGCGCTGGAATCAGCAGTATAGCAAGCTAGAATATCTCAAACAGATGGAAGGTAAGCTGATCAATGCCGCCGAAGCTCTGGATCACGATCGGTTACAGAGAGCCTGGGCAGAAGGCAACAACTTGGTGCGAGAGACCCCCGATCGGGTTATTTTTATCGAAGCTATGCCTCCTCGTCAGCCCCTCCCCCTAGCCCCCTCCTCCCCAGAACCAGACTCTTCTCTCCCCATTGCCTACTAAGTTCGTCTTGCTTCTAGGAGCCGGGAAAAGTAAAACCGCGTCTTGTTCATGCCCTCCCGCTCGATCGTGAATCCAGCATCGGCTAAAATCTGGCGGATAGCGCTTTCAGGATGGAGGTATGCTCTGGTGGCTTTACTGGCTCCAGGGAAGAAGCTGCCAATTTTTTTCAGCAGGTCATAGAACCAGGTTTTGGGAGCGAAGCTGAGAATTAAGCGATTTTTAGTCAAGCTCGCCAGATGGTGGATCATTTTTTTGCATCTTCGAGGGGATAATGAATCAGCACATCCAAGCAAATCACGGTGTCGTAACTACCGGTCACTGTTTCTAAATCCGCTACTGTAAATTGGGGGTTTTGGGGGTCAGGGGACTGGGACTGCGCCTGTTCTACCATTTTGGCGGAAATATCACTAGCGCTGACTTTTGCCCCCAACTGGGCGAGGGGAATACTCAAACTGCCCACACCACAGCCTACATCGCAGATATGTTGTTCTGATAGGTTAGGCTCGGCTTTAAGCCAGTCTAGGACTTGATCGATCGTTTGTTGGTGTCCTTTACGGATGTCTGCCTGCACGGAGTTCACCGCTTCTGTACCATAGATGCGTTTCCACCGCTCGAAGCCTGTACTATTAAAATAGGCTTTGACTACTTCCTTATCATTACTATTGCTACTTGTGGGCGGTTTAACCAATAACCCGATCGTAATGCCGATCAGAACCAGGGCTAAAAATGCCTCCTTCTGGCTCCAAAATGTATTCATCATAAAAGTCTCGTGATTGTTGTCTCACCTATGGTACACGCCTACTGGATGGATCAAGCTCTGAGGATGGCAGAGACGGCGGGCAAGGCGGGGGAGATACCTGTAGGTGCCCTCATTGTTGATGACCAGGAGCACCTAATTGCCTGGGGGCAAAATCGTAAAGAGCGCGATCGTAATCCCCTCGCCCACGCCGAGATGGAAGTAATTCACCAAGCGACCCAAAAACTCAATTGTCGCTATTTGCAAAATTGCAGGCTCTATGTCACCCTAGAACCCTGTCCCATGTGTGCCGGCGCGATCGTGTTGGCACGGTTAGGCATGGTGATTTATGGAGCTAAAGATAGTAAAACGGGGGCGATGGGTTCGGTGTTAGATATTCCCCGTAGTGCCGCTGCCTTCCATCGGGTAGAAGTGATCGGCGGCGTGCAAGCAGCAGAATGCCAACAGTTATTACAGGATTGGTTCCGCCAGTTGCGCCTCACTAAGAAGACTGCAAAATAATCTTGCCCTCTAGTTTGTTTGCAATTCATTTTTGACCGCTTCGGGCATCCAAACTTCATGGAACGAAATTCCGCCCTCGCGTAGCAGGGCGGGGTTAGGAATACAAAGTTTCAGTACATTGAAATCCCTGCCCAGAAAGTAAAACCTTCCCAAACTTGCCCTAGTTGTGGTCATCAACGAGCGCACACATAATTGCACCAAATGTGGCTACAATGCAGATCGAGATG
>PHFO01000029.1 GCA_002861535.1 Cyanobacteria bacterium M5B4 | reverse complement strand
TACAACGATGACTTGGTTTTCGTTCACCAGTTTGTGAGAAAGTTTGTGTTGAAAATCTTTACGAGTATTGGCAATCCGTTCGTGGACTCTTGCCACAATCTGTTTAGCCTTGGCTCTCGAATTTGACCCTTTAACTTTACGAGAAAGTTTTTTGCTGTTTGCGTTTTAAGTTTTTCTCATGTTTCTTTAAGTGTCTAGGATTATCAAATTTAGAACCGTCGGAAGTAATAGCAAAGTGAGTTAAACCAACATCTATTCCTACTGCTTTAACCTCAAGGTTAGGCTGTAACTCTGGTAGCCCATCATCAAATAGTAACGAGGCAAAGTACTTGCCAGTTCTGTTCATGCTAACAGGCTACAGTTTTTAACTCTCCCTCAAAAGTGCGATGTAGTTTAGCTGTAATCTCCCCAATTTTAGGTAGCTTTATGGCTCCATCCAAAAGCTTAACGTATTGAGGATATTGAATAGACTGTTTACCGTGCTTAGATTTGAATCTAGGAAAACCAGCCCTACCCTCAAAGAAGTTGACAAATGCCCTAGACAAATGGAGACTAACTGATTGCAATACTTGGGAGTAGCATTCTTTAAGCTTCGGCAATCTGTCGTTTAAGCCTTGTCTAGATAATCCTTTGCCAGTTTGTTTGTAGAGTTTATTAGTTTCAGTTAAAGAATTATTCCAAAACCATCTGGCACAACCAAAAGCTTGTTGCTGTTCAGTAGTTGGATAAATTCTAACTTTGACTACATTTCTCATGCTCTTATTTTATCATAAAATCAATTAGTGACCAAAATTCATCCCACCGATAAATCGGGGGACTTATTTGGGCGGGGAGTTAAACCCTGCTAGGGGATCAAAACAACGAAATTTATCTGCCCTCCCTTCATAGTTGATAGATTTCAGTCTATAGCAACTCCTACAACGATATGGGCAGGGTGTAAGTGGAGCAAAATCCTTGCCCAGGTAGAATTTGGTGGTGCCCAGATAAAGTTTTACTAATAATTTTCTGAAAGAATTCACAACCGATCGCTAAAAAATTTAGATAAAATTTAACTTCGATCGCCAATAATAAGTACAGTTATTAGTTGTATAAAAAATTGTAAAAATTTAGCTTAGTTTTATCCTCCCGTTTCATAATACAATCGATATAAGAGAGGAATTTAGTCCCTCTAAGGAGTTGCCAAGACTATGGATAGAGATACTTTTGAGTCAGAACTTTGCTCCGATCAGCCCATCAATCTCCGATCGGAGTGGCAAGGATTTACTCCCCACCTGTGGAATAAGACTGTCAACGTCAGGGATTTTATTCAGACCAACTACAAACTTTACCAAGGGGATGGTTCCTTTTTAGCAGGGAGCACCGATCGCACTAACCGACTGTGGGAGCAGGTCAAAGACTTGATGAAGGCAGAGCGGGAAAAGGGAGTGCTAGATGCGGATACCGCTGTACCTTCTGGGATTACGTCCCATGCCCCTGGTTACATCGATCGGGAACTAGAGCAAGTAGTGGGGCTGCAAACAGACAAGCCCTTTAAGCGAGCGATCATGCCCTTTGGCGGCATTCGCACTGTCAAAAACGCCCTGGAGGCCTACGGCTATCGCCTCGATCCGCACACAGAGGAGATTTTTACCAAATATCGCAAGACCCACAACGACGGTGTGTTTGATGCCTACACCGCCGAGATGCGCAGTTGCCGCCGATCGGGGATTATCACGGGGCTGCCCGATGCCTACGGCAGGGGACGCATCATTGGGGACTACCGCCGTGTGGCTCTCTACGGCACAGATTTTTTAATTGAGGACAAACAAGAACAACTGCGCTCTCTGGAAGGGGGGGTGATGGATGAACCGACGATCCGCCTGCGGGAAGAAATTTCCGAGCAGATCAAAGCCCTCAAGGAGTTACAACTGATGGCGCAGAGCTACGGGTTTGATGTGAGCAAACCGGCTGCCAATGCGCGGGAAGCCTTCCAGTGGCTGTATTTTGGCTATCTGGCTGCCGTCAAAGAACAAAACGGAGCGGCGATGTCCCTCGGTCGCGTATCCACCTTCCTAGATATTTATTGCGAGCGGGATTTAGCTCTGGGGCTGATCACAGAATCCGAAGTACAGGAACTGGTGGATCACTTTGTGATGAAGTTGCGCATGGTCAGATTCCTGCGGACTCCCGATTACAATGAACTCTTCTCCGGCGATCCCACCTGGGTAACAGAAACGATCGGCGGTGTGGGCGAAGACGGCAGACCCCTGGTAACCAAGAACAGCTTCCGCTTTTTGCAGACCCTCTACAACCTGGGACCCGCTCCTGAGCCTAATTTGACAGTGTTGTGGTCAGAGCAGCTACCGGAAAACTTCAAGCGTTTCTGCGCCCAAACTTCCATCGATACCAGCTCTATCCAGTACGAAAACGACGACCTGATGCGTCCTTACTACGGGGATGACTACGGCATTGCCTGCTGTGTTTCGGCGATGCGCATCGGTAAGCAGATGCAGTTCTTTGGAGCGAGGGTCAACCTGGCGAAGGCATTGCTCTACGGCATCAACGGCGGTCGGGATGAAAAGTCTGGGGATCAAGTCGCTCCCGTGATGGCGCCAATTACCGATGAGGTCTTGGATTTTGAGGTGGTGAAAGCGCGGTTTGAGCAGATGGTGGCATGGTTGGCACGCACCTATGTCAATACCCTCAACGTGATTCACTACATGCACGACAAGTACTGCTACGAACGCATTGAAATGGCACTCCACGATCGGGATGTCTATCGCACCATGGCCTGCGGCATTGCGGGGCTGTCGGTAGTGGCGGATTCTCTCTCGGCGATCAAGTATGCCCAAGTCAAGCCCATCCGCGACGATCGGGGACTGACGATCGATTTTGCCATCGAAGGCAGCTACCCCACCTACGGCAACAACGACGATCGGGCGGATGAGTTAGCTATCTGGGTAGTACAGACCATGATGAATGCCATCCGGCAACAAAAGACCTACCGCGACGCTGTACCGACCCAGTCGGTGTTGACCATTACCTCCAACGTCGTCTACGGCAAGAAAACCGGCACTACCCCCGACGGCAGAAAAGCAGGACAACCCTTTGCCCCTGGCGCCAACCCCATGCACGGGCGGGACTGCTGCGGCGCGATCGCTTCTTTAGCCTCGGTCGCCAAATTGCCCTACCAGGACAGTTTAGACGGCATTTCCAACACCTTCTCGATCGTGCCCCAGGCATTGGGCAGGACGGGAGCAGAGCAGGTGAGCAACCTGGCGGGAATGTTAGACGGATACTTCCATGACGGCGGGCATCACCTCAACGTCAATGTATTGCAACGGGAAACCCTGATCGATGCCATGGATCACCCAGAACAATATCCCCAACTGACCATTAGGGTGTCGGGCTATGCCGTCAACTTCATTAAACTTACCCGCGAGCAACAACTAGATGTCATCAACCGCACCTTCCACGACCGGTGTTAAGGGCAGAATCCACTCCTTCGAGAGTATGGGCACAGTGGATGGTCCTGGAATTCGCTTTATTGTCTTTACCCAGGGCTGTCCCCTCCGATGCCTGTACTGTCATAACCCAGACTGCCGCACAATTGATGGCGGGCGGGAAGTAGATACGGGGGAAGTATTGACAGAGATCAAGAAGTATCGCTCCTACCTGCGGGGGGCGGGGTGACAGTCAGCGGCGGCGAACCCCTGATGCAGCCGGAATTTGTCCGCGCTATATTCCAGGGCTGTCATGACCTGGGACTCCACACCGCCCTGGACACTTCCGGCTACTGTCCCACTGCCGTTGCCCAGCCCGTCCTGGAGTATACGGATTTAGTCCTACTTGATATTAAGTCCATCGATCCCCAAATTTATCAGCGGGTCACCCATGTCTCCCTAGAGCCTACCCTGGCGATGGCGGAGTATTTGAGCGCGATCGGTAAACCTACGTGGATTCGCTTTGTGCTGGTGCCTGGTTTGACCGATGCCCCCCACAATATTGCCGGTCTAGCAGATTTTGTTGCCACCCTCAAAAATGTGGAGCGGGTGGATGTTCTATCCTTTCACAAGATGGGGGAGTACAAATGGGAGCAACTGGGATTGACCTACCTGTTAAAAGATACCCCCCCACCCAGTGCCGAATTAGTCAGCCAGACTAAGGAAACCTTCCGATCGAGGGGGCTATTTACTCCTTGATCCTGATCACAAGTTGAAGTTTTAGGGACTCACTAAGAAGTTCCTGTAGTTTAGAGTTGTCCAATGAGGATAAGTTATGGGCGTAACCAACGAACAAGAGTTAAATGAGCTAATTGCCAGAGTCAAAATTGCCCAGGAAGAGTTTTCCAGTTTTTCCCAAAGTCAAGTCGATCGCATTTTTCAGCAAGCCGCGATCGCTGCCAACGAAGCTCGTATTCCCCTAGCCAAACTAGCTGTAAGCGAGACGGGGATGGGTATTGTCGAAGACAAAGTGATCAAGAATCACTTTGCTTCAGAAATCATCTACAACAAATACAAGGACGAGAAAACCTGCGGCATTATTGAAGAAGATAAACACTACGGCATTCAAAGAATAGCGGAGCCGGTGGGCATTTTGGCAGGGATTGTGCCTACGACTAACCCCACTTCTACCTGTATTTTTAAGGCGTTGCTGGCAATCAAAACCCGTAACGCCATTATTTTTTCGCCCCATCCCAGAGCCAAAGCCTGCACGATCGAGGCGGCGCGGATTGTGTTGCGGGCGGCTGTGGCTGCCGGTGCCCCCGATCCCATCATCGGCTGGATTGATGAACCCACCGTGCCCCTGTCCCAGGCATTGATGCAACACCCCGATATTAAATTGATCCTGGCTACGGGAGGACCAGGCATGGTGAAAGCCGCCTACTCTTCGGGGCATCCATCTTTAGGAGTGGGCGCAGGCAATACCCCCGCTTTGATCGATGCCAGCGCCGATATTCCCATGGCGGTCAGTTCCATTTTGCTGAGCAAGACCTTTGACAATGGTACGATCTGCGCCTCTGAGCAGTCGGTAATTGTCGTCGACAGCATCTATGAAAAAGTGAAAGAGGAGTTCACTCTTAGGGGTGCCTATATTCTCTCTCCAGAGGAGGTAGGGCAGTTGCGGCGTATTATTCTCCAGGATGGTAGGTTGAATGCCGCGATCGTGGGGCAGTCCGTGGAGGGCATTGCCCAGCTAGCTGGCTTTACTGTGCCCCTGGGCACTAGGCTGTTAATTGGCGAAGTGGAGGAAGTGGGAGAAAATGAACCTTTTTCCTATGAAAAGCTGTCGCCGATTTTAGCCCTCTATCGTGTGCCCGACTTCCGATCGGGGGTAGAAATTGCTTCCCAGTTGGTGAATTTTGGCGGTAAGGGGCACACAGCCGTACTTTATACCGATCCCGCTAATCGCGATGACTTGGCTTATTTTGAGCACCATGTCGCCGCCAGTAGAGTGTTGTTGAATACTCCCTCTTCCCAGGGCGCGATCGGGGATTTGTACAACTTTAAGCTCGATCCTTCTCTCACTTTGGGCTGTGGCACCTGGGGCGGCAACTCCATCTCCGAAAATGTCGCCCCCCATCATTTGCTCAATATCAAAACAGTGACGGAGCGCCGCGAAAATATGCTCTGGTTCCGCGTCCCGCCCAAGATTTATTTTAAGTTCGGCTGTTTGCCGGTGGCATTGCAAGAACTGAAGGACAAAAAACGGGCGTTTTTAGTTACCGACAAACCCCTCTTCGACATGGGTATGCTCAAGGAAGTGGAAGAGGTCTTGGAAGAGATTGGGATAGAGTACCAAGTGTTTTACGAAGTGGAACCAGACCCCACCCTAAGTACGGTGGAGAAGGGCTTGGCACGGTGCCGTAGTTTTAACCCCGATGTGATTATTGCCTTTGGCGGTGGTTCCCCCATGGATGCCGCCAAAGTGATTTGGTTGATGTATGAGCACCCAGAGGTGGAATTTTCTGGGATTGCTATGCGGTTTATGGACATCCGTAAGCGGGTCTATGCCCTGCCCACCCTGGGACACAAGGCAATTTTGGTGGCAATTCCTACTACTTCTGGCACTGGCTCAGAAGTGACTCCCTTTGCTGTGGTCACCGACGATAAGACGGGTATCAAGTATCCCCTGGCAGACTATGCCCTCACTCCCAATATGGCGATCGTTGACCCGGAGTTGGTGATGCATATGCCCAAGAAGCTGACAGCCTACGGGGGGATCGATGCCCTCACCCACGCGATCGAAGCCTATGTTTCCATCTTGGCGACGGAATTTACGGAAGGTTTAGCCAGAGAAGCGATCCAACTGTTGTTCCAGTATTTGCCCAGGGCGTACAAAGAGGGGGCGAAGGACCCCGTGGCTAGGGAAAAAGTGCACTATGCCGCTACGATCGCGGGGATGGCGTTTGCCAATGCTTTCTTGGGTATCTGTCACTCCCTCGCCCACAAGCTAGGCTCCACCTTCCATGTGCCCCACGGGTTAGCTAATGCCCTAATGATCTCCCATGTGATTCGGTACAACTCCACCGATGCCCCCTTCAAACAGGCGATTTTTCCCCAGTACACCTACCCCCACGCCAAGCAACGCTACGCCGAAATTGCAGATTTTCTCCATCTGGGCGGGCGTACGGAGGACGATAAGGTAGAGCGGTTGATCAACGCCATCGAAAACCTGAAGCAGGAGGTAGAGATTCCCCTTTCCATCAAAGAGGTTTTACCCGATCGGGAGCGGGAATTCTACGAATCGGTGGAAGAAATGGCGGAGCAGGCTTTTGATGACCAATGTACCGGTGCTAACCCCCGTTATCCCCTGATGCGGGACTTGAAGGAGCTTTATATCATGTCCTATCAGGGCTGTCGCCTGGACAGTGCCCTTTACCACCGCGAACCGATCGGTATTTAGCAGAGGAGAAACTATGGAACCGACCAATGAGAGCGTCTACGACATTTGGCGCACCCAAAAGCGCTTCCCCCTTGATGCCATCTTTCGTCCAGGCAATGTCGCCGTGATTGGAGCCACCGAGCGGCAGGGCAGTGTGGGGCGCACCCTGCTGTGGAACCTAATTAGCACTCCCTTTGGCGGGACGGTGTTTCCCATCAACCCCAAGCGCGCCAGTGTGTTGGGGATCAAAGCCTATCCCTCTATCGCCGCTGTCCCCGATCGGGTAGACCTAGCGGTAGTCGTTACCCCTGCCCCCACCGTCCCCGGTGTTATTGCCGAATGCGCTGCGGCTGGGGTGCGGGGCGCGATCGTGATCTCCGCTGGCTTTAAGGAGATCGGAGCGGCAGGAATTGCGCTGGAGCAACAACTCCTCGCCAATGCCGGTCAGATGCGCATTATTGGTCCTAACTGTCTGGGAATCATGAATCCCGTCTTGGGCTTAAATGCCACCTTTGCCAGCACCATGCGCGCCCTGGTTCCGTCGGTTTTATTTCCCAGAGTGGCGCCCTCTGCACTTCCATTTTGGACTGGAGTTTCCAGGAAAATATCGGCTTTAGTGCCTTTATTTCCATCGGCTCCATGCTGGACGTGAGCTGGGGCGATTTGATCTATTACCTGGGGGATGATCCCCACACCAAGAGCATTGTGATTTATATGGAATCGATCGGGGAGGCGCGGTCTTTCCTTTCCGCTGCCAGGGAAGTTGCCATGACCAAACCGATCATCGTCCTCAAAGCAGGGCGCACGGAAGCAGCTGCCCAGGCTGCCACCTCCCACACGGGTGCCCTCGCCGGTAGTGACGAAGTGCTCAATGCCGCCTTTCGCCGGTGCGGGGTCTTGCGGGTAGATAACATCTCCGATTTGTTTGACATGGCCGAGGTGCTGTCCAAACAGCCGAAACTGCCCCAGGGCAATCGCCTCACCATTTTGACCAACGCTGGTGGACCAGGGGTAATTGCCACCGATGCCTTTATTCAGGGGGGAGGCAAGCTAGCGGAAATCACCCCCGAGACCAAAGCCAAACTAGACCAGATTTTACCCCCCCACTGGAGCCATGGTAATCCCGTGGATATTCTGGGAGATGCGGACTGCGATCGGTATGCCCAGGCATTAGAAGTGACGGCGGATGACCCCAACAGCGATGCGACCTTGGTGATCCTCACGCCCCAAGCCATGTCCCAGCCCACAGAAACAGCAGCCAAACTAATTGCCTGCGCCCAAAACCATACCAAGCCGATCATGGCAAGCTGGATGGGGGGAGAAAGTGTAGCACCGGCAATGCACGCCCTCAACGATGCCGCGATTCCCACCTTTAGCTACCCGGATACTGCCGCCCATATTTTCAACTACATGTGCCGCTACAGCAATAATCTGCGGGCACTCTACGAAACCCCCAGTTGCCCCCCGACTCCGACGAATTTACCCCCGATCGGGAGCGGGTGCAACAAATTTTTACCCAAGCAAGGCAGGCGGGGCGCAATCTATTAACGGAGTATGAAGCCAAGCAAGTCCTCACTGCCTATGGTATTCCCACCGTCCCCACGGAGATCGCCCACACAGTAGAGGAAGCCATTGCCATCGCCGATCGGATGGGCTACCCCGTTGTGGTGAAGTTACTTTCCGAGGTGATCACCCATAAAAGTGATGTGGGGGGGGTGCAACTCAACTTATCCAACGCCGATGCGGTCGCCGCCGCCTTTAACCTCATTCGCACCAACGTCAAAGCCTGGGAAGCAAAGCATCCCGACGTATTTTTAGGTGTAACAGTACAGCCCATGTTCCGTGCCCAGGGCTATGAGCTAATTTTAGGGAGCAGTATTGATGCGCAGTTTGGTCCCGTCATCCTCTTTGGTACTGGTGGACAGCTGGTTGAAATTTTCCAAGACCGTTCCTTGGCACTTCCTCCCCTCAACAGCACCCTAGCTCGGCGCATGATGGAGCGTACCCGCATTTACCAGGCGCTTTTGGGGGTGCGGGGCAATCGCCCAGTGGATATGACCGCCCTAGCCCAGTTGTTAGTGCGGTTTAGTCAACTTGTAGTGGAACAAAACGAAATCACAGAAATTGACATCAATCCCCTCCTTGCTTCCGCCGACCATTTGATTGCCCTCGATGCCAGAATTGTCCTGCGCTCGGAACATGAAGCGCCCACAAAACTAGCAATTCGTCCCTATCCTTCCCAGTATATGAGTTGCTTTACCCTCAAAAACGACCTGCATACAACGATTCGCCCCATCCGCGCTGAAGATGAACCCCTCCTGGTCAGCTTCCATCAAAGGCTCTCGGAGGAAAGTGTCTATATGCGCTACGCCCATATGATGAACCTGCAACACCGCATCGCCCACGATCGGTTGACGCGCATTTGTTTCATTGACTACGATCGGGAGATGGTATTGGTAGCAGACCACAAAGATTCTGCCACGGGGGAGCATCAGCTATTGGGAGTGGGACGGTTGACCCGTTTTCATAACTCCGACAGTGCCGAGTTTGCCATGATTATCGCCGATCGGTTCCAGAAGCAGGGTTTAGGCACAGAATTACTGCGCCGTCTAGTCACCATTGCCCGATCGGAGGGCATTTCCCAAATTGAGGCTTATATGCTGCCAACTAATGGGGCAATGCGCAAAATCTGTGAGCGTCTGGACTTTAACTTTGCCCAAAAGTCCGAGAATGGCATGTTAAAGGCAGTCCTGAACATTGGAGCCAATTAGATGCGGGAATTTCCAGAAGTATCGAACTCAGGTTGTTAGCTAATGCCGCGAGTATCGGGATGAAAACCGCCTATGATATATCAAATCTCTGGAGAGTTTCCCTGATTTGTCGCACGGTGGCAGCACGCTGAGACCTCTGTTACAAACAAGTCGATGAAGCGTGAAGCCCGCTCTCTATCTGAGTTGTGTTTACTCAACGAAGATGAGTGTCGGGAGTCGTTCACTCTTTTCAGAACTTACGTTGTTTTTTCTGAAACCCTCACCCAAAAAGGGAGAGGGAACAAGAAAAAATTGATTTACATCCCTTCTCCCCCCTGTGGGAGAATTTTGCTTATCAGCGCTTTTTTAATAAAAAAGGAGGGTATCCAAAATTTAAGTCAATTCGGCATTATGCGGGTTGGACTTATCCTTGTAGGTCGGGATGGAAAGCCTTAACGGATGGTGTCAATGGCTATCTACAATTATCTAATTTAGGCAGGGTGTAGTTTGACAGTAGAAACAGGCAAAAAAATGTGCTTTACTATCTCCATGTGATGAGTGAGGCAGTGAATGGGATTAGATGCAAAATCCGCCATCGGCGTATTTGATAGCGGGGTGGGTGGCTTAACTGTACTAAAAGAGATTTATCGCCAAATGCCCTGGGAATCGATCGTTTATTTTGGAGACACCGATCGGTTGCCCTACGGGAACCGGAGTCAGCCAGAGATCATCACATTTGTCAGGGAGATTTTGGATTGGATGGCAAGCCAACAGGTAAAAATGGTAGTCATGGCTTGTAATACTAGTTCTGCTTTGGCTTTAGAAGTTTTGCGTCCCTATTACAGCTTCCCGATCTTGGGCGTAATTTTGCCTGGAGCTAGGGCAGCAGTGCATCAAGGCAAAAGAATCGGTGTCATTGCCACCCCCGCCACAGTTAAAAGTAATGCCTACCTAAATGCCATCCGCGAAAGTAGTGGTGGTGCCGCCCAAGTGTGGCAGGTTGCCTGTCCCGAATTTGTCCCCCTCATTGAACAGGGGCGCATTTTTGACCCCTATACCAAAGAAGTAGCTACCGACTATCTCCGCCCCCTCATTGCTCACAAAATTGATACCCTCCTGTTTGGCTGTACTCACTACCCCCACCTTGCCCCATTGTTTGGGCAAATTTTGCCGACGGAAGTGCAGTTAGTCGATCCTGCCGTCTCCGTCACTAGGGCAGCCCTGCAAGAACTTTCCCTTTTGGGGTTGAGCCATCCCTACCCTTACAGACAAGGACAGACGCGCTTTTGTGTCAGTGGTTGTCCTGAACAATTCGCCCAGCTTGCCAGTCGTTGGCTTGCCCAAATTCCGATCGTGGAAAAAGTAGTTCCTTCTGCGGTAAGATTAACTTCGTAAAGCATTTTTGAAGTTCTATGAAGCAGTTCGCGTGGCTTTGTCTAGCAGGATGGCTATCTCAAGGTGTAGTGCAGGCTCAGTCAATGCAGGCGCAATTGCCCCCCCTAAATGTCAGTCAGTTATTTCGCCTCCAGAGTATTCGTTCTACTGCTAATGGGTTAGTGCTCTCCGTCAATGGCAACCCCCAGGTGCGGATGGAACGGATTGTAGACCCCGATCGGATGGTGATTGACCTGGCGACAACGGCAATTCCCCCGGAACTGCACAAGGCTATTATTCCCATCAACCAGTTCGGCGTTAGGCAGGCGCGCATTGCTCAATTTGAAAAAGATGTCACGCGCATTGTTTTAGACCTCATTCCTGGAGAATCGGCAGAATGGCTGACCCGTTTTGACCCCCGATCGGGTTTGATCATTCAACCCTCCCTTGTGCCCCCCACCCAGACTGTGGTGCCTCTGCCTAATCCTGCCCGGAATGTTTTAGCTACTTTACAGGGTTTTACAGTACAAGGTACGACCAAGATAGTAATCCAAGCCGATCAACCCACTACCTATACCGGCACTAATGATCCCAGTTCCAATACCTATAATTTGGTGATTTCTCCCGCCCAGCTCTCTTCTAGTTGGGAACGATCGGTGTTGGCTGCGGATGTACCGATCGAACGGGTGCGGGCCACCCAGGTAAATGACTCGGTGGTGGCTTCCTTTAAGCTCTCTCCGGGCTGGCAAATTCAAGAAGGCAGGGGTGGTAGCTTTAATCAAATTGTGTTGCAATTAGTCCAGGGCACAAACCCCACCCCATCGATCCCGCCTCTGCCCCAAGTTTTACCCCCCTCTTCCCAAGCTCCCTTACCCGATCGGGGCAGAGGCATTGTTGTCATTGACCCTGGTCACGGCGGCGGCGATCCTGGCGCTGTAGGCAACGGCATCCAGGAAAAAGATATAGTCATGCCGATCAGTCAGGCGGCGGGTCGGGAACTGCAACGCCTGGGCTATGTAGTCTACTATACCCGTACCCAAGATGTGGAAATTGACTTAGCACCAAGGGTGAGCCTGGCAGAAAAAGTCAACGCCAATGCTTTTGTCAGTGTTCACGCCAATTCCTTGGCTTCTCGCGCTAGTCACGTGAGGGGGATTGAAACTTTTTTGCCCCCGGCTCCCGATCGGGTAGGGAGCTAGCGGAATATGTCCAGACCCAAGTGATTGGGGCTACCGGAGCCAACGATCGGGGCGTGAAGTCGGCACGGTTCTATGTAATTTACAAAACAACAATGCCTTCGATTTTGATCGAAACTGGCTTTGTCACCAATGCTGAAGAAGCAGCTAACTTGAACAACCCTGGCTATCAACAAAGGTTAGGAGAAGGGATCGCCAGGGGAGTACATCAATTCTTGTCCCGTTAAAGGATACCCTTAGAGCTAGGAATTTCCTGTAATCGTCTAGGATCGAGACTCACCGCCATTCTTAGGGCACGGGCAAAGGCTTTGAAGGATGCCTCAATAATATGGTGGGAATTGATTCCCCCATGCTGTCTGAGGTGGAGGGTAAGGAGAGCGTGGTTTACTAGCCCCTGATAGAATTCCCGCACCAATTGGGTGTCGTATTTGCCTACCCGATCGGTGGGAATAGCCAAGCCGTAGGCAAGATAGGGACGACCAGAAAAATCCAAGGCTACCTCCACGAGGGCTTCATCTAGGGGAGCCAGAAAATGACCAAACCGCTGAATCCCCTTGCGATCGCCCAGCGCCCTCGCAATACATTGCCCCAGGGTGATACCCACATCTTCGTTGGTGTGATGGTCGTCGATGTGTAAGTCCCCCTCAGCCCGCACCCTGAGATCGACTAAGCCGTGGGAGCAGAGTTGATGCAACATATGGTCTAAAAAAGGAATCCCTGTATCAATGTCCCCCTTCCCCGTCCCATCGAGATTGAGAGTAATATCGACAGTTGTTTCTCCTGTTTGGCGTTTAACTTGGGCAACCCGATCGGTCATAGTCAACATGGCACTAATTAACCTCTATTGTATGACCTGATTTCGATAGTTTTGAAACTTTCCTTCTTGGCAAGAAGTCTCAGAAAATAACCCTAATCAGATACTACAGGACTTACCCTAGCCCTCTCCCAAAAAGGGAGAAGGGATTGAGGAATTTTTCCTCAGCGTAAGTCCTGCTCCTAATCAGATACTATTGATCTGCCCCAAAAACGATCGGTATGGAAATCTCACCCTACGAAAAAATCGCCCTCAACAAAGTAAAAAGTCTTACTGCTGCCAGGGGAGAACTGGTCATTCCCTGCATTCCCCAACTATCTAATTATTTTTTTCAGCAGGTACAAAATCTTATGCTCTCCCTGGGGCAAACCCTCAAACCCCAAGAATTAGAATCCCTGCAACGCACCTTGGCGCAACGCATCCAAGAAGGATTTGCCCAGTCCCCCCACGCCCGCCTAATTTTCCAATACGAACCCCCCGATCCCACCGTAGGCTTGACTAACGGCTTACGCATCCGCATGAATACCCAGGTGATGACCGTAGAAGACAAATATGCCCGCTGGGTACAAACTCGCCAAGGTCCCCTATTTGGCAGCCACCCCGATGCCAAAGTCACAGGGCTAGTACAGGAACTGGGGCATCCCCTCCGCATTTTGGACGTAGGGGCAGGTACGGGCAGAAATACCCTGCCCCTAGCTCGTCTGGGGCATCAAGTAGACGCGATCGAACTAGCTCCAGTCTTTGTAACCAAACTCCAGGAGAGTGCCCAAGCCGAAAACCTACCGATCGGGATTCAGTTAGCCGACATTTTGCAGACTACCCTCCCAGAGAGCATTTACGACCTCATCATCGTAGTAGAAGTGATTTCCCACTTCCGATCGTTGACCCAAATTCGGCAACTGTTAGAAACTGCCAGCCTTGCCCTCAAACCAGGGGGCAAACTCCTTTTCAGTACCTTTTTAACCGCAGACGACTTTGTTCCCACCCAAATGATGCGGGAACTGTCAGAAGTAGCTTGGTCATTTTTAGTTACCCCCGCCGAACTCCAGACCTGTTTAGAAGGCTTGCCCCTCAAAGTGGAAAGTAACGAATCCGCCTACGACTACGAGCGCACCTTTTTACCCCCAGAGGCATGGCCCCCCACCAAATGGTTTATCAACTGGTCTACCGGCAGAGATGTGTTTCCCACTCCAGGGGAAACGCCCATGTCCCTGCGCTGGATTTTAGCTAGTCGGCTCTAGGATTTCTTTTTGTCAGCTTTGAGGGTTTCCTTGATCTCTTCGATGTTGTCTGCCACTTGCTCCTTAAAGGACTTGCCCGCAGAAAAAGCCGGCACAACGGTTTCGGGAATCTTCATCGATTCTTTGGTCTTGGGATTGCGCCCATCCCGCTCCTTTCTTACCCTGGGTTCAAAGGAACCAAAGCCCACTAAGGTTACCTTCTGCCCAGAGGTTACAGTTGCCATAATCACTTCCATCGTGGCCGTCAGTACCCTGTCCACAGTGTTCTTGTTTTCCCCGGCGCTCTTAGCAACGGCATCCACTAGTTCACCTTTATTCATAATTCTTAATCATCCTCAAGTTGATCGATCCTAACCACAGGTACTATGTAAAGAAGTTTGACATAAGCCTTATGGTAAGGGAGTTCTAAAGAACCATTCTAATAGCAACCCCCCATTTGTAAATAGGGTAAAGCTAGATTTTATAGGGATTTCAGCAATTTTTTTTCTGCTTTGATTTTTCCGTCTGGTATGTTATTCTTTCCACCTATGCTATCCCGCCCAACAGATGGGGTTTAGTTGACTCATCCGGGGGGCCACTGCATCGATCGACCGCCCAAAATATGAATGTGGAGATGGTAGACGGTTTGCCCGCCGTCGTTGCCGCAGTTGATCACAAGGCGATAGCCCTGGTCTAAGTTTTCTTGCTTTGCTACTTGCTTTGCCACTAATAACAAATGTCCTAATAGTTGCTGGTCTTGCTCCGTAGCCTCAGCGATCGTGGGAATCACCTGTTTAGGAATCACCAAAATATGCACCGGTGCCTGGGGATGGATGTCCCGAAATGCCAGGGCTAGGTCATCTTCGTAGACGATCGTGGCAGGAATTTCGCGGCGGATAATTTTACTAAAAACTGTTTCCGGGGAATTATTCATAACGGCGTTAGATAGTTTGTTATTTATTTTTAGAGGATTTTGAACCCCTGAGCAAGCCCTCAGACAAAATTGTCATTATTTAAGAAAATAGGGATGACAAATTGGCAAGATACTGAGTAAAATATCAACTAAATCAACTGATAACTCACTGAATTTAGGTAAAGAAATGGCAAAACAACCTATATTGACGGGAGAGGCACTCCTGAAAAAAGTTAAAGAATTAGACCATCTGTCGGGGGAAGAAAAGGCAAAAGCCTGCGGCTATACTACCCTCACCCGTAGTGGCAAGAATCGCGTCAATATGATGAAGTTCCTTAACGCTTTAATCGAAGCTGATGGCACTACGGAGGGCAAGAATTCTGGCAGAGGCGGCAGGAGCGCTAGCTATCGTGTTAGTGTGCAGAAAAATGGCAATCTTTTAATTGGTTCTACCTATACCCAAATGATGGGCTTACAACCAGGAGATGAATTAGAGATTCGTTTGGGTCGGAAACATATCCACCTCCGTCCTGTTAATACTAATTTTGACCATTCTCAAACTGATGAGTAATTCCTAGTAACTGATTGAGGGTGGCTAATAACTCCCGATCGGTGCAGGCTACTAATTTTAGATGGTTAAATAATTCGTTCTCTAGCTGTTTTACCACGATCGGTATTTGGCTTAGATGTCCATTTTCGTAGATGGCAGATAGCATAGGGAATTCACCGACAATAATGACAGCGGGTTTCCACAGGGGAGCAAGGAGTTCTGCCTGTTCCATATCATCTAGGGTCATGCACCGGAAGGGGAGGTTATGGGTTTCGGACCAGTCGGCACATCCTACACAGAAAATTTTGTGACCTCTGTCGGGTAAAAAGTTGCTAATTTCTATCCTGTCAATGGCAGTGGCATGGTAGAGCTTGACGGGAATTGTTTTGAGATGGGGGTCTTGTTGGAGCAGGCAATAAATTTCTTTGCCCCCTAAAATTGGCAGGTCGTAGTTCATGAAAATGCAACTGGGGCGGAGTTGCCTGGCTTTTTCTAGAGCCTCTAAACCCGATCGGGCAATTACGGGGAAAAAGCCCGCCGCAGTTACAGTATCAACGATCGTGGTAATTTGCTTGGGGTTAGTGTCAACAACTAAAACCAACTGGCGGCAAGGATGGCTGGGGGGTGTGGGGGGCAGGAGCAGGGTAAATTCGCTCCCTACGCCCAGCTGGGAACGGAAAGTGACATCTCCCCCATGGAGACGGGCAAGTTGCCTAGTTAAAATTAAGCCCAAGCCCGTGCCGTCAAATTGTCTAGTGCGGGGGCTTTCCAGTTGTTGGAATTTTTGGAAGATGAGGGACTGGTCTGCGTCAGCGATGCCGATGCCCCTGTCCCATACGGTAAAAGCTACCCAGGACTCCCAGGCTTCCACCCTTATCCCCACCTGGGGAACTTGGTCCTTGGGGGTAAAACGGCAGGCATTGTGGAGGAGATGCCCCAGCATTTGTTGCAGGCGGGAGGGGTCTGCCACGATCGTGTCTAGGTCGGGGGCGATCGTCAGCTCGATCGTGGGATGATGGGGTAATTCCTGGTGATGTAGTTGTTGAATGACTTGCTCACAGAGGGAACGAATTTTGATCACCGTCAGGTGCAGCTTTAGTTGACCACTCTCGGCTTGGGTGACATCTACCATAGTGTTAATTACAGAAGCAAGACGATGTCCACTGCGATAGATTGTTTTAAGGTAATGGCGTTGCCGATCGGTGAGTTGGTGACACAATTGCCGTTCTAAGATTTCCGTCATGCCCAAGACAACTGTCAGGGGCGATCGCAGTTCATGGGTAATGCAAGACAAGAACTCATCTTTCATCCGCTCCAACTGGGCTTGATTGACCTGTTGCTGAGAAAGCGCCTGATGGAGTTTATGTTGAGCAATGATAATTTCCCAGTCAGACAATATACCTGTCAGTTGTTCGTGATGAAAATCCCAATCAGTGGAAGTAGTAGGCTGTTGTTCTTGCCATAGTTGATTAGTGACGGCACCCAATTGGCTCCGCACCATTACAGGTAAGGGGAGGGCTTCAAGGAGAGGAGCAAAGTCAAATTCCATGGCTTTTACTTGTTATTTCGTTATTTTCCATCCTTTTATGGAAAGCAAGCAAAACTAAAGAATTTAGACAGAAACCTGTTACATATCTGACACATTCCCAAAGCGCTCTCTAGGTCTTCTTTTCCTGGCGGTATTTTGGGAATAGTTAACGTCCCCGGCAGGGCTCGAACCTGCAACCGTTCGCTTAGAAGGCGAATGCTCTATCCAATTGAGCTACAAGGACTTATTCTCAAATTCTTATCATAGCTTAAAACCTAAAAGATAATGCAGAATTACTTGGTTTAACCTGAGTCCGATACAGGAAAACCCTCACCCTAGCCCTCTCCCAAAAAGGGAGAGGGGACTAGAAAAAATTGATACACTTCAGCCCTCGAAGGGGGAAGAACGGTCTGGTGAGGGGTAATACTCAAACCGTTGGGCAGTCAAAATTTAATAACTTAAATTTTTATGGAACTCAGGTTGGTTTAAGTGTTCAAATTAACTACATCTCCACTCAAGAACTGCAAATTAGCCTGGCGAATCTTAGCTGCCTCATCATCGTAAAGGAAGGGCAGGGTAGCGTAGCGGATGCCTTTGGTTACGGGAGTAGCTTCGTGGAGGAGGGAACAGGAAAAAACTACGGCTCCCCCCGTAGGCGCGCGGTAGGTACGACTACCAAATTCAGGGAATCTTAGATCGCCTCCTTCATATTCTTCGGCGTTGAGATTGATGCTGACGGCAAAGCGGCGATGGGCAGTGCCCTTGGTGGTGTTATCGCGGTGGGGGCGGAAAAATCCCCCTACTTCTGCCTCGTAGCAGGCAACGATATACCTTTCTATACGGGTAACTTTGAATTGAAAGGCTTTGGCAATTTCGGGTACAAGCCGACGCACTAAGTAGGCACGAAAACGGGCTTTAGTCTCTTCGGACACAATCTCGCAGTCCTTGCGTCTCTTAAAACCGTAGTCCTGAATACCGATCGTTTTGCCGTCTTTTTCCCGCATAAAACCGGACTCCTTCCCACCTTGGGTATGGTAGAGATTGATCAATTCTTGACAGAAATCCCGATCGAATACGCGGGGAACAATCAATGCAGGAGCCGAAAGAGGCACCCCGGCATGGTCATCGATCGGGGGTAAGTTAGTTAAAATTTTCTGCAGTAGTTGGTTATGGGCATTGACATCACTTAGGGCTAAATTAGCAATTACTCTTAAATTAGGGTCTAATACCAAAGTAAAGGTATTGTAGACTACATTACCGTTGTACGTCCCGATCGCGCCGTAGAGTTTGCTTACCTCTAACTGTAAATCCCAAAAAATCTAATTCCAGGGAGCATTTGTTGCAATTTCTCCTGATCTTGGGGATCAATGCTGACACCAAAAAAACAGAGGCGGCTATCATCAAAAAGGGGACGTAAATTATTACAAATGAACTCTAAAACCTGCACGGACTGAGGATTAGCACTAGAGGCAAAAAATGTCATTACAATATAACGTCCTCCTACAGTGTCAAAATTGTAGTTGGGGTTACTAGAACTGGCACACTTAAACCAGGGTACAGGATCACCAACAAGGAATGGCATTGCGAAAATTGACTCATTGTAGGTTATTAAATAGTTGAAACTATTTCTTGTCAAGGTCAAGATGGCAAAGTGCCATACGTTTTTATGTGGTGAGATAGACAGTATTATGAATAACTAGACGAAGAAACAAATCAATAAAATTTGTTGGATACTGCAGTTAGTCAGAATTAGGATATTACTAAATTTTAGGGACAAATTCGTAGCAAGCCTGGGCGATCGCCCAATCTTCTTGAGTGGGAATTACTAATACTTTTACCCTACTAGCATGGCTAGAAATATCAACGGGACAGGGGCGGAGACAATTCCGATCGGGAGCAATTTCTATACCCAAAAATTCCCAGTAGGCGCAGACATCTTGCCGCACTTGGGCGCTATTTTCGCCGATGCCGGCGGTAAAAATTAGAGCATCTAAGCCCCCTAAATCTGCCATCATTGCCCCGATCGCTTCCCGCAGCCGCCGGATAAAAATGGCGTAGGCAAGGCGGGCCCGATCGTTGTCCTGGGTTGCTAAAATCGTTCTCAAGTCACTGCTAATACCAGAAATTCCTAATAGTCCCGATTCTCGATTTAACAACCGATCGATTGCCTCTGCTCCCAGTCCCTGGCGCATTAAGTAAAGCAAAATCCCTGGGTCAATATCCCCCGATCGGTGCCCATCATCACCCCTGCTAGGGGCGTAAATCCCATCGTGGTATTGACGCTGATACCTCCTGACACCGCTGTAATCGAGCAACCGTTGCCCAAATGACAGGTAATTAGTTTCAGGTCAGCCAAATCTCGCTTTAAAAATTGCGCCCCCTGCTCAGCCACGTACTGGTGACTAATGCCGTGGAAGCCGTAGCGATAGACTCCCTCCTCAAAATAGCGGTAGGGAATGGGATAAACCTTAGCTTTGAGGGGCATCTGACTGTGGAAAGCTGTATCAAAGACCGCTACCTGGGGCACTCCAGGCAGAATTGCCTCCACTAACTCGATCCCGCCTAAATTAGCAGGATTGTGGACTGGGGCAAACTTGATCATTTCTTGGATAGTTGCCTTCACCTGGGCATCGATCAGCACCGGTTTTTGGTATGCCCTGCCCCCATGCACGACCCTATGCCCCACGATCGTGATTGCTTCTGGGCGATCGATTACTGCCCTTTCCCCTTGCCACATAGTTCCTAGAAAAGCAGTCAGCACCCCAGCCCGATCGGTGTTTGGCATGAGCATTTCCCCTTTGCCCAGGGCAGTTTTAGTGGTAATTACGGCACTTCCTGGCTCTTTCGTCCAATCAACTAATCCCTGCCAGAGGGGTTGGGGGTCAGGAAATTGATAGAGGCAAGCCTTATGGCTACTGGAACCGGCATTGATGACTAAAATTGTTACAGAATTTACCATAAATGTTTAACCTCTTGTATTGGGGGCTGTTTACTACTAGGCTAAAAGAAAGCGTTATCGGAATTATGCTTACATCAGTTCAGTTTACCCCTACCTCTTCCCTAGAGGCGCTCCCTTCTGCTACCTTTGAAGTAGATGCTGCCACTACCCAAGGTAAAGCCGTCTTAGAGAAATTTAGCAATGAAGCCGAACTTCCTGGAGTTTTGATTAGCTTGGGAGGCGCTCCCGTAGCTGCTATCTCGCGGTTCCGCTTTGAATCTTTTATGAAGCGCGCCTATAGTGCGGAAATTTACTCTAAACGTCCCCTGACTGTATTACTGGAAACTGTAAAGGCGGGAGTTTTATCTCTCCCTTCTACTACTCTGATCAAGGATGCCACTGCTGAAGCCCTAGGGCGGGATGATGAATTTTTCTTTGACCCGATCGTGGTGATATTCAATGATGGCAGTCGTAAGTTAATAGATATTAAACAATTGTTAAGGACAGCCTTTCAAATTCTCGCTAACTAAACTCCAGGTAAAGTATGGATGAGCTAGCGGTTTTGGGACTAACCGTTGCCTTTTTGCTCGGTAGCCTTGCTAGCGGGGTGTCGGACTGGGAAGGGGCAGTCTGTTTAGGC
>PHFO01000028.1 GCA_002861535.1 Cyanobacteria bacterium M5B4 | reverse complement strand
AACCCGATCGGTGGCGAATCATCGTTGTGGTTGGGTTCCGAGCAAAGCCCAAGCGCCGATAAAATTCCTCCTGATGGGTAGTCATCAAATACACCCGTTCGACGGAGTAAATTTTGGGATGGGCGAGGATCGCCGCCACTAATTTTTTCCCCAGACCCAAACCCTGGAAGCGGTGGTCAATCACCACATCCCAAATTGTGGCGCGATAGATGCCGTCGGAAGTAGCTCTGCCATGCCCAATTAGCTCCTCTCCACACCACAGGGTAATCACAGGCTCGGAGTTACTCAAGGCAAGGGCAATGTCTGCCACCGATCGTCCCCTTGCCCAGAATGCCGCTCGATCGAATAAAGCCTGGAGTTGCACCAGATCAACTCTGTGAGCACCTTCAACAAACAAAATTTCGGTATGGAGAGGGGCAGAAACCATAGCGGGTACAGGGACGACTTTTTGATCATACAGATAAATAAGAGGGGGGATGGCAATAACCGCTACAATGCCTAATAGATTTTGCCTGGGTTATGCAAGCGGCGGAAATTCCAGCCCAAATTCGGCGGCTATTTTTACCGAAACGCTTCGCCATTTTAGAAGCGGTTCTGATTGGGGTAGTAGCTGGCTTAGCTGCAATCTTGCTTAAAACTGGAGTGGGCTGGCTGGGGGGCTGGCGCGTCAGGCTAGCGAGTATGGGTTGGGCGGAATATATCCTCCGATCGGGGGAGCCGGCGGCGGCTTAATTGCAGGAACAATCATCCAGTGGATTGCGCCGGAGGCTTACGGCAGTGGGGTGCCCCAAGTAAAAGCAGTGTTGGCAAGGGTACCCCTGGTGTTAGACCTCCGCACCGCCCTGGGCAAACTTATTGCTGCAGTCATTTCCATCGGTTCCGGGATTGTATTGGGGCGAGAAGGGCCGACAATTCAGGTGGGCGCTGCCCTTGCCTCCCAGTTGAGCCAGTGGTTTCCTACTTCTGCCGAATACCGCCGCCAGTTAATTGCCGCAGGAGCTAGTGCGGGGTTAGCGGCTGCCTTTAATACTCCCATTACAGGGGTCTTGTTTGTCGTAGAAGTGCTTTTACAGGATACTTCTAGTTTTTCCTTGGGTACGGGGATACTAGCTGCCTTTATTGGGGCGCTAATTTCTCGCCAGTTGGGGGGGGGCGAATTTTCTATTGATAGTACGACCAGGTATGGTGCCGACATTCAATTTCATGCTACGGAAATACCTATCTACATAATTGTCGGTATTGTCACCGGCGCAGCAGGGGCGCTGTTTAATCGAGGTTTGATGCTCAGCAGTAAGATTTTCCGCCGTGGGATAGGGTTGCCTATTCCCATGCGGTTAGCCCTGGCGGGGTTAATTTGTGGCGCTATTATTGCCAGCCTGCCCCCGGATTTTCGTGACCACACTGGTTTGAGGGCGCTTCTGGTGACGGGGGAATCTAACACCAGCCTGACGATCTTGGCTTTTTTAGTCCACGGCGGCTTGACTCTCATTGCCTTTGGCTCTGGTTCTCCGGGGGGGCTATCGGCTCCTAGCTTGATTATGGGCACTGCCCTGGGGCTATTGGTAGGCAACTGGGCGAATACCTGGGGCTTGATCCACAATGTCAAAACCTATGCCCTCGTAGGAGGAAGCGGTTTTTTCTGCGGGGTGGCACGGGCACCTGTATCGGCAGTAATCATTATTTTTGAGTTGGTGGGTAACTTTGAAATTGTCTTGCCCCTGATGATCGTGGCTGTTGTCTCCTATTTTGTGGCGGAACGGGTTTATCCCTCCTCTATCTATGACCACATTTTGACTGCTAATGGTATTGACATTAACTCCCGATCGGATAGCAACTCTAGCCTAACTAACCTCAGAGCCAGGGATGTGATGCAAAGCAAGGTGGAAACCCTGGATAGTTCCATGCTCCTCAAGGAGGCGATCGTTGCCTTTGCCAACTCCCACCACAGGGGCTTCCCCGTACTCGCTAAGGGTAAGTTGGTGGGTATTATTACTCAAACCGATCTAGTCCGGGCGCAGGAGAAAAATTTAGACGGCAGTACCCCCATCAGTGCGGTGATGACCCCGGACCCCGTAACTATTTCCGCCCAGTCTTCCTTGAGTGAAGTCCTCTACCTGCTTAATAACTATCAACTCAGTCGGTTGCCAGTCACGATCGGCAGGGAGTTGGTGGGCATTATTACCCGCAGTGACATCATCCGCGCCGAATCGGAGCAATTGAGCGGCACGATCCCTCAGCCCCGCCAGCCTTCCTACCCCATCTATCAAACCCGTCCCCCCTCCACGGGCAGAAGCAAAATTCTGGTTTTGGTCAACAATCCCAAGACAGTCGCTCCCTTGATGCACATTGCCGGCACGATCGCCCAGGGGCAGGACTACGAGATCGAATGCTTACACATTATTACGGTCAATCGCAACCGATCGCCGATGGAAACCCCGGTGCACAGTGGCAAAGCCCGCCGGCTGTTGCGTCAAGCCCAGCAGCTAGCCAAACAATGGCAGATGGAAATTCATACCCAAATTCGGGTATCCCACGATACCGCCCAGGCAGTGTTAGAAGTGAGCCAGGAGGAAAGGGCAGCAGTGATTATCTTGGGATGGCGGGGCAAAGATTTTACCCCAGGGCGCGTTTTTGGCGATGTGGTGGATGTGTTAATTCGCCAGGCGGTCTGTCATGTGCTGGTGGTGCGCCTGGACAAAGCCCTCAAACCGATCGGGTCCTGGAATCGTTGGTTAGTACCTGTGGCAGGCGGTCCCAATGCCCAGATTGCCATCCAAGAATTTTTACCTAGTTTGATTAAGTTAGGCGACAAACCCCAAATTGAACTATGTCAAATCTTCAAGCCCGACCAAAACAGTAGTGACGATAAATTGATGTACGCCGATGCTAGCTTTTTGAAGGACAGGATTCACTGCCCCGTCAATACAAATAAGATCATCTCTAACGCCATCGCCGACAGCATTTTAGACCTAGCCAATCAACGCCAGACAGACACGATCGTGCTGGGGGCAAGCAGGGAAAGTTTCTTAAACCAGGCAGTCAAGGGCAACATCCCCGAAACGATCGCTAGGCAGAGTCCCTGCACCGTAATTTTATTGCGGGCAGCCAACAGCTAGATTTTAGGACAGGGGGCATGGTTAATTGCCGTGCTACAGGTCAAACTTAAACAACCCTGACCAAAAGCAGGGTCGCGATCGGGGGGGAGGGGCACCTGCCCAAAGACCATCTCACAACTAAAGTCCTCAAAATTGGGGGTCATGGTGAGGGGGATGCCAAACTGCTGGGTAAAAAAGTCCTGGGTAGGCACCTTACATAGGTTGATACACATGGCGGCACAGCCACTTTGTTCCAAATAGCGACACTTTTTGATCTGCACGCCACTCTTTTGTCGTTTGCCATTCACTTCTACTTCTTTGACTGATAGAGAACCAACTAGCCATTCAAATAATAAACTGGCAAACCAGGCATTTAGTTCGCATACCGTCTGGTTAGGAGTGAACAGGTTACGAATAATGACCAAAACAAAATTAGGAATAATAGATTGTAAAACAATAGCAATAACTGCTCTCTGTTCGCTGCTGTTTCTCCCTTGCATGACTGCTCTGGATAAACTGACAAAACCCTCATAACCCCTGGGCACTTTTTTGATGCCAAGAGCCTTGGCAATTTTACTAGAAAACAAATAAATGAAAGACCGATCGAGCCAGTTGTCATTGTAAATGGTAGTAGGAGGGGAGATATTTTGCTCTTGTTTAGGAATAGTCATAGGATTATTCTGCTTGTATGATTTGACTCGATAAATCCTGCCAGAAGTTATCTAAAATTAGTTTAGCATTTTCCCCTTCTGCTTTCCAAGTTAATTGTCTTTCATCCTCTCTTATTGCATAGGCAAAGTTGATTTGGATAAACTGCTCCGGCAAAACTAATAATCTTTCTGCCCACTCGATCGCCACAATACCAGGTGTAAATTCCCCCTGCCAGTACAATTCTAAATGTAATTCCTTAGCTGCAGCAGGTTCTAAACGATAAAGATCGCTATGGTAGAGGGGCATTCTGCCACTCCAATATTCATCAATTAAAGTAAAACTAGGACTAGTGATACTCTCTTTAATCCCTAGACTTCTGCCGAGGGATTGCACAAAAGTCGTTTTACCTGCCCCTAGATTGCCCTGTAACAATAAGACAGTGTTTGGCACTAAATGCTTAGTTAAGATTCTAGCGAGAATATCTAATTCTGCTAATCCAATTTGATGAACATAAGTCATACTTTAACCTAAGGAATGGAATCTTACTTTCATCTTTTTATCTCTTACGTTGCTTTTTCTGAACTCGCAAAAAGGAAGAGAGGACTAGAAAAACTTGATTACTGCCCTTCTCTCCGCTGTGGGAAAAAGGATTGAGGGCTGAGCATAAATCTTGTTAGATCATATTGTAGTTTGCCAGTCAATGTAAAGTCAGGGAGCGGATGGAAAGGGTGAGGGTTTTAGTGCTATGCTGAGTGTCCTCTTGGCAAAGGGAAGGGTCATAGTTTTCTGGGAATGGAGATAAATGTCTTATTTGGTAACAGTATTCACCCTCGCCGCAATTTATGGGCTATTTAGCCTGGGCTTAAATTTGCAGTGGGGCTTGGGGGGCTTAGTCAACTTCGGGCATGTGGCGTTTATGACGATCGGTGCCTACACAGTGGCATTACTGACGCGCTCTGGGGGGATGCCCTGGGGCTTGGCGCTCTTGATCGGGATAGCCCTTGCCGGAATTTTAGGGGTCATAATTGGCTTGACGACTCTGCGCCTGCGGGAGGACTATCTGGCGATCGTCACGATCGGCATGGCGGAAATTGTGCGCCTGATCACCAATAACGAAGAATGGCTCACCCAGGGGACGCGGGGGGTATTTGGCTACACCATTCCCCTGGTGGGAGCGGTGCCTCCCCCTGTCTACAATTCGTTATTTGCCCTGGTGCTGGCGCTCACGATCGGGGTGATTTTCTGGCGGCTAGAATGGCTGGCGCGCTCTCCCTGGGGCAGGGTATTAAAGGCAATTCGGGAGGACGAGACTGTGGCTATCGCCCTGGGCAAGGATGTCTTTGTCTATAAGCTCCAGGCGTTTGTCTTGGGGGGGATGGTAGCTGCCTTGGCTGGTGCTTTTTTGGCTTGGCAGTTAAAGGCGGTTTATCCTAGTACCTTCAGTGCCCTGATTACTTTTGAGGCTTGGACGATCGTAGCGATCGGGGGCGCAGGCAACAACTTGGGCGTATTGGTGGGGGCTTTGTTCTATCAGTTTTATACTACTATCCCGCGTTTTTTGCCGGAGGCAATCAAGCAATCTTTGGGGGGGGCAGGATCGAAGCGCTGCAAATTATTTTGATCGGTCTGACGTTGATGCTAGTTATGGTGTGGCGACCCCAGGGCTTACTAGGCAAAAAGGATGAACTCAGCCTCACGCCCTAACAAAATTCCTTCGCTTCTAAGAGGCGGCGCAACCGATCGGGCTTACCCTGGTCGATAATTTTGCCCCGATCGAGTAAAAGGGCACCATCGGCATAGTCTAGTTCCTGGAGACGGTGGGTCACCCATAGAGCTGTAATGCCCTGTTCATCCACCAAACGGCGCACCAAACCCACCAAGTCTAACTGATATTCCCGATCGAGGAGGGCGGTCGGTTCATCTAACAATAAAATTTCCGTCTGGCGGGCAAGTTCCCCTGCGATCGCTACCCGTTGCTTTTGCCCCCCACTGAGGGCATAGATGGGACGCAACTGATAACCATCCAAATCCACCGCCTGTAATACCGCCTTGACCCGCTCCTGCAACACCCGATGGCAAAGATTTTTTCCCCCCAAACTAAAAGCAATGTCTGCCCCCACCGTCGGCATGACTAACTGATGATCGGGGTTTTGGAAGACAAACCCCACAGAACCATTGACCTCGATCGTGCCAGTTGTAGGTGAAAGAATGCGGGCAATCAATTTCAATAGCGTAGACTTGCCACTGCCATTAGCCCCCAATAGCATCCAAAATTGCCCCTTGGGTATGGTAAAGGAGCAGTCATCTAGTACCGGCTCCCCCGACTGCCAACTAAACCCCAATCGATCGGCTTCAATTGCGGACAAAACCTGCTCCCATGCCCGTAGGGTTGCCCGTTTTGCTAGAAACCTGTATAGCTAAAATTTCAGCCCCCAGAACAGCAATCTTTCTGCCTTCCTGCTTATCACAAGTGAGATGGAGCACCTTTTCTCCATCCCCCTGCATCGCCGCTGTGAGTAATTGATAGAGACTATCCGCCCCCTCCTGGTCTTTGCGACTGATAATAATTGGCACAGGATTGCCTCTCAAATTAAGCTCGATCGTGAACATGACAGTTAAATAAATAAAGTGTAACAACGCAGTTTAGTATAAGCAATCCCCCTGTATAATTGGGACATAGTGTTTGCCACAGGAAAAGTTATGGGATTACTCGATCGCATCGGCATGGTAGCTAGGTCTAACCTGAATGCCCTCGTCACAGCAGCGGAAGACCCAGAGAAGATTTTAGAACAGACCATCATTGACATGCAGGAAGACCTGGTGCAATTGCGCCAAGCAGTAGCCCAGGCAATGGCAGCGATGAAGCGCCAAGAGCAACAGTACAAACAGACAGAAAATCAGGTGAATGAATGGGAGCGGCGCGCTATGCTGGCTCTGCAAAAAGGAGACGATAACTTAGCCAGAGAAGCCCTCTCCCGCAAAAAGACCCACGCCGAAACTCTAGCGACCCTCAAGCCAGGCTATGACCAGACTGTCGCCCAAGTCAATCAGTTGAAAAAGAGTCTCACCATCTTGGAAAGCAAGATTGCGGAAGCAAAAACCAAGAAGGAAATGCTCAAGTCCCGCATTCAAGCTGCTAAAGCCCAGGAAAACCTCAACAACATGATGGGCAAGATCAACACCAACTCCGCAGCGGCTGCCTTTGAACGGATGGAAGAACGGGTAATGATGGCGGAGGCAAAAGCCAGTGCCACCTCGGAATTGGGGATGGATAACCTGGAATCCCAGTTTGCGATGCTGGAATCTAGCAGTGATGTTGATGATGAACTCATGGCGATGAAGGCGCGCCTATTTAGCGGTAACAGCCCCTCTACCCCCGCCCTTAACCCCAGCCCCGTAGATGCGGAACTGGAACAACTACGCCAACAAATGCGCAGTAATTCCTAGCGCAAAAAGGAGATGACTTTTTCACTGTTGGAAAAGTCTCCCACTAACCTCCCTCTCTGTTTACCTATTTGCCAAGCTAAGGTGGGCGTAGCACTGATCCGGTCTGATTCCGCCCGATCGGGGTCTTCTAGTATATCTACTACTTCGAGACTGTAGGGCAATGTGATATGATTTCGCAATAGCTTTTCTAGGTTCTTCATCGCTCTAATAGAGTTGGGGGCTTTTCTTCCTGCTACATAGAGGCAAAAGGAATATTCCTCTACCATTTAGGTATTTGTGCTTAATTACCCTATGAAGCTATCATTAAGGGCAGAGAAGAGTCGATTTTGTAAAAAAGTTTTAAGATTTTTTGAGAATTTTGGTGGAAGTAGTAGGAATTTTTGGGGTTTTGCTGGGAGTTGCCCTAGCTATTTTTGAGGGGCAATATCGTCTGCGTCCAGGCAATTGTTTAGAAATTAACAACGGCAAGTGGGAGGTCTATCTCAACCCCGATCGGGTGGTGATTGAGGGGCAGTGGTTGGTGCATAATCCCACCGATCGGTTCGACTTATTTTTAGCGGATGTATCAGTAGAGCCTAAATTGCTATCACGGGGGAGTTTGCAGGGCATTGAGATTAAAACAGACCTCTATAGCCACCATCCCGACCAGCCGCGCCGCTACGACCAGTATTGGGATGCCTACATTGTCAAAGCCCGAAAATCTACGGAAATTCGCCTCAAAATCACGATTGGGGGCTTTAGCCTAGACCAGCTAGAGACCTGCTGGATTGCTCTGCACAGTGTGGTCTATGGACCAGGGGGGCGGACTCCCCGCACCGATCATGTCATGATTCCCCTGCAATTTCCCCACCAGGAACCGTGCTGGCGGACTGTGGGAGCAGTGCAAGTGTTGCCCATTCGCACCCATTTGCTATCGGCGATCGATGACCCAGGAGCAGTGGTAGAAAAATATGCCATGCCCCACGCCCAGCCGGGGGATATAGTCACGATCGGGGAAACCCCTGTAGCCATAATGCAGTCCCGCTGGCGCTATCCTGGGGACGTTCGTCCCGGCTGGTTAGCGAAGCGGTTGTGTTATTACTTTTTACCAACTTCCAGCTTGGCGACTGCCTGCGGTCTGCAGGTCTTAGTCGATGAAGTAGGGGCATGGCGGGTGGGATTTGCCTTTGTGGTGGGGGCATTAGCCAAGATATTCCTGCGTCGACCGGGAGTATTCTACGAACTGGCGGGAGAGCAAGCCAGGTTAATTGACGATGTCACGGGCACCTTACCCCCCTACGACCAGTTTATTGTCTTGGGACCGCACCAACCCCAGGTGGTGGTGGATCAGATTAAAGCGCGGACGGGTTTAGAAACTGCGATCGTGGATGTCAATGATCTAGGCGGGGTGAAAATTGTCGCCCGTACGGAGGGGGCAGACGACAAAATATTAGAGCAGGCATTGAAAAAGAATCCAGCGGGGAATGCCAACGAGCAAACCCCGATCGTGTTGATCCGCCCATAGAAATTTTTAGCGATTACTTGCCAGAGCGTTTTGGGCGCTTTCTACCACCTGGGGCGACTGGTCTTGGGCTAACTGGCTCAGGATGGGGCGGGCGGTCTTCCCCAAATTCCCTAAAGCCTGAGCGAGGGCGTGACGAATCTGCCAATCGGGATGCTCCTTAAAGGGGGCTAAAACGGGGACAGCCCGATCGTCTCCCAAATCCCCCAGGGCGCGGATGGCACTAATTTGCACTAGCTCATTATCGCTGTGCACCGCTTCTACCAGGAGGTCAAAAGCATCCGCCACCCCTAAACTGCCCAGAGCTGCCACAATACTCAAACGCAGTAACCAATCCTGGGTGTTGTGATAAGTTTCTACCAACAAAGGGAAAGCGCCGGTCATCTGTAAAGCGCCCAGGGAGTCCGCCGCCGCTGCTTTGACATCAATTTCTGGGTCAGACTGCAGAGCAGTGGTTAAAATTTGCTGGCTCACTTCCCGATCGATCGTGCCCAGGGTGCCCAACTGACTGACAGCATCGTAGCGGATACGGGGGTTATCGTCCTTGACGGCAAGGCACATCAAATGAAACCGATCGGATTGGGGCAGGCTACGGCTCTGGCTCATCACCTTCATCCGATCGGGGTGCTTAGTTAAGAGTTGTTCCTGAAAATAGGCTAAATCCATCAATACGCCAAAGTGTCAAGGGTTTCGCGGAGGTATGCCACAATAATCTGGTCTTTATTTTGGCGCAGGTCTGCTTCACTGTAGCGTAGCCGCCACCATCGTTCAAAGCCGGAGCTACGAGCGATCGCTTCCTTGAGGTGTTGCCAGTTGTCGATCGTGGTTTGGGTCATTGTTATCACCCTGAAATTACTAAGGTTATCCTAACATTTTGCCCGCCATCAATTTGTATCTAGGGATATACTTTGGGAAAAGTGTTACATTTAACCGTGAAGTGGTGGAAGGAAAGCATCATGAAGTTTGCCTGGCAGTTCAGCTTACTGTGGAGCATCATCTTGCCCTTTTATTGCAGTGCCCAAGCTGCCCCGATCGAGGACAGTTATAGCCCCCCTGCCGAAATTGTGATCGAAACTCCCGAATACAGCGCACCCACGATCGTGCGGGGGGAAGAAATTTTAGAACCCTACACGAACTACGAATATACCCCGCCAGTAGCTGTAGCAGTACGCTCTCTTACGCGCCAAGAAATTAAGGAACTCAAAGTACCAGGGGGGATGCAGTTCCCCTTGGCGGTTCCAGCCTGGATTAGTTCTTCCTTTGGTTATCGCATCCATCCCATTACCGGAGAATCCCGCTTCCATCAGGGCACCGACATTGCTGCCGCCGAGGGAACCCCAGTGCTCGCCGCCTGGGAGGGCACCGTAGAAATTGCCGGCTGGATGGGAGGGCTAGGTTTTGCCGTCGTGATTTCCCATAACAATGGCAGTCAGGAAACTCGCTACGGGCATCTCTCCGAAGTATTAGTAGAACCAGGACAGGTAGTTAGTCAGGGACAACCGATCGGTTTGGTAGGCAGTACGGGCTTTTCCACCGGTCCCCACCTCCACTTCGAACTGTGGCAAAAAGACGGAGAAGAATGGGTTGTGAAAGACCCCACCCCCGCCCTAATTGAAGCCATGACCAGACTAGAAAATTACCTGGCGCAAAAATCCTAACCCCCCCGGAGCCAGCGGAGCCAGCCCGGCACATTTTTCTTTTGCTCCTGGGGCTTGCTTGCTCCCCCTGCCTTGGAAACTTGGGGCAAATATTGTAGAGCGATCGGTTCTTTGGGATTATATTTAAGGGCTTCCTCAAAGCTGGTCTTCGCCATGGCGGGGAATTTTTGGTTGAGATACACCACACCTAGGAGGGCATGGCAACGACTATCCCGCTCATTGAGCTTGAGGGCATTGCGTAAATCCTTGAGGGCGACAGACCATTCCTTCTTTTGGATAGCTGCCTCCGCCGATCGGAGGTACTGGGCAAAACTACCGCTATTGACTGGGGCGGCAGGGGCAGGAATTGCCTTTTGGATACGGGTGTCATCCCCCTTCATTGTCTGCCAATTATCCTTAGGCACTTGCACCTTGGTATCTTCCGCCCCGCCCCGATCGATCAGGTGAGCATAGCCATCCCGACAGAGGAGAAAAACCAAGTTAAGTTCGCTCAAGTCGCCAGCGTGATCCAGCATCCTGCCAATTTTTTGGTATTGCACGGCGGCTACCATTCTGATAGCTTTTTCGTAATTTTCTTGGGTAGGGGACTTCGCCAGAGCCTTAGCAATTTCCGAATAGAGGACTACTTTTTGGGAGCGTTTTACCATGCGTTTGGCGACCAATTTCAGGACATTAGAGTATTCTGCCCGCTCCCTAGCTTTGTTGAGGGCAAAATAGGCAGGATTGACCATCCGGGCGAAGAAACGATTGCCTATTTCTCGTTCTTCCTTAGTTAAGTTGGTGACATCGGGGTGTAGTTTTTTGGCAATGACGAGATAGCGATCGCGTACTTGGAGGGGAGTTGCAGTAATTGGCACACCCAAAACAGCATAGTGATCATCGAGTCCTTGCTGAGCGATGCCTCGATCGATTTTCATCGCTTTACTGATCTGGATGACAGTGTTCATTGCGGTTAGGTTCTATTATTAAGTAGCAGTAAAGCATTAGATTTCAGTATACCATTAGGAATTTCTTAAAGGGTTAGACTTGTGTGATGATTATGGTAGAGGTGAGGTAAAAGATGCTGACCCAACCGATCGGGCGAAAATATGTAACCCAAAATCCTGGGAGCAAACGCAGAATCAAGGCGGCTTTGAGTTTGTGTGCTGTTTATAGTTGCGTCGGAGTCTTGCACGTCGTGCCTTTGGGGCGGCAATGTGTCTGGGGCTTGGGTGCGGTGATGGTGCTTCATGCTCTGCGACTGATTTGCTGTCGGTTGCAGCGCACTTGGGCTGCCAGTGGGGACTATCATCCCAGTGTCTCTTTGCTGGTATCTGCCAAAAATGAGGAATTAGTGATTGAGCGCTTGGTAGAGCAACTGACCCGCCTCGATTATGCTCCTCTGGAAGTGTGGGTAGTCAATGATGCCAGCACCGATCGAACGGGGGAGATTTTAACGAAGTTGCAGCAGAAATATGACCAATTAAAGGTACTACATCGACCTCCCAATAGTCCAGGGGGAAAGTCGGGGGCACTCAACCAGGTGTTGCACCTCTCTCAGGGAGAAATTATCGGCGTATTTGATGCCGATGCCCAGATTGCTCCCGATGCCCTCAACCCGATCGTAGGTTTGTTTGCCCAGGAAAATCTCGGGGCGGTGCAGTTACGGAAAAGTATTGCTAACCGCGCCGTCAATTTCTTGACCAGGGGACAGGCGAGTGAAATGGCAATGGATTTATGGCTCCAGGAGCACCGCGTCGGCATTGGCGGTCTAGGGGAACTGCGGGGCAATGGGCAGTTTGTGCGCCGATCGGCTTTATTGGCATGCGGCGGCTGGAACGAACACACCATTACTGATGACCTGGATTTAACTTTTAGGCTCCACCTCAACGGCTGGGACATTGCCTGTCTGTTGAATCCGGCAGTGGAAGAGGAGGGGGTTTTGACCTTCAAACAACTATGGCACCAACGCAACCGCTGGGCAGAGGGGGGCTATCAGCGCTATTTGGATTATTTCCCTTATCTGGGAAGAATTAAGGGGACTAAGGGGGTCGATCTGTGGTTATTTTTCTTGAGTCAGTACCTACTCCCCACCGCCTCGGTGCCGGATGCGGTGCTATCGATCGGTCTGGGGCGCTTCCCTTTGCTCCTGCCCCTGGTAATTTTTTCCTTGATGCTGTCCTTCGTGGCGATGGTACTGGGAATTAGGCGGGCTTACAAAACACCCTGGCTAAGGGCTTTCGGGGAAACGATCGCGGGGACAATCTACATCTTGCACTGGATACCAGTGATGACCAGTGTCACCCTGCGCATGGCAATCAGACCCAAGCGCCTTAAATGGGTCAAGACGGAGCACTTAGGGCAGGGCAGCTAGAACTTCCTTGGCGGAAATCCCCGTCGTCCCATCGCCGAAGTACCACAGGGCAGTGGCAGCTTCGAGGCGGGAGACGTGTTTTTGGGGCTGGAATAGGGTCGTAAATCCAAAACTGCGGCGGATGTTGCTCAACTCCCCCGATCGACTATCTTGCAAAACAGCACCGAGGGCTGCGGGGCTAATTCTCTCACTGTCTTGGAAATTCCAGGCGGCTTGCACGGCGTTAGTGCTGGCGGGGGGGATCGCTTTCCTTAAGTCCAGGGGAACCTTCCACTGCACCATCACTTCCCTGGTCAGAGCACGATCAGGTTGAAATTCTTTGACATTGCGATCGAGGATGCCGGCATTGGCTAAGCCCTGAATTACACCGAAGTCTGGGTCAGATTGGGGCACATCCTTAAAAATCGGCAGTTCCCGATCGGGTAAAGCGGGGCGAATCTGCTGGGCGGGGCGGTCCGCAAACAGGCGATTATTGGTCGTCACTAGCCAGCGCACATAGTCACGGCGGGAGATAGTGGCATTGGGATTAAATTCTGGGGGGATCACCCCTAGTTTTTGTAGGTCGTTGACAAACTGATTAGTATTATTAGCATGATCCGGTTTGGCGGCAGGAGGCGCAGCAGCAGGTAAAACGATCGTGCCTTGGAGTTGCACATAATTAATACTTAATTCTGTATTTGTCACGGCAACTGTGGCTAAGTACTGGCGATTGAAACTAATAAGCTGCCGATCGGATTGACTGAGGTTTTGCCATTCCTGCTGAGTAAAAAAAGATTGGTAAAACTTGAGGGCTTCTGCCCCATTAGCCACAGTAAAAATTAAGCGCCCCTCCCGATCGGTACTTTGGGATTCTATTAACTGAGCCGTTTGATAGACTGGCAGGGGCAAGTTTTGTGGTAACATCACGCTCTTTTCTGATGAAACCGTATCGATCGGTTTTACTGCTTCAGAACCGATCGGTTTTGGGGCAATGGCGTTACTAATGCTTTCCCCGATCGGGGTATTAGCACAACCAACTAATAAAAAGACTAGGATGAGAGGAGTAAGTTTTACCACAATTTATTAAGTTAGACAGTCATTCTGCAATTATTATTACTTAATTAAGAGCCAATTTTAATTTGGTTTTCCAACTAAGTTAAAGCGAGAACAGTTGCAAATACACAATTGCGGTGGAGCCACTTAACATTAACAATCTGAATTTTCTGACTTATTCATTGGCAGCCGATTTTTGGGAACGGGGAAAAGCGACAGAAATAGCTTCCATATTACAGTCTAAACTTACTGATTTCGATACACTTAGCCACTCTAAAGTTTAATTCTTAAGATAGATTAATTTGGTAACTACTACTAAGTCATAGAGATATAATGATTATACTCAAAGCTAACAGATGATGGTCAAAATCATGAAGACTATTACACTAGATGAAATTCAAAAACTGGGGGGCATCTTTTGCCTGACGGCAAGCTAAATTTTCGTAACAGTTACTTCGTTAAAGGTGGTTCTTTCCCTCAAAATTCCCTAGATTTTATTGAATCTATGGTAAAAAAGTATCAGGAATGCGGCGTTGAGTGCTTACTGGTTACTTCTAACGGGCTAGTGACAATTTGGCGGATGGAGAACAAAGTAGAAGTTTCTCCTCGTAGTAACCCTACTTTATCTACTAAGAAATTCGTCATCGCCCACATCGATGACAGTTCGATCGAGCATAAGACCATGTCGAGCATTTTAGAAAAACTAATTTGTGATTATGTCCCGATTACTAATCCAATGTTAGCTGTTTCGAGTTTACTGAAGATTAAGCCCAGTCTTATTTTCTTAGACCTCAATATGCCGATCGTGAATGGCTATGAAATTTGTACGCAACTGCGCCGTGTAGATATGTTTAAGGATACGCCGGTTGTGATTGTGACAGGGAATGACGGCTTTGTCGATCGGGTGCGGGCAAAGATGGCAGGAGCAACGGATTTTATTTCAAAACCGATCGATCGGGAAAAGGTTGTTGCTATCTTAAACAAATATCTGCAAATTGAAGCGGCATAAAAAAGTCGCGTAGCAGCATTGTTTTTACAGACAACCCTTTACAACTAAGGTATATCTACTCCCGATCGCTCTTTCTATTCCTCCTACCAACACATTCACCTGGAAAGGAATATCATTGATTCTAGGTGTAGCAGTCAAAGTAAAGGGCTTGTTTGCTTTTAGTTCTACTGTTTTATGGAAAAACTTATCGGCGGTTTCATTGCTATATTTAAGGAAAAATTCGATTCCATAACTTACATCCCGATCGGGAGTGATAGTAGCAGTAAATAAACGAAAGGGCTTACCGCCAGGCACAGCAAAATCTGTATTCCAATTGTTGCGTACTCCCAAAGGAATAAAAGGGATGTAGGGCACGCTAGGCACACTCACTTCTTTGGTTTGTTTTGTCCCCTGTCCTCCTATTACTTCTAAAGCTTGGCAATTGGTTTGGGCAATTACAGGCTCTCCGAAAATCCAAAACATAAGACTTACCTCCTCATCCTATTTTACTACCTACTTTTAGCCGATCTGATTGGTTTGCTACCCTGGAAATTGCAAAACCTCTGTCCAGCCTTGACTTCCCCTCACCCCTACCCGCTCCTGCGCTTGTCGAAGGGAGCAGAAAACAATTCCTAAGTTCTGGCTGAGATGATATATTATTCAGGACTTACGCTGAGGAAAAATTCCCCTCTCCCTTTTGGGAGAGGGCTGCAGAAAAAACAACGTAAGTCCTGTTATTTTAACTTTATATCTTGCTTTATCTATATTTATGTCATCTTTCACATATTTCAATTATGGAGGGCAGGGTGTTTTACATCCATCGGTCTTGGAAACAATAAAAGCTAACTATGAAAGAATTGAACAACTGGGAGCCTATTCTAACGCCGCTAATGCTTGGATTGAAGAAGAGAAAGAGGCAACCCGATCGGTCTTAGCCGAACTATTACAAGTGAAGACAGAAACAATCACTTTAACGCAAAATACAACAGACGGTTGTAACATTGCTCTTTGGAGTTATCCCTGGCAGCCTGGTGATCATCTTCTATTGTCAGACTGCGAACATCCGGGTATTGTGGCAATTGCTCAGACTTTAGTTAAAAGATTTGGTATTAGTTTTAGTTTTTTCCCTTTGTTTAACGATCGAGATAGCAAAGATGAAAGAGTGTTAGAGGTGATTTATTCCCATCTTACACCCCAGACAAAAATGATCATGGTTAGTCATATTTGTTGGAATACCGGACAGATATTGCCTCTGCACCAAATCGCTTGCCTGTGTCACGATCGGGGGCTATGGTTAGCCGTAGATGGAGCACAAAGTGTAGGAGTATTGCCCTTAAATTTGACAGAATTAGGGGTAGATTTCTATGCTTTCACAGGGCACAAATGGCTAAATGGTCCTCTGGGTTTGGGGGGGCTTTATGTCAATCCCGATCGGTTAGACCAAGCATTACCTGCGTTTGTGGGTTGGCGCGGTTTGAAGAAAAAACAGCTTAAATTTGAAGTTGCTAGTATTGCCTATCCCCTCTTAGGCGCTCTTAGAACTGCCATTGCCATAGAATCAACCTGGGGAAATATAACTGAGCGTTATCAAACAATTGTTACTAAAGCCAGTGATTTGTGGACAAAACTAAATCAATTATCTATCATAAAAACTGTTTGTTTCCAACCTCCCCGATCGGGATTAGTTTCATTCCAAATTGCTGACCGATCGGCAGATAAAGTATCCCTATTATTAGAAGAAGAGTATCAAATTTATTTGCGATCGATTCCCCATCCCTCTGCCTTACGCGCATCAGTTAGTTACAAAACAACAGAGATCGACTACCTTATTCACAGCTTAAAAGAAATATGTAATAGGACTTAAGACAGGACTTACGTTGCTTTTTCGGGAACCCTCACCCTAGCCCTCTTCTAAATTCCCCTGTGGGATGAGGGGCAATTTTGCTTGGCGTAAGTCCTATTAAGAGTTACTGTATCTAATCCATTTGTCGGGAAACGCGATCGCTGATTGGAGGCTCTGCTTCCTTCTTTGCAGTGCGATCCATTGTAAATCGTTGTTTAAAAGATGACACCGCAAAAATCCCACTGCTAGTCAGAATTGCTATCAGCCAACTGCCCAGATCGAGAGGGGTCATCCAAATTACCTGAACAACTACAAAAACAAATATAGCCCCCAGCCACTGATAAAATTTCCCTAGCGGAACTCTGATAAAACTACAACCTACAGCTAAAAGACTAAAGTTAAAAACAGTCCAAGCTAGACTAACAGAGGTAAAACGAAAGACGACGATCGTTGATAAACATATCAGCAATACACTCAGACATAGATTGCGTAACCAAATTAAAGCCAAGGGCTTGGATACTCTTGGTAAAGTAAGGTTAGAATCAGGTTCAAATAAGAGCAATAAAGACAAACTTGTGGGAATAACAATACCAGACCATAAAATCTGTAAGGGCGTGATTGGTGTTAAATCTAAAAGTCTAGCTACTATCAACAAAAATAACAGAGATAAACCGCAGGTCAAACTAAATACCAAAATACGATAAACCCGATCGAAGGTAGACCTGCTTTGTTTGATCCCTTGTTCTAATAGTTTTAACTCTCTTCCTCCTAAAAGGATGCCGCTTTGTCTTTGCATGACAAACTCTGACTCAGCACTTGCGATCGTAACATCTACTTTAGTAAACAACTCCCGATCGTCTAATGTATCGGAAACCAAAGCCAAAGAATCACAGATTGGTAGAGCCAATCCTGGCATAAAATGCAAGATCGGAATTTCTATTTTATCTCTTTCTCCCTCTACTTCTCCATGACAAAGCCCATACCAAACAATACCTAAATCAAACCGATTGTTATTGTAATGATCGAGATCAAGTAAAATTTGGTCTACCCTACTTAAATTCCATAATAAAAAAGATGAACGAACAATCACCTGATTTTCTTCTAACCGTTCAACTGTGCGCACCAAGCAAAATTCAAGCATACTCAACCAATGGCAAGGGAGCGAAAGGATAAATAATAAACACCCGATCGATAAAGAAAAAGACGGAAGACACAACCAAACCAGTAAGGCACCTAAAGTAAACCAAATGCTAAAGACATAGTAAAATAAAGGGAAATGACCCAACACATTCAAAGCCGGAGTAGTTCTATAGGTCTGGACGACTACCCCCATCGCCTCCCCCTCTGTCACAAGAGAGCCGTAATAAACCATATTGCTGTGTTCCGATCGGGGTATATCTAACGGCAAAGGTGCTGTAGTGTCTTTCTTTTGTATCTGCCATTTACCTCTCTCCTCTCTGGCAATGACTAAATCTTTCAACACAACTAAACGAATATCCGCCTCGATTTCATCTCCTGGCTGTAGACAAATTATATCCCCCGTTGCCAAACTACGACTGGGAATGATAATATAACGACCATCTCTTTTAACAATTGCTTTTTTAAGCCCAGTATTTTTTTGGTTTTAGCTAAACATAACCCCCGGTAAATAATAACCTGTAGTCCTAAAGTTAAAACACTGATCAGACCAATTGAACTACTTACCACCGATCGAAGGGGAGGCAGAAGGAACAGTCCTAAAAAAGATAAAACCAGGAAAAGTGAAACTAAACGGTTGGGTTTACTTTTCCTGATTCTCTTGCGCGCAGAAGTATAACTGATACCTGTAGGTTGGGATTGAAGTACACTAAATACCTTTGCCAGTTCCCAGTGGTGCCAACTAGACCTCATTATCTTTTTAGGTAACTGTAGCTCTAACTAACTTTCCTTCAGCACCGACGTGTAAACCACATTCTTTGTTGTCTAGCTCCCACCACCATCTACCCGCTCTTAAGTCTTCTCCGGGCTCGATCGCTCTTGTACAGGGGGCACAGCCAATACTGGGAAAACCCCGATCGTGTAAGACATTGTAAGGAACGTTATTCTCTTTAATGTAATTCCATACTTGGTCATTTGTCCAGTGTAAAAGAGGGTTAATCTTCACGATCGTTTGTTGTGTCAACGGAACCCGATCGGTTTCAATCAAGTTCATAGCACTGCGATTGGGAGTCTGATCGGCTCTTAACCCTGTAATCCAAGCATCCAGACCAGCTAGGGCGCGACTGAGGGGTTCAATCTTGCGTACATAACAACAGGCTTTGCGATTTTCCACACTTTCATAAAAGAGATTGATGCCCTTGCTGTTAACCATCTCTTCCACCGCTGTCCGATCGGGAAACATCACCCGCAAATCCATCTGGGGATAACGTTCCCTTGCCTGGCAAATCAACTGGTAGGTTTCTTCATGGAGCCTGCCTGTATCCAAAGTAAAAACCTTAAACTGCCCTAACTTTGCCATCATGTCAATCATCACCATGTCTTCAGCACCAAAGCTGGAAGCCAAGGCTACCTTTGCGCCAAATTTGTCTAACGCCCAGGCTAAAATTTCTGCAGCCGATCGGTCTTTAATTTCTACCAACAAATTTTCCATCTATACCTTTACCTCTGGACTACTTAGTTTTGATCCATCTGCCATCGTCGTATTCTTGAAGATAGCATGACCAAACTCCGTACCGATCGTGCTGGCATCTACCATAATCGCGTTGGTAAGATTAGCTCCCGAAAGGTTTGCGCCGATTAAGTTTGCCCGACAGAGAGTGGCATCCGTCAAATCAGCCCCCTGCAAGTTAGCGTTACTCAGTTTCGTCTTCACCAAAATTGCCTCGCGGAGGTTCGCCCCCTGGAGATTTGCCCCACTTAAATTTGCCCCACTTAAATTTGCTTCCCGCAGATCAGCCCCCCGCAAAGTTGCGAAGATCAAATCTACATCCCGCAGGGTCGCCTGTTGTAGGTTTGCCCCCTCTAACAAACCATAGATAAGATCAGCCGCTGTGAGGTTAGCACCACTTAAATTCGTGCGCGTCAAGTTAGTATTTCGCAGCACTGTTTCTCGCAGATCAGCTCCCTTTAAGTCAGTATCAGTCAGATTGGCGCAACGCAAGTTTGCCCCCACGAGGTTGGCTCCCGTCATGTCCGCCCCTGAGAGGTCAGCTCCGATCAAATAGGTACTAATCAGGGTAACGTAAATCATCTCTGCGTTACGCAGGCAGGCTTCCCTCAAATCCGCATTACTTAGGTTTGCGCCACAGAGATTAGCTTCCTCTAGCTCCGCTCCGCTCAAACTGGCATAGACAAGATTCACACTTTCCAAATAGCATTGGGGGCACTTTTTAGTAGCTAGCAACCTCTGGCGCAGGAAGTTCTGCATTGTATCCATAGAGCAGAAAAAATTAACTTATATCCTAATATTAACGGGTTTTCCGCGACACTGCGCTTGAATTTACGGATATTAACGCAGGGGCACATATCCTGCTTTCGCAATCAGTTCTTGCCCCCTGGGACTGAGTAGCCATTCTGTGTAGAATTCCCCCGCCGCCCGATCGATCGTATTTTCATCCCTGATAATGACAAACAGTTTCCGCGTGATCGGATAATCGCCACTTCTAAAAGCAGAATAGTTGAGGGTATTACGTTCTTGCGGACAGCTACTAGGAGGTACATAGGGGTCCGTATAGGGGGCAATATACTTTCCAGGCTGACGCCCGATTGGTAAGGACTTGACAGTACACTGGGGCACAATTTCTGGAGCAGTGGCGTAGTAAATTCCGCCTGGGTCATTACTCACGTCTCTCAGAGCAGGGGTCGTACTGTAAATAAACTTGACGTTACTGCCAAACTCTTGCTTATCTAAAACATATTCCCAGAAAAACTCTACTGTGCCACCATCGCTCAAGCGCCGTGAATAGGGGGTAATCCGTAGGTCTGGCCCTCCTATTTCCTTCCAGTTGGTGATCTTGCCCAAGTAAATGTTCCGTAACTCTTCTATAGTAATGCCTTTCACGGGTAAGCTGTGATTGACCGCAATAGCTAAACCGTCAATCGCCACATCCCTTTGTAATAGCTTGAATCCTCTTAGTCTAGCTTTTTCTTGGTCTTTATCACTCAACGATCGAGAAGATTGGGAAAAAGATAACTGACGATCGATTACCATTTGAATGCCAGTGCCTGAGCCAGGGGTACGCCCGATCGGGTCTACATAACGCAGTTGAAAGCCAGGGTAATCCTTCAGT